>JAJZZA010000038.1 GCA_021797825.1 Bacillota bacterium | reverse complement strand
AACTCCTTTGAGACCGGGGCCTTCTGCAAAAAAATTCGTGCGGATACGAGAGATGGCATCCCCGACAAGAACGGCCGACTTTTACGGCGCACCACTCCCCTGAATTTTTGGACAAGCTCCTAGGAGGCATCGTGACGAGACAACACATTTTAATCGTTTCGGGTGCAGCTCTGGGCATGCTCGGGCTCGCGGGGTGTGGGGTCAGCCGTCACCTGGCGGCGACGCCTCCAAATAATGGCCGCACCACCACCATTTCCGGAACTATCCATTCGAGCGGCGGAACTACGGCACCGGCTCCGTCACCCAGTGCCTCGGCCACCCCTTCGCCGACCTTATCGTCAACCCCAACGACCGGGTTGACGTCGGCCGGTCAAGTCGAGGCGGCCCTCAGCCATTTTCTTAAAGCGACCATCGCGTCCCCCTCGTTGCCCCCCATACCATCGGTTCCGGGTCCCGGTGGCGGTGGCAAGCTGACCATATACTAGGGGTATCCGCGGTGCGTTCAAACCACCCGGTCGGTGCGGTGGTCAACTTTGTGGGAACCAGCCAACCCGAACCGCTAAATTTCTCAGCCATTTTCCCTAACCACGTTCCCTTAGGAAGTCTTATCGGTTCTTATGCGGCCTCGTATGGCACGCCCACCGCGAGCGTGCAAAGCCAGTGGAAGAACGACGCACCCCCGATCACGCACCAGGTCATCACCGTGACCCATGACACCGACATCAACCGGGAGAGCGTGGTCACGCTCCTGAAACAACTGGCGGCCCGGTTCACTGACCGGCCGATCCCCCTCGTGCTCGATAACGCCCGTTATCAGCGCAATGCCTAGGCGGCACGGCTGGAGATGAACTGGTCTGGTTGCCGACGTATTCCCCCCACCGCAACCTCTTCGCCCGGCTCGGGAAGTTAGTAAAGGCGGACGAGCTATACAGCGAGTACGGGTGGTGCCGGCCGGGGGCGGTATTATCCGAAGTTTGGCCCGTTTAACCAGGCGATCAGCTCCTGTTTGGCCGATACCAGCGGCCGCCATCAAGCCCAGCTCAACACCCTGCTGACACGCAAATTCCCAGTCTTCAAGTCGGCTGCCTAAATCATCAAGTGTGATACGCGAGGAGTATAGTCCTTTTGCATTATGAACTCTCCCACCGCCTAACCGGCGGGAGAGTTCATCGGTTCTTCATCGGCCCTCTGCAACTGACCGCATCGGCTAGCCGCCCGTATGATCCCGCCAGTAGCCAACGGCGTTCTCGCGATCGAGTAGTGTTGGACTGGAACCGCTTGGATATGTCGCGATGGTATCGAACACGATGCCTAAGATCAATATAAGGAGCCAGGGTGCGACTGTAAATCCTAAAAAGACCCAGAGAATCATGTAAGATCCCTCCTAAAACACGGTGATGTCCGCAATCCATACGTCGAAACGTTCTCCCATTTCGCTCTCGGCTATTGGACCCGTGAAACGCAAGACTCGCAAGAATTCCCCCTGGAAAAGAGCGTAGGCCACTGCCTTCCTCAATCATAGGAAAGAAATATGCGGGGGCTCACCAATGTCCTACTGCAGTAGTACACGTGAACGCTTCACGGTCCTCGTGTCGCCGCAAGACAGGCTGGAGTGAGATCCTTTGCATAGAGTGTCCTCGCCAATGGCCCGGTAAGGTATGATTGTAACCGTTCCACACGTGTGTGATTGCGCAACACGCCGATTCCGCGGCTGGCGATCAACTGCCACACCGTACGCAGAGTTAAGGCCATCCCTATCTCGTCATTGACAGCCGCGTGGTCATCGAGCAGATCGAGCAACAGGGCCAAAGTCCGTACACCAGTGCCCGAATCGGCACTTAATCGATCAAGAAATGCGAGATTTTTCTGAGCGTCCATTCCGAAAGGATCAGCGGAAGAAGTGGTATAGTAGGCCCACAAAAGATTCGGGGTCGCCGCGGGTCCAGGCAGGTGCGCATGATTCAAGGCCAAAGCCACCGCTCGGCGGGTCACTGGTTGACCCGCCTTGGTGGCTAAGCGGTATGCGCGGCACAGGAGATCGCGGCATTCGGACCGTTGGACATCATAATCCATTTTGTATGGGCCATTAATGGTGACGGGCAATCCTAAAGGGGCAATGCGAACCACGCTTCGTGCTAACCACTGCCAGCATGCAGTAGCCGCCATCCAATCATCTTCAGTGGGGTTGTGTTGACACACTTCGACCAAGATACGGGCTGCCTCTAGCCCGCCGCTTCGGATGCGAGCCAACTCTGAAAGAGTCACCTGTAGTGCCCCTTCAGATCCTAACGAGGGAGGCGTCTCAAAACGCACATCGGTAAAGGTGCGGGCCAACCATCGGCGCATCGCGGCGGGCATCACCGGGCGATATAAACTGACAATGGCCTCTCGACTCAGCGGCCGACGCGCCCCCAAGAGGCTTGCTAAAAACTGTTCGGCCAATACGGCCCCCATCAATTGATCTTGGTCGTCGATGGTCAGATTCAGCGCACCCGCTAAAATGAACAGATTGGTCACAATCGCTCGGCTAGCGAATCGCTGTCCGGTTTCCCAAGCTTCCACGGTTTTTGTCTGAACGCGATAGCCTGTAATCCGTGTTAGGTCGTCCAGTGACCATCCCAGAGCACGGCGTCGCGCATAAAGCCACCTGCCAACGATATTCATCACAAGGCCTCTTTTTCGATTTCACTAGACTACTTGGCGATAACACTTCCTCTCTCGATCGTCAGTATTTTAACTCTGCACTCTCTGCCACGCAATTCAAGAGGGCTACGGTGGCGTCGTGGTCTAGTGAACTGCTGCTACCAAAAAATAGACATATCTCTATTCTAGGTTTTCCTGCTTCAACGTGTCCGGTTACCGGGGTCCCACGGCGTCTCGCCTCACTCCGGCGGGCGGATCAAACCGTCTCGGGGGAGACCCTCGTGCCCGCGGCCTGTTACGACCGGTTCACCCCAGCCGGTGTGGCCTGCTTCCGGGCCGGCCTCGCCCGCGGGCGGGATGAGCTGATCCGTCCCACCCGTGGGGCGGTCGCCGACCGCCTCCATGCCTTCCGGGATCGGGTGGGGGCGGATGGGACCATCGTCTCCGGCTCCATGACCCGTTGGCCGCCCGCTTCCCGGGCGTGAAGAAGGCTCTTTCTCAAAGACGATGATAATTGTCCCGGCTGGCCTTTCGTCGGGAACTGGTGGGAAATCCGGATCAAGGCTATCCGGGCGCGTCCTCCCCTATCGGTATTCTACTTTGTCCGCAATGCCGGCCAACCCGCTAGTTTCTTGACCATCGCTTTTGAGAAAGAGCCCGCAACTGTAGCAAGGAGGGCAGTCGTTGTCCAGCTCATTCGGGGGTATCTGGGGAGCTGACCAATCACTCCGTAAATCGCGCGGCGGACGTCAAGCGTTCAACACAGAAATTTGTGAACTCACGTCCTTAACCTGACAGCATTGGGCGAGACGCCTCCTCCTACCGATTCCGACAGTTTAGCCCCCATCCCCACACGGCGGCCTTAGGCCGCCAGGCCAACACCCTGCGGGAAACATTGACCGCCCCCAAGGCTGGTGGCCGCGCACAAACCGGACGAACCGCCCGACCGGCTGACAACTCAAGTCGGCTGCCTAAATCATCAATTGTGAGACGCGAGGAGTATAGCCACTGTTTCCGCTCGCATCGGTGCATCTGCCCTGCCCTGAGCGACCCGCTTCATGCGATTTTGGAATGACATCTCGACAACCCAATACCGTAACCGTATGGTGTTGCCGTCATTACCACAACCTGGAGAGGGGGCTTCGCATGCAATCACCGCCGCACCCAGAGCGTGCCAAGACGGCTTCAACCGGCGCTGTCGTGGTGTTTGCGCTACTGTCGGTCTTAGGCGTGTTCTATGCCAAATGGGACCCCTATTTCATCAAGCTGTTCAGCGTGGCCGCACACCACAGTTTGGGGACGTCGATTATTTCGGGAGCCCACCGCGGCGCCCCGCCAGCCAGTTTGCAGGCGGCCTGGTCCTACGCCGTCGCCTATTTCAAGGACATCTGGATCGCTCTCGTCGTCGGCTTGGTCATGGGAGCGGGGGTCCAAACCCTGCTTCCGGAAACATGGCTGGTCAACGTCCTGGGCCGAGCGGGATTGAAAAGCGCAGGCCTGGCCGCTGTCGCCGCCGTCCCGTCGATGATGTGCACCTGTTGCTCCGCGCCCATCGCGGTCAGCCTGAAAAAAAAAGAGGCGTCTACCGGCGCCGTCTTTGCATATTGGCTGGGCAATCCGCTATTGAACCCTGCCACCATCGTGTTTATGGGATTCGTGCTAGGCTGGAACTGGGCGTTGCTCCGCATCGTGATGGGCGCCGCGCTGGTCGCGGGCGCCGTGTACATTGGCAACCGATGGGGCACGGCCGTGCCATCCGGGCTTATGCGACCGTTGCCGGACAGCCAATCTCACCAGGGCTCGCTGGTTGCCCGCTTCTTGGCCTCGCTGGCCAAGCTGTCGGTCTCCTTGCTGCCCGAGTACATCGTAATTGTCGGAATTCTCGGCGCGGTTCGCTCCTGGTTGTTTCCCGCCATGAATCCGGCGATCGGCCACAGCCTGTGGCTCATGCTGGCGCTGGCCGTGGCCGGCACCTTGTTTGTCATCCCGACCGCCGGCGAAATTCCCATCGTTGCCACCCTGATGTCGTATGGACTCGGGTTAGGCGCAGCCGGCACACTGATGATCACCCTGCCGGCTATCAGCTTGCCGTCAATGGCGATGGTCGCCCAGGCGGTGCCCAAGGCCGACCTGATGCGGCTGGCGGGATGGGTGGCGGTGGTGGGACTCGCAACCGGGGTTGTGGCCGCCATCTTGCTCTGAGGGTACGGCGGAGGGCTCCGCGCTGGTCCGCTCCGTTGCGGCCGGCGCGGTTTTCCGCCCTTCATGCAACCGTTCCGTTAATGCAACACCTGACCGGGCAAAGCCTCGTCAATGGCTTCTCGCACCCACTGCCGCAAGTTGGCGTGTTCGGGACGGTTAAGACGGGGATCGCCGGTCAACATCTTCCGCGCCACCACCCGGGCCCGTTCCAGCATCGTCAAATCCCGTAAGGGATTGGCCAGTTCGAACCCGGCCACCCCATGCTGGCGCATACCCAACACTTCACCGGGGCCGCGAATCTCGAGATCCCGTTCGGCCAGCGCCAGGCCATCTTGGGTTTCGACCATTGCCTGAATCCTTGCCTCGGCGTCCTCGGTCTTCGGGTCGGAAATCAAATAACAGGTCGACGCGTGCGCGCCCCGGCCGACCCGCCCGCGCAATTGATGCAATTGGGCCAAACCAAACCGCTCCGCCTGTTCAATAACCATCATCGAAGCGTTGGGCACATCGACCCCGACTTCGATGATGGTGGTGGCGACCAGCACATCAAACTCTCGCTGGCGAAACGCCCCCATGACCCGGGTTTTTTCCGCGAGGGGCATTTGCCCGTGCACCAACCCAATCCGCCATCCGGGAATTTTTCGCATGCCCTCGGCCAGATCGACCGCCGCTTTCGCGTTCAACGCTTCGTTCTCGTCAACCAGAGGGCAGACCACGTAGGCCTGCTGACCCATCCGCACCCTATCCCGTACAGCTTGATAGGCCACCCGACGGTCTGCGGAGGAGATATGCACGGTCTGGATCGGCTGCCGCCCGGGCGGCAATCCTTCGATCCGCGAGACCTCCAAATCACCATACACCGTCAGCGCCAACGTACGCGGGATGGGAGTGGCGGTCATGACCAACATGTCCGGAAATATCCCCTTTTCGCTCAGTTCAGCCCGCTGCCGCACCCCGAAGCGATGCTGTTCGTCCACGATCACCACGCCCAGCCGATCAAACCGGACTCCTTGCGACACCAACGCCTGGGTTCCCACCACCGCTCGCAATTTCCCGGATGCGGTGTCGTCACGCACCAGGTCGGCCGATTTGCCCCGTCCGGTCAACAAACCGACCTCGATGTCGACCGATGCAAACAGCCGGCTCAAAACGACATGCTGCTGTTCGGCCAAGAGTTCGGTGGGCGCCATAAATGCGGCCTGCCGATTATTGCTCAACCCTGCCAACATGGTCAGGGCCGCAATAATCGTCTTGCCGGATCCGACATCGCCCTGCAGCAACCGGGCCATAGGACGGGGGCTCGACAAATCCTCGCTGATTTCCTTCCAAACCGCCGTCTGTCCCGGGGTCAGTGCAAATGGCAGAGATTGCATAAACTTTCGGACCAGCGCACTATCCGGATCCTGAATCTGCCCTGCGCGGGTGTCCGCCCGCCCATGCAACATCAGCACGGCCAAAGACATTCGCAGAAATTCGTCAAACACCAGCCGCCTTCGCGCCTGTTCCCGATCCTGCTGACTGTGGGGAAAGTGCAGGTGTTGCACAGCCCAGCTCCGGGTCGGAAAATCCTCTTGACGGATGAGGTCGGGCGGCAGCGGATCGGCCGCTTGGACTGCCAGCCCAGGCAGCAAGCGCTGCATCGTCTGCTGCATGAACCGTGCCCGCAGGCCGCCCGCCAACGGATACACCGGCACCAGTCCGAGGCGCGGCTCCTCATCGGGCTGGAGCAACTCAAAGTCCGGATGGGCCATCGCCACGTTTCGCCCGAACCGGTCGACGCGTCCCGTCATCAGCACTTTTTGCCCTGGGGTCAATTGATTTTTCAGCCAGCCGGCATGAAAAAAAGAGACCACCAGACTCCCGGTCGGATCCTGGACCACCACCCGCAAAAACGGCTGGCGCCCCGGAGGCGTCTTAAGCGCACTTTGGCTAATGTGCCCTAAGATGGTGAAGGTTTCTCCCGGCCGCACTTGCCAAATCGGCGTAATCGCCGCGCGGTCCAGATGGCGGCGTGGCCAAAGCGTCAACAGGTCACCAGCCCGTTCAATGCCTAGCCGCCGGAAATCTTCCGCCCGCCGTGGTCCAATTCCGGCCACCTTGGTTATCGGGTCGCCCAGGGCTACAGCTGCTCCACGATCTCCATCCATACGCCCTCGGCCGGAATTTGGACCAGTTCGGCCCCGAGTTTGGTCTGCCAGAACACTGCCTCCTCATGCCGAGCCCGCTGATTAAGGTACACCGTCACCACGCCCGTCAGGCGCAAGCGATCACGAATTGCTGGCCAGAGCGCGTCACGACTGGGATAGTTCTCACCCGCCATCAGGTAGTTCTGACCGGCCCGCGCCACCACTACGTGCCGGACCGATGCCAGCATCGTTTTGAACCGGTTGCGGTTAACCTCCCACGAGTCGGCCGCATCGTATTCCAGGGCCAGTTGCCCAGCCAACCCTACCGTCTCGGCCGCGAAGGCGTTCTCAAGCGGGCGGGCTGGCGCCACCCACAGCACGCCGGCCTGGTCATCCGCCTGCTCAGGGGAGACGGTGGTCAGCCCTTCAAACAACGGGTGGTAGGCGATCGGTACCGCCACGGTCAACTCCGGGGACGGGGAAACGGACGAGAATCCGCCGTGTTCCATTTGCCGACGCATATCCAACAATTCCATTTGCACCACGTTGCCGAAGGAAAAGAGCAGCTCCAGCAAGGCTTGCGGCCGATCGGTGTGCACGTGCACCTTGACGGATGCGCCCCCATCCGCCACCACAATCGAATCGCCCAAGGCGGCCAGTCTGTGCACGGCCTCGTTCACTGGCAAATCCGCCTGCCAATTTTCGATAAGCGCTTCAGTATCATAGGGAAACCGCACATCTTCGGCGGCCATCATTGCCGGAGCCGATGCCATCGTCGGCGGCTGCGCGGGCCGGTCCGGCCCGATCCCGGCCAGGGTTTGCCGCCACGCCTCCACGATCAGCCAATAGCCTCGCCCTCCGGCATCCACCACGCCGGCCTGGCGAAGCATGGGCAACAGGCGGGGCGTGTCCGCCACCGCCGCCTCGCCCTCGGCGCACACTTTGGTGAGAATTTCCAACAAGGTGGATCCCTGGGCGACCTCGGCCATGCGTCTGGCCACTGTCAGCACGGTTCCCTCCACGGGATGATACACCTGCCGAAAGGCGACCTCATAGGCATGCCGGAAAGCTTGGCTCAGCTCCTTAGGTCCCCACACCTCGCGCGATCGTGTGCTTTCGGCAAATCCCCGCAGCAATTGCGACAGAATTACGCCGGAGTTGCCGCGCGCCCCCATCAAGGCGCCATCCGCCAGTAAGCGCCAAGCTTCGCTCACCGTGGCGGGAGCATGCTCGTCCAACCGCCGAACCGCCTCGCGCAAGGTGCTCAGCATATTGTTGCCGGTGTCGCCATCGGGCACGGGAAATACGTTTAATCGGTTAATCCCCTCATGGTGAAGTTGCAGGGCCTCCAACGCATGGTGCATCCAGCGCTCGAGATCCTGCACGGTCAAATAAACGTCGGCGCGGTTCGGACTCCCTCCCACTACTTTCGGACTCCTTCAACATGTACGATGACCTTGCGCGGGGCGACACCCACCGCTTGGCGAAGCGTCTGACTCACGTTGCGGGCAATAGCTTTGCCCACTTCACCGATCCGCACGCCATAGCCCATGATTACGAACAGGTCAATCTCATATTCTCCTTGCCCTTCGGTCACCCGGACTCCCCGAGCTAAATGTTCGCGGTGCAATAGCACGGCTATTCCGTCTCCAACCCGTCGCGAGGCCATGCCCACTACACCATAGCTTTCGGATGCCGCGACTCCGGCCAAGGTCGCCAAGACCTCATCATGGACCGCCATCTCTCCCCATTCCGTGCGCTGCTGCATGGTCCCTCACCTCATCTCACGGTGTTCGGCCCTTACGTTGCAATTCTGCGATTATTTATGATACCATAGGGAGGCATGTCAACGTCAGGGAGGTTCCTGTTCTATGGCTTTTCGCTGTGAAATTTGCGATAAACACACGGCTCACGGCAACTCCGTCAGCCACTCGCACCACAAGACCAAACGAGTCTGGCGCCCCAACATCCAGCATGTGCGCGCGCGGGTGAACGGGCGCGTGCAACGGATTTATGTTTGTACTCGATGCCTGCGCTCGGGTCGGGTGGATCGCGCCATTTAACGGCCTGGTGCCAAGCCTTTGAGGTCGGCAGCGGGAACTCGGTAGGCGCTCCGACAGAAATTGCATGTGATTTGGGCGCCACCCTCCGCAATCAGCGCCTCGATGTCGGCCCGCGGCAAGCTGCTCAAAAGCTCGTAGCTGCGGGCCTGGCTGCATCGGCATTGCCACGCCACCGGCTCGACGCCATGCCAACGAATTGGCGTGGGCAAAACCTTCGCCAGCAGACTCTCCGGGGACATTCCCCGGTCAATCTGCCGACTAATCTGCGCGAGTTCCGTAAAGGCTTCCGACAGTCCGCTCACCAGATCCGGGTTGGCTGCCGGCATCGCCTGCACCACCACCCCGCCTGCCGCCGCCACCATGGCGTCCCGGCCAATCAGCACACCCAAGCTTACGGCGCTCGCAACTTGCTCCGACTGTAGATAATAATGGGTCAAGTCCTCCCCGATTTCCCCACTCACCAGCGCCACTTGGCCTTGGTATAGGGCGGTTCCGCCCATATCGCGAGTGACCCGCAAAAACCCGTCACTGCCCACCGCATGTCCCACATTAAGCTTGCCGTCCGACCGCCGCGGCGGGTCAGTCTGGGGAGAGGTGACCCGGGCGCGCACCAGCCCCCTGCCGCGCACCTCCGCCACCACCCGTCCCAGCGGCCCCCCACCCTCGACTTCCACGGTCACGCGCGCGGCCTCGTGCTTGACATCGAAACCCAACAACACAGCCGCCGTCAAAGTTCGTCCCATGGCGGCGGCAGCCGTGGGAAACGCCGCGTGCGTCAACTGAGCCGTGCGGGCGGTTTGCGTGGTAATCGCCGCCATCGCCCGGATTTGGCCGCCCGCGGCCGTCGCCCGAATTCGGTAATCTCCCCGCGGATTCCCGATCATTTTTTGGTCGTCCACACGCCTAACAGCACTTGCAATACCCGGCCGACCAGCCGTGGCACTTTAACGACGGTAACCCGCATTATCATCCACCCCTTCTTAAACGGTGATCCGCAACGACTGGCAATTCAGGTCGACCCGTCGCCGAGCCCTGAAATCCTTACCACTTGCCGCCCGACAGGGCCAGACGCCAGCCGAGCCAGATGAGAAACGTTCCGGCCACCACCGGAGCCAGGCCCGCCCACATCAGCCATAGTCCGATGCCAAACGGCCAAATCCAAAACGGAAAAGCCTTAAAGATCAGGACGGCGCCCCCAAACGCCAACCCGCCGCCGCCGATCCGGCGAGGATTTCGGCGACTGGGCCAACTACCCGTGCCGATACGTCGCAATTCCCCCACCTCCTTGCCCGAAGACTGCCGGGCATGGATCATGCTACGGAAGCGCCGCCGAATTGGTGCATCACGTTCGCGGCAGATTTGCCAGCAATGCCGCGAGGGAACGACCGCGCCGCGGTTTTACCACCACCAGGTCGGCACCCGCCGCGCGCAAGCGGCTAATGGCATCCGGGATGGCGCATCCTTGCACTTGAATTAAGGGGCGGTCCCGATCCCCGCGCAGCGCCCTCACCTGTTCGACGGCGCACAGCGTCGCCACCACGCTTCCCCCGGTCACCAGCACCACATCCAACTGCCGCCAGATCGGCGTCAGTTCTTCCCAGACGGCCATGCGGCCCAGGCTTACCCCCGCCAAAACCCCGGCCGTTTGAGCAGCATCCAAAAACCGTTCCGTTTCTCCCCCGGCCCGCCACTCGACGGTCAAGAGGTCCGCGCCCGCTTGCCGCAAGTCGGCGGCGGGCGTCGCCCGCCCCTGCCCCATAATATGCACGTCAATCGGCAAGTCAGTCATCTGGCGAACCTGACGCACGACGTGCGCGAGTCTCGTCCATTCCCGTCCTCCGTCGCCCGTCCGTTGGCCGCTTTCGATGTGGAGAAAGTCACCCGACGCTTCCGCCAGCCCAACTAGGTCTCCCCAGTCTTGATGGGTCGTCGGTGAGAGGCTTACAGCGACAAGCAGTCCTGGCATCCGCCGCCCTCCTCTGGCTCCTGCCTAATGCCGTCTGACCCAATTATCTACCATCACCCGGTAGTGGCGGTGTCGCCAGTCAGCCACTTCTCCCGCCGCAACCGCACGGATAACCCCGCACCCGGCTTCATCGCGATGTTGGCAATCGGCGTATCGGCAGTCGATTCCCTCCCATTCCCGAAACGCCCCCAGCAACTGCTGCGGTCCTTCGATGGTGGTGGTCAGAGCGGTATAGCCCGGTGTATCCGCCAGCCAAAACTCTGCAACGCGATACAGCCGGACCCAACGGGTCGTCTGCTGCCCGCGGCCCCCCCGGCTTAAGGCGGCGCTCGCGACGCCCGCATCCGGCAAGATAAATTGCAACACCGAGGACTTGCCCACCCCACTCTCTCCGGTCATGACCCACACCCCCGAACGCGCTTCGGCCGTCCAGCCATCCAGGCCTTGCCCGGTGCGGGCACTGATGTCCCATACCCGATAGCCGGCCTGCCGATACGCCTTGACCACGGCGCGGCGTTCGTCCGGGTCTTGGCTCAAATCGGCCTTGGTCAACATAATCTCCGCTTCACAGCCGATAAGATGCGCCAGCACCAGCCGTTTGTCCAACAGTTCCAAACTTCCCCGCGGGTTATTTAGGCTAAAGACCGCAAACACCCCGTCCAAATTGGCCACCAAGGGCCGCAGCAACTGATTGCGGCGGGGAGCCACCTGCAAAATGATGGCTTCGCCAGCATCGGTGGGCGCAATCTGCACGGCATCACCGACCACGATGCGGCCGACGTCGCGTTTGACTCGTCCCCGCAGGTGGCATAAGTATCGCCGGCCGTCTGGCATCACGACGGTCGGACGGTTGGCCTCCAGCAGCGTCACCAGTCCCCAATCTCTAACCCCCGGTGCCATTCCCCGGCCCTCCCCCGCTGGGCGCCGTCGAAAAATTCGGCGTGAGCGTCTGCGGAGGCAGTGCCTGCCCGTTCAGATAGAGGGCCAATTGGCCGCTGTTCCCGTACCAAGTCACCGGAAATTGCACGGCCGTGCCAGGGTTCACTTGTTGATAGAAAACCTCTTCGTTGCCCGCACTGTCGGTAACCACCACTTTCAAAACCGATTTGGGAGCGGCATTGTTAGGAATCGTCCACTGCGCCACCGTGACGTTTTTCGGCAGACTGCCGCTCTGCGGACTGGGCCCATTGGATACGACCACGCTCACCTGGCTGATCCCCGACAAACTCGAGTAAGGGGCGGGGCTCTGGTCGATAATGGTGTTGGCGGGTTCAGTGCTCCATTGATTGGAAGGCGTTCCCACCGCCAGATTGAGGCCAATCAGTTCACTCGCCGCCTCCGACGCCGTCAACCCCTCCAGGTTTGGCATGTTGGCGGCTGCTTGCGGCGGGCCGTTGGAGACCCACAAGGTTACCGTGGTCCCTTGCGGCACCGATTTGGCGGGCGATGGCGACTGTCGCACAACCAATCCCTGAGCCGCCTGGTTGTTGACCTGATGGACCAGCGCCTTCAGCCCAATTGTGCTCAGCTCTTGCTTGGCTTGAAAAATATCTTGCTTGAGCAAGTTGGGAATGCTGACCAGGGTGGGACCGGATGACGCCACCACGCCAACCGATTGCCCCGCCTTGACTTGGGTGCCGGCCGCCGGCGATTCGCTGAGAATGTAGTCCTTCGGCAAGGACTTCGACGGGGATCGGCCAATGACGTTGAGGGTCAATCCGAGGCTGGCCAAGCGGGCCTTCGCGCGACTGAGGGACTCGCCCCGAATATTGGGGACGCTGACAGTCGGCACGTTGAGCCAGCGTTGAAACGCATAGACTCCGCCTCCTGCCAACAACAGCAGCACCAGCAACACAATCCATGGCCACCAGCGCCGTTTTTTAACCGCGCGCGCTTGGCCTCCGGCTCCCCCATCCTCGGCTTCCGCTGCCGAGTTCGCCAAGGGCACCGGCAAATCGGGGGCCGGCGCCCGTTCCGGGTGCAAGATGCGTTCAATGTCCTGGCGAAAGCCTCGCGCCGACTGGTACCGTTCCGCCGGGTCCTTGGCGAGAGCGCGCATCACCACCGCATTAACCGCCACCGGCACGTCCGGCTGCAAACTGATCACGGTTGGAGCTTCGTCTTGAAGATGTTTAATCGCCACCCCGATGGCACTGTCGCCTTCGAAAGGCAAGCGACCGGTCAACATCTCAAACAACACCACACCCAGTGAATATAAGTCGGAATGGTGGCCGATCATTTTGCCGCGGGCTTGTTCGGGACTCAGGTACTGCACGGTTCCCAGCAATGAGCCGGTGTTCACCAACGTCCCGGAAGTGGCCGCGTAGGCGATGCCGAAGTCGGTGACTTTGACGGTTTGGTCCTCAGCCACCAAAATGTTCTGGGGCTTGATGTCGCGGTGCACCAATTTTTTGGCGTGAGCCACCTCGAGCCCGGCCAACACCTGGTCCGCGATATCGAGCGCGCGAGCGTACGGCAGCGGCGCTTCCCGGTCGATAAGCACGCGCAGCGTCTGCCCGGCGACGAGTTCCATGACGATGTAATGCACATCGCCCTGATCGCAGCCGACATCGTACACCTGCACCACGTGCCGGTTGACCAGCGAGGCCGCCGATCTGGCTTCCTGGTCAAAGCGCCGGACAACCTCCTCATCCTCCGCCCATTGATGCTTTAAGATTTTCACAGCCACCAGCCGGTTCAGGGTAACATCGCGCGCCCGATAGACCAGCGACATACCTCCGGTGCCGATGCGCTCCAAGACCTCGTAGCGTCCGCCCAGCACGTTACCGACCATCGCCGTCACCCGCTTCGGTCACCACATCGGCCAACACCACGGTAATGTTGTCCGGCCCCCCCCGTTGCAAGGCCGTGTCGATAAGGCGGTCAACCAGTGCCTGCCCCCCCGTCAGGCGGCATGTCTGGGAAATCTCCTCGTCGTTTAGTACGGAGGTCAGCCCATCGGTGCACAGCAGCAACCGTGATTCGGCATTCCACGCAATATCCAGCACGTCGATCCGCACCTTGTCGAATGACCCGACCCAACGCGTCAGCACATTGCGCCGGGGATGGTGAGCGGCCTCGTCGGCAGTAATGCTGCCCGCCCGTTCCATCTCTCCCGCCACCGAATGGTCAATCGTCAGCCGCACCACGTGATCCGACAAAACCTGATAAGCGCGGGAGTCGCCGACATGCGCCAACAGAAGTCTGTCGGAAAAAATTACGGCCGCGGTCAGAGTTGTTCCCATTCCTTCCATCCCGTGCTGTCCGGCCTCGAACACCTGCCGGTTGGCCATGGCCACGGCGGACACCAATCGGGCCAAATCCCGCACGTCAACCCCGGCCGCGTCATCAAGCGCCTGCAGGGCAACTCGGCTCGCCTCCTGTCCGCCCGGTCCACCCCCAATCCCGTCAGCCACGGCCAGGAGAAATCCCCGGAAGCCCATCGGCCGCATGAGGTACCCATCTTCATTGCGCGCCCGCACCAGTCCGCGGTGTGAACGACCGAATGTCTTCAGAGTGATAGGGATTCCTCCTCACGCAACCGCAACTGGCCGCATGCCGCGTCAATTTCCTGACCCAACTCTTTTCGTATCGTACAAGAAATCCCCTGATCTTGCACGATGCGTTGAAATGTTCGCACCGTCGACATCGGCGACGGTGTCCAATCATGTTCGGCCACCGGATTCCAGGGGATAAGGTTCACATGGCACAGCCTGCCGGCCAACAGTCCAGCCAGTTCGTGCGCCAGTTGCTGGCTGTCGTTGACATCCTTTAGCAACAGGTATTCGAAGGTCACACGGCGACCTGTGCGGCGGGCGAAGTCGTCGCAGGCGGGAATCAGCTTCGCCAACGGATAGGCCTGGTTGACCGGCATTAATCGCCGGCGCACCTCATCATTGGGAGCATGCAGCGATACCGCCAGCGTCACCGGCAGACCCTCGTTGGCCAGTTGCGTGATCGCCGGCACCAATCCACTGGTTGACACCGTAAAATGCCGGTAACTCAAATGAAAAGCCGCCTCATGGTGCGCCATGCGCATGAATTTCAACAGATTGGCATAGTTGTCGAGGGGTTCGCCGATTCCCATCACATCCACCCGGCGCACGTGCTGGCCCGACGGTTTCAATATCATCTCGGCGTAGCGGACTTGTTCGAGCAACTCGCCGGCCGACAACTGCCGGATGCGGCCATTCAGTCCCGATGCACAAAACGTGCAACCCATGGCGCAGCCTACCTGCGAGGACACGCAGACACTGTATCCATAGGGATGGGGCAGGAGAACCGTTTCCACCCGCTGACCATCGGACAACCCCAGTAACAGTTTGGTAGTCCCATCAACGCCCACCTGGGTTTGCACCGCGACCGCCCGCCTGATCGGCCAGGCCTGCGACATCCGCTCGCGAAGCGGCCGCGACCATACCGTCACGTCCTGATAGGATGACGCGTCGTGCCGCCACAGCCACTCGAACAGCTGGCGCGCCCGAAAAGCGGGCTCACCGAAACCCTGCAGCACATGCACCAGTTGGTCGGCATCTAACGACAGCACGTCGTTTGCAGATGGCATCACCACCGGGTCTCCCCCCCTCCGCGTGGATTTCTGCGGTTTTCAGCGCTTTTTCAGGCGGCATATAAAAAATCCGTCCATGTCGAATTGCCCGGGCAAGGACAAAAACATGTCGTCGACCACCGCCCCCCGGAGGTCGGGATGGGGCAAAAACGATTCTAGTGGCTCACGACCGAGGTCCGGCCTCCGGTTCAACGCCTCGCTGATCACCTCTACCGTTTCCTCCGGTTCGATGGAACATGCGCTATATACAATAACGCCGCCAGGCCGGGTCGCGGTCACTGCGGAATCGAGCAATTCGCCCTGCAAGCGCGCCAATTGAGCAAAATCGTCCTCCCGCTTGCGCCAACGCGCGTCTACCCTCCGGCGCAAGACGCCAAGCCCGCTGCAGGGTACGTCGATGAGAACGCGATCGAACTGCCCCGCTTCCTGCTGGGCAAACACCCGGGCATCACCGTGCACCATCCGCACCCGCGCGGCGAGACCGAGCCGCGCCAGATTTTCCGCCAAGAGCGCGAGCCGGGAGGCGGACACATCGACCGCGGTAATGACCTCCCCCTCTGGCGTCCGTTCGGCTAGGTGGGTAGTCTTTGAGCCTAGTCCTGCCGCCAAATCCAGCACGCGATCCCGCGGTTTGGGGTCCAACACGTAGCGCACCAGCATGCCGCTGGTATCTTGAACCGTAACCCAACCTGCCTGAAACGGCACAAAATCCTCCAACCAGATCGCTCCCGGAATCTCCACCGCCTCCGGCAGATAGGGCGACGGCCGCGCCGCTATGCTCAAATCCTGCAACGCCTTAAGCACCGCCGCGCGTGTGGTGCGAAACGGGTTGACGCGCACAGTAAGGGGAGGAATCCGATTGTCGGCTTCCAAAATATCCTGCACCCGTCGCCCAAACCTCCGCTCCCAACGGGCGACCAGCCAATCAGGGTGGGAATAGCGCACGGCCAACGGCAGGCCGTCGGGGCGATGGCCAATACCCCGCCGCAAGATGGCATTGACGGTGGCCGCCGCGCGCGGCCGCGCGGTCTTGGTCTGCTCGACCGCTTCGTTGACCGCGGCATAGGTGGGAACGCGGTCGAGGAACCCTATCTGGAAAAACGCCATCCGCAGAATGTCCTGCACCTCGGGATCCAGCGGGCCGCGTTGCCAAGGGCGTATCCAGGCGTCCAAAAACCGCCGATGCCGCAGTGCCCCGTAGACCAACTGAGTCATCAAAGCACGGTCGGCAGGCGTGACATTTTGGCCGCGCAATGCGGTCCGGATGGCATCGCTCACCTGGAGGCCCTGGCGGGCGCGGGTCAACGCGTCCAGTGCCAATTGGCGGGCCTTGGCCACGTGGTTCATAAAAACACCAACTGGGCGGTGCGAAGGCCCCGCATATAATCTCCCGGGCTCATAGCCGGCCGGCCTGCCGGCTGAATCCGCACCACGCGCAAGAGTCCGTCGCCGGTTCCCACCAACCAGTCGTTGCCATCCAGACTCGCACGGCCCGGTGTTTTGCACCCGGCCTCCGCCACCGCCTCCAGGATTTTGATCCGCTGCTTGGGCCCGGCCGTATAGGCCCCCGGTTCCGGCATCATACTGCGTACTTGGCGGGAAATGCCAAGCGCATCGCGTGACCAATCAATCCGCAAATCCTCGGCCAGGAATTTCGGAGCGTAGCTAACCCCCTCTGCGGCTTGCGTTTCGCTCGCTGTCGTCTTGGCCAGCAAGCGGGGCCACTCTCGAACCAAGAGTTCTCCGGCGGCTTTGGCCAACCGTTCGCTCAAACTCCCGGTGGTATCGGTCTGGTCGACCGCCAGCGAGGATTGCGCCACAATCGGTCCGGTGTCAACCCCGGCGTCCATCTCCATCAAGGTTACCCCGCTCACCGCATCACCCGCCCGGATCGCCCAAGCGATGGGATTCGGACCGCGCCACCGGGGCAACAACGAGGCATGCAAATTGTATGCTCCCGATACCGGTAAGGCCAGCAGCCAGGGAGGAAGAATTCGCCCATATGCGGCCGTCACCAGCAGATTGGGCAAAAATGCGTGCCACGCGGAGCGCATATCGGCAAGTCGCCCCGGCTTGTCCGTTGGCAGCGACAGCCTGGCAGCGGCCGCCGCGACGGCGGACGGGGTCATTCGTTGCCGACGACCAATCGGGGCGTCAGGTTTTGTCACCACCCTGAGCTCAACACCCGGCAACGCCGCCAGACGGCGCAGAATCTCCGCCGCGTAGTCCGGTGTCCCCATGAACAATACCCGAACAGCCATTTAATCCAGCACCACCTGAGCCGTCTCCTGAACCGCGGAGGCAGGCATCACCTTGATCGCAATGTCCGTAAACAGAATACCGTCCAAATGGTCTATCTCGTGTTGAAGACAGCGTGCCAACAAACCGTCCGCCTCAATCCACATCTGATGGCCCACGCGGTTTTGCGCGGTCACCCGGATGCGTTCCGCCCGTTCTACCTCTCCCACCAGATCGGGAATCGACAAACAGCCTTCCAGGCCCACTTGCATCCCCTCCCGGTACAGGATCTGGGGGTTGACCAATTCCACCAAGCCGGTACCGACGTCCGCCACCAAGAGGCGCCGTGACACTCCGACTTGGGGAGCGGCCAAGCCGATTCCCGACGCCGCATACATGGATTGGGCCATCTCATCCAAAAGTTCCCGCACCTGTCGGTTTACCCGTTTGACAGGTTTCGCCAAGAGACGCAAGACCTCGTCGCCGGCAATCCGAATCTGCACCGCGAAATCCCTCCATGTTGGTATAGCGCCTGTCCCTCTGCCTCCCCGTCGGGTATGCTTGAGTCGGTTGCCGCCGTCCATTTCGCTGCCGACGGTTGGGGACGGTTGACAAGCGTCCCGGCCCATGGCCTGGGTCAGATCTCCATCGTTCTATTGGTGGCCCGACCCGGACGCCACGCGCATCGGACAGGATTCGCCGATGACGTCAAGCCTCACGCCCCGTCCAGTTTTTTGGGCCCTGGGCTCACCACCGCGGTGGTCTACCTGAGCCTGACCGCCGCACCGCGCCAAACCGGGAAATGCCGCTACTGTTTTATAACATATTATAGGGGTCAACCGTTATCCGCATCCCGTCGTCCGGCCCCAGCGCCCTGACTGCCGCGGAGACGCCTTGCCGATCGCGCGAACGGATAAGGATATGATAGCGAAATCGATCGCGCACCCGTGAAATGGGCGCCGGAGCGGCGCCCAACACCCGCGCGTCGGGCAAGCGTTTGCGCAAATTGTCCGCCAAGACGCCGGCGGCCGCCGCCACCTCGGCCTCTTGTGGACCATGCAGCTCCAACAACCACACATCCTCAAAAGGCGGATAGCCGAGATCCCGACGATATTGCAATTCTTGTTCGTAGAACCCCCCGAAATCGTGCGCCTTGGCGTGCACCACGGCATAATGGTCCGGATTGTAGGTCTGAATCACCACGTGGCCCGGTTCATCCCCGCGTCCCGCCCGACCGGACGCCTGCACCAACAGTTGAAAGGTGCGCTCTCCGCTGCGAAAATCCGGAAGGTGCAACGCGGTGTCCGCCGACACCACACCCACCAGACCCACCCGAGGAAAATCCATCCCTTTGGCGATCATTTGGGTCCCGACCAGTACGTCGGCGGATCCCGCCGAGAACCGCTCATAAAACTCCGTGTACCCTTGCCGAGTGGTAATCGTGTCCCGGTCGGCGCGCATCACCCGGGCAGCGGGCCATAGCCGCGCCACCTCCTCGCTGATCCGTTCCGTGCCCGCCCCGAAATACCGTATGCGGCGGCTTGCGCAGTGCGGGCAGACGGGAGGCGGCGGCATGACCCGAAAACAATAATGGCATTCCAGCCGTGCTCCGGTTGACCCGGTTTGGTGATAGGTCATGGTGACCGCGCACGATGGGCAGTGAACGGCCTGGCCGCAGTCGCGGCAGAGCACAAAGGAGGCGAAACCCCGCCGGTTGAGAAAAAAGATGACTTGACGCCCCTCGGCTAGCGTACGAGTGGTCAGTTCCTGCAGCCGGCGGCTGAAAATATCCCGATTCCCGGACCGGAGCTCCTCCCGCATGTCGACCACGTCAATCGGCGGCAGTCTGCGCTGCTCGACCCGTTGCGGCAGCGTAAGCCACCCGATGCGCCCGGTGCGGGCGCGCCAAGCGGTTTCCAAAGACGGCGTGGCGCTACCTAAAATCACTTGCGCCCCTTCCCGGCGAGCCCGCCAAATGGCCACCTCACGGGTATGGTAACGGGGATGTTCCTCTTGTTTGTAGCTCGCCTCGTGCTCCTCGTCGAGCACAATCACTCCCAGCCGGGCAAACGGCAGGAAAACCGCCGAGCGGGCGCCAACCACCACCCGCGAGGTCCCACGGCGCACGCCCTCCCAAACCGCAACCCGGTCGCCGGCGGACAGCCCGGAATGCCACAGCGCCACCATCGTGCCGAACCGCTCCCGGAAGCGCGCCACGGTTTGGGGCGTCAGGGCAATTTCTGGAACCATCACCAACGCCTGCTGAGCCTTGGCGACAGCGCTGGCCACGCGGCGCAAATACACCTCGGTTTTCCCCGACCCCGTCACGCCTTCCAGCAGCCAAATGCCTTTCTGACCATCCTCCAAGGCGGCTACCGCCGCCCCTTGGTCGGCGTTCAAAATATGCCTTCCGCTGGCCACGGCTTGCCCAGCCGGCACCATGCGCTTAATAGTCCCTTCCCGCTGTAACGCCCGGATGGCGTCCTGCGCCCCCGGAAAGACCTCCAAAATCGCCTTGCGGGGCGAAGGTCCGCGAACTGTGAGCCACTCCCACAACTCCTGCCGACGGGACGGTCGCCCTTGCCGCCGGCCCGTGGCTGCGTACACTTCCTCTTCCCGTTGCGGTGTCACGCCGCGGCGCACGGCCGACGGAATCACCGCCCGCAGGGCCTGCGACAAATAGCAATGGTAGCGGTCCGCCATCCACTGAGCCAATTCCAGTACCGCCTGGCTGATCAGCGGCTCCGGGTCCAAAACCTCATCGAAAAATTTTAGTCCCACAGGGTCGGCCAGGGCGGTCGCAATAATTAACCCCGTTGCCCGTCCGCGGCCCAGTGGAACCCGAACCCGCATTCCGGGTTTGATGGTCGCCGACCAACCCGCCGGCACTCGATAGGTGAAAACCCGGTCGAGTTCCTCCACCGTTCGGTCGATGGCCACATTTACCGCCAGCACGCGGTCGGGGGCCGGCGCATCGCTCATGGGCGGCTCCCGCCCCGGACGATTTGCACCTGCTCTTTTACGAAATCCAGCACAGCCTTGGCCGTGGCCGCTTTGTGGCCACCTGCCAGGCTAACCGTCCCGGCAGGCGTCACCATCCACGCCCGATGCTCGTCGCTACCAAACCCGCGGGAGTCGCCCACCTCGTTGGCCACCACCAAATCCAAATGTTTGGCCATGAGTTTTTTCTGCGCCGAGGCCACGGCATCATCGGTTTCGGCGGCGAATCCCACCAGCACCTTGCGCCCGGCAAACCGCCGTCCGACTTCGGCCAACACATCGGGGTTGGGCGCCATCGCCCACTCGTGGGCCACGTCCTCCTTATGAGCTTTGGCCACCAGGCGCTCCGCGGGCCGGAAATCGGACACCGCGGCGGCGCCGATGACAGCGTCCGCCGCCCCGGACTCCTCCAGCACCGCCGTCAGCATGTCCCGCGCCGATATCGCGCTCCGCGTCCGAATCGACGGACCGCTCGGCAGCGTCACCCGGGGACCGTGCACCAGCACCACTTCGGCACCTCGTCGCGACGCTTCTTCCGCCAGCAACACTCCCATGCTCCCCGTGGCAGGGTTGGTGAGAATGCGCACCGGATCGAAATGCTCCCAGGTCGGGCCCGCCGTAATCAACACGCGCACGCCCAACAAGTCCTGGGGGGTTGTCGCCCAGTCCCAAGCCCGCATAATTTGTTCCGGCTCCGCCATCCGTCCCAAACCGGCGGATCCCGACGCCAACCGGCCAAACTCGGGGCCAACCCAACGCACCCCGTCCCCGCTCAGTCGCTGAACATTGGCTTGGGTTCGGGGATGCGACCACATTTCCGCTTCCATCGCCGGCGCCAGCAGAACGGGACCACGAAATCCCAACACCACCAGGGTTAACAGGTCATCGGCAGCTCCCGAAGCGAGCCGAGCCAGCAGATTGGCCGTAGCCGGGGCAATGACCACTCCTTGCGCCCATCGCGCCAGCGCCACATGTGACAGGGGGCCCATCGGTTCATCGGTGGTAGCCATCCCCACCGGCCGATGGGTCAAAGCCGAAAAAGTGAGCGGCGCCACAAATCGCGCCGCCCCCGCTGTCATCAGCACCTGCACTTCATGGGAATCCCTGACGAGGCGACTGGCTAATTCGCAAGCCTTGTAGGCGGCGATTCCGCCCGACACTCCCAGCACCAGCCGCATATCTTATCTCGCAACCGGCGGGAGATCAACGATGACGGCCCCCCGCCGGATTTCCTCCAACGCAATGGTAACCGGTTTCGTGGCCTGAACCTGCAGCAACGGCTGCAACCCGTCCATGATGGCGCGTCCACGTCGAGCCGCCGCCACCACTAGCGCATATTTGCTGTCCGACTGCTGGGCCAGTTCTTCCAAGCTGCGACCGGTTCCCATTTACGATTCGTCCTCCTCATCCTCATCCTCATCCTCGGTCGCCGGTGTCTCCCGACTGGTCAGCCGATTCGCCACCGTTTCCGGTTGCACGGCCGACAAAATCACATGGTCGCTATCCGTCATGATGACGGCCCGAGTACGACGGCCATAGGTCGCATCGATCAGAACCCCTCGATCACGGGCTTCGGTGATAATTCGCTTGATGGGTGCCGATTCCGGACTCACAATCGCGACGATCCGATTCGCCGACACAATATTTCCAAACCCAATATTGACTAGCTTAATATCCAAACTTTAGCCTCCCGCGGATGAAGGTGGTTTTCCCGTCGATCACCGAAAATCTCCCGATTTCTCGATGTTATGGCTTTTGTCTATCATACCCGTGCGACTCAAGACCTGTCAATCAACCTCTTGGGGGCCAGTTTGGCCTAGAGCCGACCGGGGAGAAACCGTCAGACGCCGACGGCCATCCGATCGGATCCGGACCGCGCGTCGTTGCCGCCCTTTCCGTACGGTTCCCGAACCGGACCGGGCCATCTTCCGCCAGCCATTAACGCCAGCCGCGAGGGGCCAGGCTGAGCCAGTCGAAAACCGTGACGCCCAAACCCCACCCACGGCTCGGCGTTGGGTGCCATCTCCGCAACCCAACCTCCGCATGTGACTCGGTGGACAAGGACCCCAGAAGGCCGAAAACACGCCTGCCCAATCGACCAAAGGAAAAGCGAGGGGGTGCTCGTCCCCCTCCAACCGGTTTCTTCCGGCCGACCTGTCCTCCATCCGACGAGTCCAACGCACCGCTGGGCCGGGGGCTAAATGCGGAAAGAGCCTGCACGGCTCGACACCGCACGGTTGTGTCCGCCCCCGCAGGGGGTAATCACTGCACAACAAGCGTAGAGGCAGATTGACCTATTTCGTTGCACGCCCTTCTCCCGTCCTGTCGAACAGAAGCGGTCGCGGTGAAACCTGGCGGGCTACCGCCGGATCGGCCTGACGGGAAGTTCCGCAGGCTTGGCCAGAGATCGAGACGCCTTTTCCCGGAGTTTCCCTCGGCCACCTGGCCACGGATCGGGCAACCCTTGGAAGTGCGGGTGACATCGAGGTGAATGGCCAAGCCGCCGGCCAGATTCGGCTTGTCGACAATCAAAGTCCCCATTTCGGCGGCCCCGTGCGCGCAGAGCAGACCGGCGGCTTCACCAGCCCCCGGCATCTCCGCTTGGTGAAGCCTTCCTGCCGGTGCTCCGCATTTCCTTTGACCTTAAACCCCGGGACTTCACAGGCCGCACCAGCCAGACGGTGGTTGCCCGCCACCGGGGCAGGCAAGCTGAATATGGCGCGGACCATCGAACTTTTTTCCTGTGTTATACTAAACGTCAATCTGACAAAAAGAGGTGCGCCGTGCTCGCGCTCGTCCATACGGTCTCCCAATGGCTTAGCCAGGTGGGATACCTTGCGATTTTTCTGGTGTTGTTCGTGGAGAGTTTCGGCGTGCCCAGCCCCGATGAAATTATCCTCGTGTTTTCCGGTTACCTCGTCTGGCAAGGACATTTTTCGTATGTTCTGGCCGTTATTGCGGCAGTTAGCGGCAGTACCCTGGGGGGCATTGGGGCATACTATCTTGCGCGTTTGGGCGGACGTCCGCTCATGCTCCGCTACCTCGGCTTTATCTTCCGCAACCCGGAACGCATTGAATATTGGGAACGCTACTTTCGAACCAAAGGCGACAAAGTGGTCTTAATTGGGCGCATCATTTCCGGAGTACGCGCGGTGATTTCATATCCTGCCGGGCTGTTTGAGATGCCCATTGCACGGTTTATCGGCTACACCGTGGCCGGCTCACTGATTTGGTCACTGCTGGCCCTGACCGCAGGCTACTTGCTCGGACCGCACATTATCCAGGCGCTTGAGGCCAGCAAGCGGTACGAGGGATATATTGGGGCCGGCATCGTCCTGCTAGGCATCGCCTGGTTCCTTTGGGAACGGCGCAGACGACAAAGAGCCATGGCGCAAAAACCCCCGGACCCCACCGACAATTCGTCTCGCGGGTCGATGCCGAAAAGTTGACCTGGCACCCACCAACCGTGCCTCGTTGCCACCGCGACCAGTCTGGCCTGGTGGTCGCCACCCTCGCCAGGATGCGGCCAGCCGTACCAAACCAGCCACGCGGCATGTCCCCGGGCAGGAGGCAATCCACAGCGGTCAATGGCGGCGTCGACAAAGGTTTCAGGGGCTATGGGCGGTCGTCGGTATCGCGCGAGCCCGCGAAGCGCTGACCGGGGGCGCCAGTTGCGCGCGCCGGGCCCCGCCCAAATCGCAACCGCCCACAGGCCAAGAATGGCAAAATTCAACACGCAGCTCAAGCGAGGACAAAGTTCCGCTGGCTCCCGCCAAAAACTGCCCAGGTCACCGGAACCAAGGATATGGGGTCATGAAGATGGTACGCGATGTGCGCCACCCCAATACCACTATCGGCAAATTGCCATCCTCCCCAACCCGCGTCCATTCCGCACGAGTTTTCCCATCGGTAAGCTCCGGGTTCGTCCCCTGAGTAGGGACAACCCGCCAACCCCAACGAGCCCCCCGCCTTACTCCCCAGATGGACGGAGGAGGCAGCGCTAGGTGCTTCGCTGTGTCGCTCAGCGCAACGCAAACGTCCCTTGACACACTTCCACCGCGGGGCCAGTCAAAAACACCGCGTTGGTCTCTTCATCCCACACCGCATCCAGTTGCCCGCCCGGCACGTCAACCCGCACGGCTCGCTTCGCGCGACGGGTCGCGGCGGCTGCCGCCGTCGCGGCCGCTACCCCGGTTCCGCACGCCAAGGTCAGACCGGCACCACGTTCCCAGTGCCGCATGCGCAGGTGCCCAGAATCCACCACCTCCACCGAATGCACATTGATCCGGTGCGGAAACCAGGGGTGGTGTTCGATTTTCGACCCCATCACCGCCATCTTGTCGACATCCCAGATGTCGCCGAACAACATCAAATGAGGATTTCCCATGGAGACGCAAGAGACCATAACCGTCTCGCCGTCGACCTCCAGCGGTTGCTCAAGGCATATTTGCTCAGGGTCACCCGCCATACCGACCGCGCCTCGGCTAAACCGCGGCGGGCCCATATTAACCCGGATGCGACGGGCCCGCCCATCCGCATCGCTCAAAAGCACTTCCGGGTGGAGCACCCCCGCGCCCGTTTCCACGGCTTGTCGATGTCCGAGTTGCTTGCGGTCAAAAAGCCATTTAGCCAAAGCCCGTAGGCCGTTGCCGCACATTTCGGATTCCGAGCCGTCGGCGTTAAATATGCGCATCTTGACGTCCGCGACGGTGGAGGGGGCGATGAGAATGATTCCGTCGGATCCCACCCCAAAGTGCCGATCACTCATTCGCACCGCCAAATCGGACCAGTCTGGATGCTGCTCCGGCGGCATTTCCCGAATATCGATGTACAGATAATCATTGCCCAGCCCGTGCATTTTTGTAAACGCCACCGGGTTGCCCGTTTCCGCCACAACACGCCTCCTCACCGCGATTACGCTCCCACCGTTCGTCAGCACCATCCGGCCCGCAGCGACCAGCGTCTTTGCCCCACCCTAGCAAACCCGCTTGGGATGGGCAAGGGCCTCCTCTGCCATAAATTCTATGATCTTTGGGGATCACCGAATGCTTCCTGCCCCGAAGCCGCTGGCTTGCCAACGGGTCTCGCTTCGTGTCTGACAGGCGTGACTTTCCCAGCGATCCCGTCCTTGGACGGAACCGTCGGCTTCGTTGCCGAAGCCGTCGCCATAGGTAGGGCAGTTCGGGTTGCCAGCCCTTTAAGATTGATCGCTACGTTGACATCCCCGTCATGTGACACCACACCCCGGGCATATCCACATGCGATCTTTTAAGGTGAGGTCTTCCTTGAGATAGCCACAACCCCGCGCTGAGCACAGTTTGCTACTGGGAAACCAGCGGCCGCCTCCAATTAATTGCGTCCCATATTGATCGGCTTTGTATCGCAACAGACAAAGAAGTGACCAAACCCCTGGTCCGCGATGCTCCGTGCCAACCGGTGATTCGCCATCATCCCGCGCACCGACAACGTCCCAATCCCTATCGCTTGGTTTTCGCGACAGAGACGAGTGGACGTTTGCTGGAGGAAATCCTGGCGATTGCTCGCCACATGAAGAGGGGTCCGCGCGACACGAATTTTTGCCTTGGCCCCCTTGCGGCTGTGCGGCAACCGCGTCGAGGGTCTAGAGGGCCTGACCTTCCCACCCATAATTCCCGGGGGAGTCACCGGCAATCGCGAAGACCGCGCCCCGCTTCACGACGTCACAATGCCCCGGGGCTCCGCTCCGCGGCGCATCTTCCAACCCGTTGACCCCCTGCAGCCGCACGCGATGCACCCATTTGCAGACCGTTTTGACCGTGACGCCCGACGAGTGCGCGCCCGTTGCGAGGGATTGCTGTTCCTCCGCTACGCGCCAAACCCTGGTCGCCCGCTGCCGAAGGCGGGCCCCGGCTTTCCCGCTTCGCATTAAGGCAACAATCTGTGCGCGGGATTCCGGATCTAACTCTACGGGTCGCGTTCGGGTCACCCCCTTCGTGGCCATGCGGGCACCGGTTAATCCCCGCATCACGAACCGATCCGCGCTTGTCCGCCTTGAATTCGCAACTTTAAGCAACGCGTCAACGCCACTCGCAACCGCCCCATCGGGCGCTGTTGATGCGTCACCAGGAGAGAATTCTCCCGCGTGCATCGCATTGACTGCAAGCCTCAAGAAGAACAAACTTATCACACGACGTAATAGGCTTGGACACCGGGGCCGTCGCTGCCCGGCAATTCTGTCCGGGTGCTCCAGCACCGTCCCCAGCGGGTAGTTGCCGTGCCGCCAGCTTAGTGCCAAACTTGCACAATCAGCAAAATCGAACTCCAGAGATTAAATCCCATGTGGGCCCCGATATTGGCGCTCATGCCTTTGGTCCGCACTCGGAGCCAGCCGAGGACCAGCGCCAGGGGTAACAGCGGCGCCCACAGCCAGGGAGCTTGAGCAGGATTCGGCGCATCAAGCTCGTGAACCCCGGCAAACATCAGGCTCACGACCACAACCGCCCAGCGTGCGCCCCAAATGGATGCCAAACTGGGCTGCAGGGCTCCCCGAAACAGCCATTCTTCCATAACCGGACCAAAAAAACTAATCATTACCAGCATCGCAATGAGGGCGCCGGGGTGATGAACGACGGGATTAAGGATGTACCCTCCATCGCTGGGAATACCCGTTCCCTGGAACTTGACCCACAGAATGTTGAGACCGGTCAGCAACCCGCCTAAGACTAAGCCTAACGCAATGCCCTGCATCCACTGCGCCCACCGCCAAGGACCGCCGGTCCACCACCGACGGATGGTGGACCGGAGCGCCACCGCGGCGGCCACCCCAAATAACGCTTCACTGAGCGTGCTCAAAAGGGTCCATGACCACCCCGACAAGTGCGCAAGGGGGGAGGATAGCGCGGGCCCGGCCGGGTTGTGCGGTACCAAGACCGACAAGACGATGATCACCGTCGAGACAACGCTACCGAGCCCCACGATAGCCAGCGCGATAGCCCACACCTCTAGCGTCAGCCATCCCGGCGACGGCGATTGTTTGGAATCCACCATGGTGTTCATCCTCCCTCCAGCCTGGCAAACCCAGCGGTTGGCGAAATCGTCAGGCTGGCCACCGAATTTCCTTTCATCCGGGGTCTTGTGGCAGGGGCGGCATGACCCCAGCCCAAAATCGCTTTCCCCAATTTCAATGGCCGTTTAATGCGCACCCCGCCCTGAGACGCCTCGCCTTTATGGTAGCAGATTGCAAGGCGTGTACGCCCCTCAAAACCCAGGCCCCCCATTCTCGGCACCGTGCCAAGAAAACACCCGGGTGGGTTACCAAGTTGGCGGCGACAGATTGGTCACGACGGCGGCGGGCGAACCCGGAGGACCTTTTCCATCGTGAGCTTCCTGATAGAGGCTGAGGTAAGCTGCCACCGAAAACAACCCGAACCAGCCCTCGAACACAAAAAGGACCAGCGTCCCCAACAACCCCAACAAATGAGTCAGCAACAGGCCCAGCAGCTCAATCACGATATCGATCCCAACCAACACCAGCATCGTGAGGAGAGTGGCTCCCCAGTAGCGGCGGGCATCCCTTTGGCCGCTGCCGATGCTCTTAACCCACGACAACTTGCCGACAAAAAGCGCGCTGATCGTCCAATTCAGCCATAGCCCCACAAACAACACGCCCACAACTCCCGCGAGCGTTAACAAGATCACTCCGATCAGGCCAATCGCCTTGGCAATAAGAAAAAAGATGACGAGGACGACGCCCAATCCAATCCAGAGCGCTCCGGCCCAGCCCAGCACCCCATAAGCGCGCCCCAAATAGGTCATCCCGTTGCGCCAAAAAGACGCCGTGGACACGGGCGTTTCCCGCACAGCGTCGGCCAGCGTGCCATAGACACCGGCGATGGTAAACGGAACGCCCCCGAAAATGACCAGCATTACGAAGACCGCCAACCCTGCCGCCGAAGCCCTGAGACCGCTCATCATGGACCCCAAAGACGCCGCCGTAACTGATCCGCCGATGACACTGCCGAGGTTGCTGATCCCCAATAACGCCCCCGCTATAACCGCCCCAGCCCCCAACAGACCTATCCAAAGCAGCATCACCCAGAGAACAATCCACCAGGTTTGTTTTTCCCTCCATACCACTTCGAGACTGCGTCGCAAAGCATTGGTCATCATGATTCATTCACCTGTCTTTCGTCGTGCGAATCAGGCTGCCGACAACGAAAGCCGGGGCCTTAGCGGCATTTTATCAAACTGCGCTGCTATACTCCTTACGTTTGACAATTGACGATTTAAGAGGTCGATTTGACGACTTGGACTTTGAGTGTCACTAGGGTGTTGAGCCGGGCTTGATGGTGGCGCTGGTATCGGCCAAACAGTCAATGTCCGCCATTTTGAACGGCTCCATGTGTGTTCGGTTAAGGCGCCGATAAAAATGAGTGCCTCAGCGCCCTTCTCCCGTCAGCCTTTAAGACATTTCATAGTTATCCACAACCCGGGATGATAGTATCGGGATGATAGTATCAGGATCGGGGCCACTGCGTAGCGAAGTTTGCCGAAACCAGCGGGACCTCAAACGGAGTAGCTGGGTCGCCGCGTCCGCAGAGGAGTGACCAGGTCAACCAGGCCCGGTCGCGGTCGCCTGCCGGCGTCAAGCGTATCGCGGGTGACCGGCGGCAGCCACGGCGATATTGCGGTTGGTGGGGATACGGGATGCCGAAACGGGCCGCTATCACGGCTTGCTCACCAATATGCGGCCGATCAACTGAGCGCCGAAGAAATCACCGCCGTGTACCGGGGCAGCCGGACGAATGAACTTCGCCCGCCGCCTGGCCTCCACGAGGCCGAGGCGGGGGGTTCTGGATTCGTTCCCAAAACTTCCTGGTTCGTTGACCGCTGCGTGAGAAGCCGCGGGCCTCCCACGTCTTGTGCGATCTCCCCGGGCGTAACTGCGGACCGTTCCGGCCCTCGCTTCCGAAAAATCCGCGTGGTTTTGTGAGATGTCGTGAGCGGATCGCCGGAAAGAAGTTTTTTGATACCCCGCTTCGCGATAACGACCGCCGCATTGTCCGTGTGTCCGCAACGTTGACAGACAAACTCGGCTTGACTGCGCCGGTTGTCCGGGGAAGTGAATCGGCAGACGGCCCATTCCTGCGAACTCTGCGCAGGCGGCACCGTGATGACCAATTTGTTGCGGCGGAGCGCTTTATAGGTGGTAAACGAGACGACTGATCCCCAAGCCGACGATAAGATAGCCCGGTTCAGCCCGGCTTTGGCTGGCGCTTGGTTGGGAAGAAACCGCCCGTTGGCGTCCTGCTTGGCCTTCGGGCGGTTGGTCATGGTTTTAATGCGCAGATCCTCAAACACATAGAGATCATAGCAATCATCCCCCACGAGCCGATGACTCGTTTGGTGCGCATACTCCTGTCGAACGTTCTTTTCGTACTGCTGATACCGCGTCGCTGTCTGATAGGCTGTCTTCTGATTTTTGGATCCTTGCTTCCGGCGAGAAGCCCACCGTTGCCAACGCTGGCGTGGGCGGCGCGTCTTCTTGATCCGTTTTTGCTGCACGGATAGGAGATCAAAGGAGTGGCCGTCGGAGGTCATTACAGGCTTCGCGACACCCCGATCCCCGCCGAGCGTGCGCGCAGCGAGCTGGTCTACAGAAAGATGGCGCAAGTCGTCGGCGATCGGCTCCGTGGCCGCAGCGACCGTTTTCGGGGACATTGTCACCTGCGGATCGTCGGCCGCAAACGAGAGCCACCAGCGGCCGCCTTCCACGGCAATATGAATGGAAGACGGCACCGAATGGGGCCGATGCGCCACGTAAGGAAGGATCCCGACGGGAAAGCTGTCGGTTCCGACATGCCGTTGATCGCCTGCGAGGTCTCCTCCCGCAGCTTCTCGCCGGGGAATAACCCGAAAAAGTTCTGCGGTGATCCAGACCGATTGCTTTCCGGATTTCCTCTTGATCTTCGGGTGCCCCCCAAGCTTTTTGAAAAACCGCGGATAGGCCTGGCGAAACTTGACCGCGCCATTACGCAAAATCTGCGCGGGCACCGGTTTAAGAAACGCCGTGCGTTCGGTAATGAAGCGGCTGTATTCTTGGTCGACGGGAACTGTTTCGCCAACAGTCCCGACCATCTGCCGCTGAAAGCGGCGGTAATAGCGATCTTCTTGGACCTTGGCATTGTAGATGAGCCGTTGGCACCCGATCCACCGGAGCAAGATCTGGCTCTGGACTCGGATATAGGCGACACTTATAACCGTTCAGCATGCCCTCACCTCCCCTTGCGTTGGGGCGTATTTCCATTATATCATTAAGCTACTATGAATGACACAGAAATGATGTCTGCCTCACATGCCGTGTACTCCCTTCGGCT
>JAJZZA010000037.1 GCA_021797825.1 Bacillota bacterium | reverse complement strand
GCCATTGCTCTCCCCCGCACCGTGGAAAGTTTGACAGTGGGGGAGCAGCAGCGCATTGAAATTATCAAGGCATTTTATCGCGGGGCCAAAATCCTGATTTTGGACGAACCGACCGCATTGTTGACGCCGCAGGAAACCGACCGCCTGTTTGAGTCGATTCGCGAGTTTTCGCGCCAGGGGCTGGCGGTGGTGTTTATCAGTCACAAGTTGGACGAAGTGCGGGAGATCGCGCCGCAGGTGATGGTAATCCGCGCGGGCCGGGTCGTGGGCACGGTGCCCACGCAGCACAGCAGCCCGTCCGAATTGGCGCGCATGATGGTAGGCCGTGAGGTCGACCTGGGCGCGTCGCGCAGGCAAAGCCGTCTGGGCGATGCGGTGCTGACGGTCACAGGCTTGACCGCCTCCGCCAAAGGCGGCCTGACGGTGGGCCCCATTGACTTGACCATCCGGGCGGGCGAGATTTTGGGGGTGGCGGGCGTTGAGGGCAATGGCCAGCATGAACTGGTGGAGCTGCTGGCCGGACTGCGCACGCCAACCGCCGGCACCATTCAGATGGGCCAGCAGGCGCTGCAAAATCTCTCGGTGCGCCGCCGTTTGGAAGCGGGTCTGGCCTACGTGCCGGCCGACCGGCAAGGGCAAGGGCTCGTGCTGGATCTGAAGATTTGGGAGAACTTCATTTTGCGCGACTATTACCGCGCCCCGTTGCGCAGAGGCCTGGGCATCGACAGCCGCGCGGCGCGGGCGCGGGCGCAGGCGGCGGCCGACGCTTTTGATATCCGGACCGGCAGTATTGAACTGCCCAGCCGCTCGCTGTCCGGAGGCAACCAGCAAAAACTGTTGCTGGCGCGTGAAATGAGCCGTCAGCCGCGCGTGATGATTGTCTCGCAACCGACGCGCGGGCTTGACGTGGGGGCCATCGAATACGTTCACCGCCAACTGATGGTTTTGGCCGACGGGGGGGCGGGCGTGTTGCTGGTTTCGCTGGAATTGGACGAACTGATGAAGCTATCGGACCGGATCCTGGTGCTGTTTCGCGGACAAGTGCACGGCATCGTGGATCGCGCCGCGTTTCGGCGGGAGAAGGTGGGTCTGTTGATGGCCGGGCAAGTCGCAAGGGAAGAGGAGGTCGCGCCATGAAAGAGGCGGCAACCCGCTGGGGACGCCTGTGGCCTTGGTTCAAGCCGGTGGTGACCGTGGCGCTGGCCCTCATATTGAGCGGACTGGTCGGTCAGCTGACCGGGTATCCGGCCGTCGCCGTGATGTCGGCGCTTTGGGCCGGATCCGTCGGCAACGTCTCCAATTTTGCCAGCACGCTGGTTATTTTTGTGCCGTTGGTGCTGATGGCGCTGGGCATTGCGCTGGCGTTCCGGGGGGGACTCTTTAACATTGGCGCCCAAGGCCAATATTGGCTGGGGGCGATTGCCGCCGCCTGGGTGGGAGCTTGGGGAGGTGTGTGGCCGCCGGGTTTGCATCTCGTGGCGGTGTTGCTGGCGGCGGTGGCGGCGGGCGGCCTGTACGCCCTGGTTCCAGGGTTGTTAAAAGCGTACCGGGGCGCCCACGAGGTGATTACTACCATGATGCTGTCCTATGCCGCGGTGGAATTTGGCCATTACCTCATTGAAAAAGGGCCCATGATGCTGCCGGGCAGCATTCCGGAATCACCGCCGATTGCCGCGTCGGCCACCTTGCCGATTCTCGTGCCGACCACCGAACTGTCGGCCGGGCTGTTTGTCGCGCTGGCGGGAGTGGGGTTGGTGGCCTGGCTGATTTTTCGCACGCGACTGGGGTTCGAGATCGCGATGTTGGGCAAGAATCCGGAAGCCACGCGTCTGGCCGGCGTTTCCGTCCGCTATCTGACCGTTGCCAGCCTGGTCATTGCCGGCATGCTGGCGGGTCTGGCGGGCGGCCTGCAGATTAGCGGGGTGTCGCACCAATTGTTTGATTCCTTTGCCAATCAGTACGGGTATACCGCGATCGTGGTGGCGCTCTTGGCGCGCAACAACCCGTGGGGTATTGTGCCGTCGGCATTTTTGTTCGCCGCTTTGCAGAGCGGATCCGGCTACATGCAAATGAACGCCAACATTCCGGCGCAGATGGCCTATGTCATTCAGGGGATTATCGTCTTTATGGTGGCCGCCGATCGCCTGTTCGAATGGTTGGGCAAACGGGCGCAAGGGCGCGTTCCGCGGAGAATGCCGCCCGCCATCAGCCGGGAAGGGGGCGTTTGACGGTGAGCTTTATCCTCAATCCCGAACTCTGGACCTTGACCGTGGCCATTTCGGTTCCCCTGATTTACGCCGCCTTGGGCGGGATGTTTTCGGAACGCGGGGGCGTCATCAACATCGCCATGGAGGGGATGATGCTGACCGGCGCGTTTGTAGCGGTGGTCTTTGCTTACGCAACCCATAATGCCTGGCTGGGGCTCGCGGCCGGGGTGGCGAGCGGGGCGGGCATGGCGCTCCTGTTCAGTTGGGCGGCGTTGACCCTGACGGCGGACCAGGTGGTGGTGGGCATGTCGATTAATTTGCTGGCCTTGGGCTTGACCGGGTATCTGCTGGATGCCTTCTACGGGTACAACGGCACGCCCATCAGCACCCCGTCGCTACCAACCGTGCATCTGCCGGTGCTGGCTGGAATCCCCGTACTGGGGCCGGCCTTGGCGCAGGAAAACATCCTGACGTATCTGCTGCTGCCAACGGTGCTGTTCGCCCAGTTCGCGCTATTTCGGACTCGGTGGGGACTGCGGTTGCGGGCGATGGGAGAAAAACCCGAGGCGGGCCGCAGCGCCGGGCTGGGAGTGCGGCGCTACCGCTTGTCGGGAATCCTGCTCTCCGGCATGCTATCCGGTGTGGCTGGCGCCTATCTGTCGATTGGGGTGCTTAACAGCTTTAATGTCGACATGACCGCCGGTCGCGGCTATATTGCGCTCGCCGCCATGATTTTCGGCAACTGGCGGCCGCGCGGGGTAGTGATGGCGGCGCTGATTTTCGGATTTCTGTCGGCGGCCAGCATCCAGCTGCAGGGGAGCGTGATCCCGCCCGACGTGGTCCTGATGGTGCCCTATCTGTTGACCGTGGTGGCGGTGGCGGGCATCGTCGGGCGAACCACGCCGCCGGCGTCCGATGGCGTGCCCTATCACGAAGAGTCCATTTAATCGCGGTCGCGAAGGGGCGCGCGGAGCCCCCGGGGCGGGAACTGCAAGAACGCGCCGGCTGCGGTCGGTAGTGGCCTGGGGTGACGGCCCGGGGAGCCGGCGCAACGACAGGAGGGCAACCAGATGATTTTTCAGGTGCGGGATGACGTGCAATCCGCCTTGGCCCAGGGGGTGGGGGTGGTGGCGCTGGAAACGGCGGTTTTGACCCATGGACTGCCTTATCCGGACAATCTCGCCACGATGGCGAAAATGGCGGAGGCGGTGCGGGCTGCGGGTGCGGTGCCGGCGGTGGTCGGCGTGCGGGCGGGTACGCTGGTGGTGGGCTTGGACCAGACGGAATGGCCCGAGATATTGCCGGGCGCCGAAAAATGCTCGATTCGCGATCTGGGTCCGGTGGCGGCGCGCGGCGGAAACGGAGGCACCACGGTGGCGGCGACGGCGTACGCGGCCCACCGCGCGAATATCGCGGTGTTCGCCACCGGCGGCATTGGCGGGGTGCATCGCGGCGTGGTGGATACCTGGGATGTGTCCGCCGACCTCTACGCATTGGCCCGTCTTCCGGTGGTTATTGTCTCGTCCGGGATCAAGAGTATTTTGGATGTTCCGAAAACCATGGAGTTCTTGGAATCATTGGGCATTGCGGTGACGGGATACCAAACCCGGGAGCTGCCGGGATTCTATACCACCGCGAGCGGGATCCCCCTGTCGGAAAGCGTGCGCACCCCGGCCGAGGCGGCGGCGGTCTATCGGGCCATGCGCGATTTGGGACTGCCCGCGTCGCTGCTGGTGACAAAGCCCGGCCCCGAAGGGATGCCGACGGAGATGGTTGAGGCGCTGATCGGGCGGGCGCTGCTGGCGGCCGGCGAGGCGGGCGTGGTCGGCAAGGCGACCACCCCCTTCCTCTTGGACTATTTGAATCGCGAGGCGGGCGACCGGCTGCTGTCCGCCAATGTGGCTTTGCTGGAATCCAACGCCAGGCTGGCCGGCGAGATTTCGATGGCGCTGCATGCCTGACGTGCTGGTGGTCGGGGATGCGGCGTGGGACACGGTGGTCCGCGTCGCGGCCGAGCCGGCATTTAATCGCGACACGCCGGCGTCCATCCACTCCGGGCCGGGCGGGCAGGGGTTTAATATGGCGGTGGCGGCCAGCCGGCAAGGGGTATCGGTTGCCCTGGTCACCCAGGTTGGCACCGATGCCCAAAGCCGCGCGCTAGTCGCCGCCATTCGGCGGTATGGGGTGGGCCTGCCGCGCCTGACCCGCACGGATCCGCTGACCCGGGTGGTGGCGATGGTGCGTCCGGATGGGGAGCGCGCGCTGCTCACCGACCCCGGACCGGGGCCCTTGCGGGAGCCGGACAGCCGGCTGGCGGCCGGCATGCTCTTGCTGTCAGGCTATCTGACCGACCGCGCGGGCGGAGTTGAGCGGGTGCGGGCCTGGCTGGATTGGGCTGCCGCTCGCAACATGCCGGTGCTGCTCGACCCGGCTCATCCCCGGCTGGCCGCGCGTTGCCGGCCGTTTTTAAGCGGAGTCGGCTGGCTTTTGGCCAATCAAGCCGAGTGGACGGCGCTAGGCCGACCGACCAGCCGGCCGGCATTGATTAAACGGGGCGCGGAGGGGGCGCTCTTGCTGAGCGGTGGGGAGAGCGTGGTTATCCGAGCGCCGGCGGGCGTGGTGGTGGATACCACCGGTGCGGGCGATGCGGTGGCGGGAGCGTTTGCCGCGGGGCTGGCGCTGGGACGGACGCCGGCGGAGGCGGCGCGGCTGGCGGTCGCCCGCGGCACCGCGGTGTGCGGCCAGCTGGGGTCCGTTTAAGACCCCGCGGCCGTCCGGCTTGCCATCCAACGCACCGTATCGGCCATGACCGCGTCACCGCCGGGATCCCAAAAGATTTCATGATAGAAGCCGTCAAGCAGGCCGAAGCGGGTTCGCGCCGGTTCCCAGCGCGAAACCAAGACGGCGGTGGCGGCGGGGTCGATCAACAGGTCGGCGCCGGCGTGCCAGACCAAGGCGGGTATCGGGCAGGGCGGGGCGCTGGCGTCGAGGGCGGCCGCCATGGCGTCGACAAAGGCGTAATACCAGCGTGCGGTCACGCTGTTGACTTGCAGCGGGTCGTTTTCCGATTCCTTAATCACCGTCGGGTTTTGGGTGACGATTTTGGCGTCGATGCCGGCGGGCACAGCCAAGGTTGGCCAGATTGCGCGGGCTAGCGCCGCCAGACGGGATTTCCAGGCGGGCACCGGCATCTTCAGGCGCAGCGCGGGCGACGAGAGGACCAGGCCGGCCAGCGGCACCGCCGGGGTCCGGGTCTGCAGGTAGCGGACGCTAATCAGTCCGCCCAGACTATGGCCAAACAGGAACAGCGGCTGCTCCGGGTACAGGTCGCGGGCGTGGCGCAAAATGTGATCGACCGTATCCAGGTATTCGGCAAAATCCGCAATATCGCCGCGTCGTCCGCCTGATCGGCCGAGACCGGGCAGGTCGCTGCCCACCAGCGCGAATCCGGCCGCGTTTAAGACGTCCGCCCATGCTTGGTAGCGCCCGCAATATTCGCCGGCTCCGTGAACCAGCGCGACCGCCGCGGCAGCGGCCGGCACCGGCCAGTGATAGTCATACCATCGTCCCAAGACAGATCCCCCCGTTCGGTTGCCGCGATCGTGGCTAACGGCTAAGCCAGTCGTCCTGAATGCGGCGGAGCAGGCGGCCGATGGCGTTGACCACCGGTTCGTGCTGAGCCGCATCGCTGCGCAAGTGATGCGTGATCGCCAGATGAATCCCGATAATGCCGTGGCGCGATGCGGTGCGGGTCACCGTGCCCTCCCGGCAGGCGGTGACGGTCTCGTTGTCACGGACGGTAAACGGCGCCAGACTGCGGCGGGCGACGCCAGTCAGCGATCGGGGGGCGGTACTGTGATGACAGGTGCCAATTTCCAGATCGTGGCCGCGGTCGGACATGCCATGCAGGTCGAGCACCACCCGGATGCGTTCGGTGCGGATGAGGTCGGTCAACCGCCGTTTATAGGGATCGCCGGTATCGAACCCGGGGTCGTAGCCCGGCGCGCGCAGCAGCACCATGGCTTGGCAACCGTAGCGTTCCTGCAAGGCCAGGGCAATCGCCCCGGTGTAGCGCTCCCGGGGTTGGGTTTTTCCTAGGCGCCAGGTGGTCGCGTTGTGCGGGGCGGATATCAGGATAGGCCAGCGTCCGGCGGCGGTGAGCAACAGCTCGCGGTCGCCACCGCCGCCGGCATCCAGCCATTGCTGCCATTCGCTTACCGACCGGTGGCTCATGGTACCACCACCTCCCGGCCCAAGTGCCGGTAGACATCGGCGACGAAGGAGAGCGTTCCGGCCAAAAGGATGCGGTGATTGGCCGCAAGGTCGGCCAGGGCCTCCGTTAAGGCCCGAGAGACCTCGGGCAGCAGGCGATCGCCAGGACGCATGGGCAGGCCGCGGTAATCATATGACAAGCGCGGATTGCTGCAGGTTGTGTAAAAGATTTGACGGCTGTACCGTTCGATCAGGGTTTTGAGGCCGGGCCGGTCCTTGCCTTCCGGCACCGACAGCACGGCCCGGTCAAAAGGTTGCGACAAGGAGGCCAGCCACGGGGTCAGCGAATCGGGATGGATGGCGGCGTCGAGCACCACGTAAGGGGCAGTGGAAAGCACCTCTCCCCGTCCCGGCCAGCGCATGCGCTGGGTTAGCCGGCGGACCGCAATCTCCGGCAACGCGCCCACCAGCTGCTCGGCGGCGGCCACCGCCAGTGCCAGATTGGGGATCACCGGGCCCACATGCGGACTTGCCAGCCGAGACCAGCGGCGGCCGTCCACAAACTCCAAATCAAACCTGGTCCCGGCCGCGGTGGTGACCGGGTTCGTGACCCGCACCCGCTGCGAGCTCAGGATAATGTTCGGCTGCGTGCCAAGTTCCTTGATCCGCAGGCGGATGGCTTTCTCTAAAATGGGCGTGGCGTCGCCGAGAATGACCGTCGCGGTTTCGGTGCCGATAACGCCCGCCTTGTGCCAGGCGATGTCGCTCAGGCCGGGCCCGAGTTCCTCAAGATGTTCCGGCAACAGGGCGGTGACGACCGCGGTGGCATGCCGGATTTGCGCCACGTCGTCAAACCGCGCCCCCCGCCCGGTTTCAAAGACCGCCCATTTGACGCCGCGGCGGGCGTAAATCTGGGCGGCCACCGCGGCCAGGATGCCGACCGGTCCCAGATACTGGCCGGGCGGGAGCTGCCGGTCAATGACCCGCAAGGCGGGAGCCAGGGCCAAAAAGGCATCGAGGAAGGTTTGCGCCGTGACCGGCTGGCCGTCAATCCGGATGCGTTCCAGATTATCGAGCAGGTGCGGTCCGGTAAAAAGCCCCACCGGTTGCTGGGTAATCCGCAATAACTCCGAAAGAAAATATGAGGTGGAACCCTTGCCCTTGCTACCTGTGACCAAGATGGCGGGAAAGGCCCAATCCGGTCGTCCGATGGCTTCTAGCAGGTGACCCGTGTGTTCAGGATGGCGATCGATATCCCGGTGCGTACGGGGGGACCGGTTAAACGATGCATACACCGTCTGCATCGCCTCGGTCAAGATATGGTCTGGCAACCTTCGGCCTCATTTCGCCCGCATTCGACAACTAGTGCGATTATAGCACGGGATAACGGTTGACGGGAAATCGGTGTCCCGAACGGTGCGCGGTCCACCGGGCTTGTCGACAAATTATTTCGCGAAATTCAAATGATTGGCAGGAAAGTCCACTTGCATCGTGTAATATCTCGGTATGACCAGAACGGCGTGGCGCTGGTTGACGACCTGGCGAGGGAGGGCGGACCGTGCGATGGGAAACGATCGCTGTCGTGAGCGGTTGGCCGGCCTGCGTGTCAAGCTGGCGGCTGTGGTGTCGGAATTGGGGTCTTTGACGGATCCGCGGGTGCTCGCGGTGTCGCATAAACTCGATGAAGCGGTGCTGCAGTGTGTCCGCTGCAACCAGGATCGCCAGGCCGCGCAAGGCTGAGCGGCCCGGAATGGAGCCGGCGTCCGGTCTTCGTGGGGCGCCGGCGGGCATCGAGGCGCGGAATCCCCATGCCAATATCTGGGAGACTTTGCGCGGGCGCCAGCCTTGGGCCGGAACGCGGACGGCGCGGATGCGGACTTTCTCACCCGATGGCAGGCGTTGCGGGCATGATGGAAGATGCTGGCACAGCGACCGGGGGTGTCGTGCTACGGCAAAAGATGGCTGCCGGACCGGACTTTGGAATCGGCGCCCGGCAATGCGCCAAGTGGTCTTAACCCGTCCTGGCCACTAGGCAGACGGGCCTCTTCGGGTTCTGCGGGATTTTTTGTGATCTGACAGAAAACCCGCAATTGCCTACCCTGATGGCGCCGAATTGTCGTCTTGCGCGGCAACCGGGGAAACCATACCTGGGGTGAATCGGGGCCGGATTGACCGGACCTGTAGGGCGACCTCTCTGCCCGAACCCGTCAGCTAACTCCGGAGGCAAAGTCAGGAGAGGGGATCGGATCGTGACCATACTTAACAGATGGACGGGTTTTCTCAGCGCCGCGTTTCTCGTCGGCGGCCTTTGGCTGGCGCCAGCGACACAGGCCGCGTCCGTTCCCACCACTGCGGAATTGACCGCCATCCACCCGGCTATGCGGCAGGTGCTGGGCGTCGGCTCGCGCGGACATTGGGTGATGACGCTGCAGGCCGACCTCCGTGATTTGGGCTACACCCAAGTCGGCCCCATCGACGGGATATTTGGGCCCAAGACCGACGCGGCCTTAACCGAGTTCGAGGAGGCTCAAGGATTTCCCCAAACCGGAACCACCAGTCCGGCCGTATGGCAGGACATTCTGGCCGGCTTTGGCCTGGTGCCGTCTTATCGCGATTCCGCTTCCGGTGCTGGCACCGGAAGCGGGGAGGCCACCGGAACGCCGACCGGGGCCGCGTCGGCGTCGGTTCCAAACGTCATTGACGGGCGTCCGGTGCTAAACGTGCTGCATCTCATCGCCACCGCCTATGGGCCGAGTCTTGCCGACAACTATCCCTATGGTCCGGTGGATGCGTTCGGCCAGCCCTTAGCGCCCGGCATGGTTGCGGTCGATCCGTCCGTGATTGGACTAAGGAGCTATGTTTACGTTACCGGCTACACCGATTCCAACCTGCCCGCAGGCGGGTTTCTGGGACGGGCGATGGATACCGGGGGCGCGATTAAGGGTCTGCGGATTGACATCTTTATGAATGCCGGCGCGCAGAGCGTCTCCAATTTCGGGATTGAGCCGGTCACGGTCTACGTGCTCGGCAACTAAGCGCCGGCCTAATCCTGTCCGCCGCGCGGCGCCGCCCTGCTTGGGGCCGGCGCCGTCGCTTTGTCCGTAGCCTATGCGTCCGTGGCGCGGCAGGGATGAAATTCCGGCTTCCATGTGAAGATTGTCCCGACCCCGGAACCTGGTTCCGGTCGGCGTCATCTAACCGAACGGAACCACGGCGGGCTCGCACGGGTCGGGGCGGGCCGTTTCCGCCAGCCGGCAATGAACGTCCCGCTCGGTTCGGAGCGGGAGGATCGCGCCCCACTCTGCGCCGGCTCCGGGCGCGGAATGGTAGACAAACGCCCCCCCGGCTTCCCGGATGCGTTCGGCCACGGCGTTGATGCCTAGGCCAAGCGGCGTGGTCCGGCTGTCAAATCCCCGTCCGTTGTCAAGCACCTGCAGGAATATCGCGTCCCGGGTCCATTCGCGTAGCGAAATGGTGACGTGCGTGGCATGACCGTGTCTCAGGGCGTTGGCCAGCGCTTCCTCGGCGAGGCGGTACAAGGCCAGGCGGGCGGTTTGCGAGAGGCTGCCCAGCACCAGCGAAGCATCTGCCAAATCGAGCGTGATGTCCATAACGGTTTCGTAGTAAGAGGCCAGTTCGCTCAGCGCGGGCCGCAGCCCAATTTTCAGGTATCCCGGATGCAGCCGATGGCTTAAGTTGCGCACCGTGTGGTCACGCAAGACGTCGAGCCGATCCGCGATGGCGGCCAGCTGCGCGGTGACGTCCGGGTTGGTCTGCAGCAGGGGGGTGCGGCAGGACTGGATTTGGTGCCGGAGAATCAGAAGTTCGGTTTGGACCCGGCCGTGGAGCTCTTCGGCCACCTCCTGGCGGATGCGATCCTCCGCGCGGAGCAACCAGCTGCGGGCGGCGGGCTGAAAGCGGCCATCACCCGGGGGGCCTTGCGCGATGGCCCAGGTGGCCCACTTCTCGAGGGCGGTGATGCGCTGTAGCTGCGCGGGGGAAAAACGCCGGGGAGAGCAAAAGGCGAGGGCTCCCTTTACCGTGTTGTCGACCAGCAGGGGGCGAAGTTCCGTGTAGCGGAGGCCGGCAATCTGGGTGGCAACGGATATGTCCTCGGGGTTCAGCACATCTCGGGCCAGATTTTCCAACTCAGCCGACACGGGGCGTCCATCCAAAAACGCGGTCGCCAAACAGGGGTTGGCGTTGCCCGGAGTCGATCGCGGCAGCGAGGGCCCTCCCGACCCTCGCCAGATGGCGGCCGCGTGGCGAAGCGGTCTGGTCCGCAACGTGGATCCCGCGCTGTGCCGGACCAGGTTGGCGACGGGATCAAAGGTCAACAGCCCGACCCAGCGCGCGCCGGTCGCGACACGTGCCGCGACGACGAGACAATGCCAATCTTCACCGCCCATGGCACACTTCCTTTGTTTACGGTATGCGGGGTGTCCCGCGGCCAATGGCCACTTGGACCATTCGAGGTTATCTCAGGAAAATCCTCCCAAATAATTGGGCAATATTGAAGATGTACAGGAATCCTGTATAAATCCGGCTGGCGATGATGGTTTAAGCCTGTCCGCGGGTCTGGGGCTGGCGGACGCGCGCGGCGTCGAGGAAGAGGCGGGTGGCTGCCACGCGCGGATGCACGCGTCCGTCGCGCATGATGCCCAGATGTTGATAAATGGCGGTAATCTGGTTTTCGACCGATTTCTCCGCCAGGATAAGGCGCTCGGCAATGGCGTGATTGGAGTAACCTTCGGCGATAAGGGCGAGGATGGTGTATTGCCGTGGTGTGAGGCGGGCGACGTCGGTGTGCGGGCGCGGGCGCAAGAGTTCGACCAGGGTCGGATCGACGACCATCAACCCTTCGCAGACATTGCGCAGGGTGCGGACGAGCGTATCCAAATTGGATACCGATTGCTTTAGCAGGTATGCCCATCCGGGCAGTTCGTCGGGCCCGAGCGCGCTCAGGATATCAGGGGTGCGGTAGTGCGAGAGCAGCACCAGACCGATGGCGGGATGGTGTTGGCGAAGTGAGCGGCCGAGATCGAGTCCGTTGGGCCCCGCTCCCAGTTCGACATCCAGCAGCGCGGCGGCAGGGCGCAGAGCCGGGGCCGCCCTTTCGGCCGTCTCGGCATCGGCGTAGGCGCCGACCACCTCGATGCGGCAGTCGCCGTCTTCACGACGGTGCAAAGAGGCGACCAGCAGTTCGCGGAACAGCGGTTGATCTTCAACCACAATGATGCGCAACAGCACGTTGCCGGCTCCCTTCGGCGCACGCTGCGCCACGGATGGCGTTAGTCTGTCCCCCGCTTCTACTCTACCTCGTGGGTTACCCCCCGCGAAAGGGGGATAACCCCTCAATGGGGCAGGAATAGCTCTCTGTCGGGAATGAGGGGATACCGCCCTCGCCATCCACAAATTGGCAGGAGACAATAAGCGAGTGAGTATCACTGTCGGAATCCCCAGATTTGTCTGCGGGATTGTCGCAGCCTGCGAAAGGAGACAAGATGATGACCGCCCTCAACCGGGTCAAGACCACCATGAAAACTCCGCGGCGTGCTCTTCAATTTTCCGTCTATTCCATTACGCTGTTGGGTGGCACTTTAGGCCAGTTTGTCATATTAATGACCGGGAGTTCCCGGTTTGCGGCGCTTCCGGCGTGGGCGTTGGCGGCATCCGCGGGCGCGTTGACGCTGGCGGTCCGTTTTCCCATCGGGTTCGGGGTTCGTCATCGAAAACGGGGATGGCTCCTGCTGCGGGGGGGCGCTGGCCTATTAGGCTTGAGCGGGGCGGTCTGGACTGGGTGGCCTGGCTTGGAGCTGATCCCGGCCGCGATTGGCGGAACCCTTCTGGGGCTATGGCTGAGGCAAGGCGGACAAATGCCCGCGCGCTCTGTCCGCTGGCTGGCCTGGATCTCTCTGGCGGCGGTTCTCCAAGGCCTGCTCTGGTTCGGGCTCTCCCGCCTGGCACCAGCTTGGGATGGGTTTTGGATGGGGGCGGCCATACTGCCCGCGCTGGTCACCGGGGTCGGTCCGGCGCCGCCGCAACGGCCTCCGGCGGCCGGCCGCCAGCGACGGACCACGCTCCCGGCGGCGGTGCTGGCCGGGGTATTCGGATTGGCGGCGGCCCGGGCAGAACTGGGGACGCCGGTTCTGGTTCGAACCGGGACGCTGTCGGGGCTGGCGGATGCCGGGGCGCTGCTGGTGCTGCTGGTGGTGGCGGCGCTGGGCGCTCGTTTCCTGGCGGTCCGTACCGCCTGGGAGCGCAGCGGCCATTTGGCGGCGGTGGGGGTGTCGCTGGCGATGCTGGCCTGGCTGGCGGGGCGGCCCGGCACCGGTTGGGCGCTGCCCGGCTTGGTTCTGCTGAGCGGGAATCTGCTCGGACTGTACTGGCTGACGACCAGTCAACGCGGCGGGGGCGGGGTTTGGCCGGCGACGATGCCGCTAGCGGCCGCGGTTGGATGGCTGACGGCGCTCATGGTATCCTCGGGGGAGTGGCGTCTCCTGTTGGCGGGAGCCTGCGGAATCCTGGTGGCGACGGTTCCGGCGCTGATCGCGCCCGAGCGGGTTGCCGAAGGAGCGGCCTTGTCGCCGCCCCCGCCATGGGATCCCGATCTGTGGTTTAACCGGGCTCGCCTGACGCAGCAGGAACGGCGCATTGTGCGGCTCTTGCTGGACGGGTATAGCAACCAGGCCATTATTGGCGAATTGTATATTTCCATTAATACCCTCAAGACCCATTTGCGGAATATTTACCGAAAAACCGAGACCCGCAACCGTCTGGAACTTATCGATCAGATTCGCCGCAAACAGGAGGCGATTGCCAGTGAATAGCGGCCAGGAGGTGCGCATGAACAGGGAGTGCTTAAGGGACGTGATTAGTTGGGCGCAAGCCGCCGAGGTGCCGGTCGACACCTTGGCGCTTTCCGAGGAGTGTCCCCCCGCTCCCTCGCCCGCTGAGGGCCGATGGGTGATGAGCATTGCTCCGGGATGGCTCGAAATGGTTTTTGGCGAGCCGGTCGCGCCCGCAGTGCCCGGGCTCTTGGCGCGGGTGGTGGAAGATGCGTTTTTCCGGGAAGAGCAGGAATTCCAGGAACGCGCGTTCCTGCATGAAGTGATGAACCCGCTGGCCGTGATCTCCGGTCACCTCGAACTGTTGCAGCGGGAGTGCCACAACGCCCGCCGTTTTTCTGCGATCTGGTCGGCCATGCGCCAGATCCGCCAGCACTTGGACAACTGGAGTCAACGCTATCTTCCGGTCGAGCGCGAATGGTTTCGGGTGGATTCGGCCTGGCGGCTGGTGCTAAAAGAGTTGGGTCCAGAGATTGCGAACCGGCAGGTGGCCTGCCATTATGAAGGATGGCGGGGCGAGTTGTATTCGGATCGGGAACGCGTGCATCAAATCCTCTTCAATCTGGCCAAAAACGGATTGGAAGCCTTGGGACGGGGGGGGACGATGACGCTTAAAGCGGATTACGCGCCGGATCAGGTGCGGCTGACGATGCGCGACACCGCTGGCGGCGTGCGGGCCGATGTACAGCCGGGACTGTTTGCGGCGGGCGTGTCAAGCAAAGGCAGCGGGCGGGGATTTGGCGTCGCCCTGTCCTGGCGCATCGCCCGCTTGCTGGGCGGGTTGCTGGAATATGAGCCGGAAGATGGCGGCGCGTTCGTGCTGACACTGCCGACGGGGGGGCCGGCCCCGGGGAAATCCCGGCGGGGCCGCATCCCCAAACACCGCGCCGCGGTCCGGCCAGGGGATCGGGCTTCGGTCTACGGATCCCGCCTGTCCTGACCGGCCCGAGCCGGCGCGGGCTCGGGGCCGGATCGGGGGACGGGAGACCTCCTCAGACCGCTGGCGCCGCCCGCTGACCGCGCCGGGCAGACTTCCTGGCGGCGGCCGGCAGGATCGCGCGAGCCGGCGGGGGCGTGAAGGAGGAGGGAATGGCGTGATCCATCGTAAGCTGGTGGTGTTCGATTTGGATGGAACGTTGTACCGGGGAGACGCCCCCCTTTGGCTTTGGGCCAACCGCATTGCGGCCGGCATGGAGTCCCGCCGCCAAAAAAAATTTTTGGCGGCGGTGGATGATCACCTGAGCGGACGGCGCCTGGCTGGCGGCGACAATTGGCAGGCGGTGGTGGGATTGGCCGAGCCCTGGGTGCGCGATCCCAACGTGTGGGCGGAGGCATTTTGGGCGATGCGGCAGGATTTGTTGAGCGATCTGTCCGGCATCGAAGTGCCGAGCGGATTGCCGGCGTTTTTGCAGGAGGCGCGGCACTATGCCAGGCTGGCGGTGGTGACCAACAGTCCCGCCGACGCGGCGCTCCCGCTGTTGCACAAGCTGGGACTGGCGGAGCTGTTTGAGCGGGTGGTGGCGGACGCGGGCAAGCCAGCGGGTCTGCTCGCCGCCGGAGAGCTTTTGGCGAACGGCGTGCCGGTTGGCGAGCGGGCCAGTATCGGCGACCATTACGACAACGATATTGCCCCAGCCTACGCCGCCGGCTGGTTTACCGCCCACCTCAGTCCCCGTGCGGTGTTTGCGGGCCCATCCACCTGCCGCGGGCGAATTTTGGAAGAGGTGCTGCCGGGGTTAAGGGAGTGGCTGGTCGGCGACGTCCCGGTTCCGGAGGGAATCCCCCGCGCCCAAGCTGAAAAAAGCACCCAGGCGTAACCGGGGTTGCGGTCGGAGGCGGAAGATGACAACACCAAGGAGGTCCTGCGATGATCGATATGACCCGGCCGAGTCCGGTCTCTGCGGAACTTATCGCGCGGTTCGCCCGCGAAGCGGGCAAAAGGCCGGAACAGCGGGCACTGCGTAACGCGGTGGTGAAAAACGGCATTCAGGCGGTGGCCCTGGACCCGCAAACGGTCGTCGCCAGCGCCTACACGTTTTCCCTGGAAATTCCCACCGGGCCGATTACCCATCAACAGCAAAGCGGCCGCTGTTGGATGTTTGCCGGGCTGAATGTGCTGCGGGTCAAGGCGGCCCAGGCGATGAATCTTAAAGAATGGGAATTCTCCCAAGCTTACCCCATGTTTTGGGATAAGATGGAGAAAGCCAACTATTTTCTGGAGAGCATTCTCGAAACCCTGGATGAGCCGCGCGATTCGCGGGTGGTTGCTTGGCTGTTGGCCAACCTCATGCAAGACGGTGGCCAGTGGGACATGTTTGTCAACTTGATTGAGAAATATGGGGCGGTGCCCAAGTCGGTGATGCCCGAGACCTTTCACTCTAGTCAGTCGCAGGTGATGAATCGGCTCTTAAACCGCAAACTGCGCAGCGACGCAGCCCGGCTCCGTGAGCGGCACGCGAGCGGCGTCGGCCTGTCCGCGGTGCGGGCGGAAAAAGAGGCGATGCTGGGGGACATCTACCAAATGCTGACGCATTTTCTGGGCGAGCCGCCCGCCGCGTTTGACTGGGAGTACCGCGACCAGGACGATCACTTTCATGCCGAACGGCAGCTAACCCCCCAAGCTTTTTATGCCCGCTATGTCGGCGTCGACCTGAGTCAATATGTGAGCCTGATTAATGCGCCCACCGCCGACAAACCGTATGGCCGGACCTATACCGTGCAACACCTGGGCAATGTGATTGGCGGCCGTCCGGTCCGCTATCTTAACGTGGACGCCGGTACGCTGCGGCGATTGGCGCTGGCCCAGCTGGAAGACGGCGAGCCGGTGTGGTTCGGGTGCGACGTCGGTCAGCTCTCGGATCGGGACAGCGGGGTGATGGCCCCGGAACTGTATGACTATGAGGGCGTCCTGGGCGTAAGTTTGGATATGAGCAAGGCTGAACAGCTCGATTATGGCGAGAGTCTGATGACCCACGCCATGGTGTTGACGGGAGTCAACCTGGTTAAAGGACAACCCAACCGCTGGAAGGTTGAGAATAGTTGGGGTCCCGACCGCGGTCACCAGGGTTTTTTTGTGATGAGCGATCAGTGGTTTGACCGCTATCTCTATCAGGTGGTGGTTCATCGGAAGTATCTGCCGCCTGATCTCGACGCGGCTTGGGAGCGGGAACCACTGATTTTGCCGCCTTGGGATCCCATGGGGTCGCTGGCCAGGGTGTTCTAAACCGGGTGGGGCCGATGGCGGTCAGGTCTTTGGGACCCCAGGCGGGAACTCAACAATCCGTACCACCCCGCGCACGACGAAGAGTCCGCTCCGCCCAATAGCACGGGGATGGCGGGTTGCCGCCATCCCGCCCGTGGGGGCGCGAGGGCCGCCCGCGACGGTGCTGACCGCCTAGGCGCTGGCGAGGAGAGGAAGAGGCGCGATCAACCGGTGGGGAGCGGGTGGTCCATCGCGGCTGGGCTCAAATATGCGCCAGTGTGCGCCAACGGGTGCCGCCACGGGGTGGATGAACGCTCCCTTCGCCTAACGCTAGCGAGCTGAGGCGGGGTTTTCGGCGATTGCGCCCAGACGTGCCGGGTTCAACGACCGCTCCGCCAGGGCCGTGGGGCCCCCGATGTCTTACGCCAATCCCGCCGGGCGTGACTGGGGACCATTGTGGCCCGAGGTTCCGCAAAATCCGGCGGCGGTTTGGGCATTTTTCGCGAGCGAATCTCCCTAGCGGCGTTGTTGGATGCCACGTTTGGCGATCATGCCGGCGGCATGGGGATCTGCATTCGCCAGGCGTCCGCCCTGTTCAAAGACAGTACCCGGGTTTGCTTCAGGTCGTGCCGATGCCGTTAGAGGTTGAGACAATCCGGTATATTCGCCCTGAGGGGCGCTCAATGTTAACCGGAATGTCGGATCCCGACGAGCCGAGCACCGAGAATGTCCAGACCGCTAGTGAATCGCAAGCAAATCGGCGGGGAGCTTGGGGAAGGGAATGAGAGGCCGGGGTTCTGTTGCGCCAATGGCTTTAGCGGACATGGATTGAAGCACGCCCCGGCGGCTGGACGCGCCCGCGGGGAACTCCTTATGAAAGGGCGATTCCTGGTGGATATTACACCCTTCCTCTGACCGATGCCGCAATCGTCAGGAAACTCCGGAGGAACGTGAACGTCAGCGGTTGGGTGAGCCGAACGCCGGGGCGGACTTGGCGTTCGACCCGGTCCCAAAAGGGTCCTCTGCGCCGAGCTCGCGGCAATCAGCCTCGGCGGCTTAATCGCGTAATGGACGCATCAAACGGGACCACGCGGGAACGTCCGAAATCGCAGGCGGCGTAGCCGATTGACGATTTTATGGTCATGCGCCACCATAAGGAATCAAGGACGGGAGGCGGCAATGTGGGGCGATGGCGACAGCTGCGGGCGGTGGGACTCTTGCTGGCGGGGGGGGTCTTGTCGCTGGCAGGGTTTCACCCCGGCGCACCCCCTCACCTGCCGGCACCGGGCCCGGTGCTGATTCGGGCGTTGCCGGGCCTCGGGTTGCGCCAATCGATGGCGGACGCCTATCCGGTTCGCCCGCCGCTTCCGCAATCCTGGAGCCAGTGGGGGAACAGTCCCACGCATTTCGCCGCCTACGCCGCCTCGCCGTTCGTCGGGGGTTTTTCGCGGGCGCTGCCGGTGGGCTCGCCGGTGGTTGGGCAGGTGGCGGTGCTGGCCGGGGGACGCGCCTATGTGGCCTCCAACGGGGGAGTGGTGCAAGCCTGGAACCTGACGCACAGTATCCGCCTCTGGAGCCATAAACTGGACAACCAGGTGATGACCACGCCCTTGGTGGTTAAGGCGGGCGGCCGGCGGCTGGTTATCGTCGGTCTGGGCAATGCGCGTTTTCGGCGTTGGAGCCCCACGCAAGGCTGGACGCGCGGACAGGGAAGCAACGGCTTGGTCGCGTTGGATGCCCGTACGGGACGGGTGCGGTGGCGGACGCCTACCGTCGGCGAGGACATGCCCACCCCGGCAGTGTGGGATGGACGCGTCTATGAGGTGACCGGTAGCGGCACCTTGCTGGTGCTGGCGGCGGCGACCGGGAAACCCCTCTGGAGGTTGCGGCTGGGGGGGTTTGACAGCATGTCGTCGCCGATGGTCTCGGGCGAAACCGCCTATGTGGTCACCAATGTGTACACCCGGGCCTATCCGGCGGCTCGGTCCACGGTGTACGCGATCAACCTCGCCACGCACCGCGTGCGCTGGGCTGCCTCGTTGCCGGTGGCGAGTGGATTGTCGGACTGTACCCCGGCGCTGTCGGCAACCCGGCTCTACATTGCGGGGGTGGCGCGGGTCGCTTGGGTCGGGCACCGGGCGCGGGTCAGCAGCGTTCTGTTCGGCTTGGACCGGCAGACCGGCACCATCGTATGGCAGCACCCGCTGGGGAGCGGACCGTTGCCCTTGGATCAGGAGGAAGTGGGGATTCCGCTGGCCGTCGGGAGCAGCGTTTATGAAGCCAATCCCGCCAATGGCGAGGCGTTTCGTTTGACTGCGGGCGGCCGGATGCTCTGGTCCGTACGGTTGCCGCACGGGACGGCGACCGGCTCTCCGGCCGCGGTGGGGCCGACTGTGGTCTGGGGCACGACCCGCGGTTGTCTGGACGCGATCAGCGCCGCCACCGGCAAGCCTTTGGCCGCAACGTGCCTGGGAACCGGAGCGATTGGCCCTTCGTCGCCGGTGGCGGTCGGTCACTATGTGGTGATCGGCACGCTGGGCGGGTGGCTTGATGTCGTGAGCCTCTGACGCGCGACGCCCTGGCCGAAGAGGTATAATGGTTGCAGATGGACAATTCCCGGAGGTCTGCCGGGAACAGGGAGGCGAAACAGCGATGGGATTTTTTCGACGGCGGCGGACGCCGCTTTGGGTGTGGTTGCTGGCCTTGTTGGGAATTCGTTCCCTGATCTGGACGGGGAGTTCCGAGGATCGCGAGCGTTATCGGGCAAAGCGCCGACGGTTTAGGGAAAAAATCGGCGAAGCGTTTGATGTCTGGCGGGAATCGGACGACACCACGGACTCGACGGCTACGGAACAGGGTGAGTAAGGGATGAGACGACGGGGCGGAGGAGTTAAGGGGGCGGTGCGAACCCTCGCCATCTTCCGCCTCGCCCTCTCGTTTTGGCGCGACGCCCGGATGATCTCCCGCGCGAAACGGCGATTGCCCGAGGACCAAGCGCGGGCTCGCGAGATTGAAATCTATCGGGCGGGTGGGGCCCGGTTCCGGCGCGAAGCGCTTCGCTTGCAGGGCTTAGTGATCAAAGTGGGACAGTTTTTGTCGGCCCGCACCGACATACTGCCGCTGGCCTTTACCCGGGAATTGACGGTTTTGCAGGATCAGGTGCCGGCCGCTCCGTTCGACGGGATAAAGCAGGTGGTGCAAGAGGCCTTCGGACAGCCGCTGGATGAGGTGTTCTCATCATTTGATCCGGAGCCGGTGGCGGCGGCCTCCTTAGGGCAAGTGCATCGCGCCAAACTGCGGGCGGACGGGGCCTGGGTTGCGGTCAAGGTGCAGCGTCCCGGGATCGAGGATCTGGCGCGCATCGATCTGGCTGCCCTGGGTACGGTCATGGCCGCTCTGCGGCGGTGGACCGCACCGGGCCGACGCCTGGACACGGTGCGTATCTTCCGCGAATTTCGCGACCGCGTCCACCGTGAGTTGGACTATCTGCAAGAATCCGAAAACCTCCAAGCGTTTCAGCGCAATTTCGCCGATGTGCCGACCGTGCGGATTCCGGATGTGATGGCATCCCGAACCCGGCGGCGCGTGCTGGTGATGGAGTTTATGAGCGGGGTCAAGCTGACCGATCGCGCCGGCTTGGAACAACTGGGTCTCAATCCCGCGGCGCTGGCCCGAGTCCTGGTGCAAACCTATTTGCAGCAAATCGTGCGCGACGGCACGGTGCAGATTGACCCGCACCCCGGGAATTTCCTGGCGGCCGCGGACGGCCGCATCGTCTTCCTGGACTTCGGGATGATTGGCCATTACGCGCTGACCGACCTGACCCACTTTGGCAAATTGCTGGAGGGGGTGCTGGCCCAGGACGCCCACGCGGCGGTGGCGGCGATGGACGCGCTGGGCATGGTCAAACCGTTCGCCAACCGGCCCGCGTTGACGCGGGCGGTGGCCTTGATGATTCGGCAGCTGACCGGGACGCCTTTGGCTCCGGGCGCGGAATTGGATCGGGCGGTGGCGGAATTTCAGGATTTTCTGTACGAAGAGCCGCTGGAGTTTCCCGCCCGCTACATGTTCTTGGGCCGCGCCATCGGCATGTTGTTCGGCCTGGTATCGGCCCTCGACCCGGACTTGGACTGGCTGGCGGTCCTCAAGGACGAGGCCTTGCCTTGGCTAAACCGCCGCCGCCAGCAGGACGGTCCGCCCTGGTTAAGGCGGGTGGGGGACGTGGTCGGCGACGTGCTGGGACCGAGTGCGGAGGCTCTGACCGAGACGGTCGGGCGGCGGGTCCTGTCGGCCGCAGAGATGGGCCGTCGCTTGCCGGGAGAACTGGACCGGGTCCTAAAGAGCATGGAAGACGGGCAACTGGTGACCCGACCGGAACTGACCGCGGTGGTGCGTCGGCTGGACCGCCTGGGCGACTTGGCCGACGGGCTGACCGCGATGGTGGCCATGCTGGGCAGCCTGCTGGCCGGCTTGGGTCTGGGTGGAAGCGAACCGGCCTTCGCCCGCGATCTGGCCTGGACCCTGTTTGTCCTGAGCGCGGGGTGGTTTGTCCGCGCTCGCCTGCGCGCGGCCCGACGTCTTCGCCGCCGCCGCCTGCATGATCATTCGTCCGATGCCTGACGGGCTAGAGGCGATACCCGCCCGTCAGGGCGACGGCATTGCGGGCGAGCCGGCGCCAGCCGCGATCGTCATAGGTCTGGCCGTTTCCGGCCTGTCCCGCATAGTGCGGAAGCGGCCACAAACCGGGAAGATGGTGGGCGGTCAGCACGGGTCCCCACAACTGCCCGAGGATGGTGTTAGGGGTGGCCAACTGGTGACGGTCGATGAGCCAGCGCAGATAAAAGGCGCGCTCCATTTTGAAAAAGCGCGTGTCGGCCCAAAGCGGTTGACTTTGGTAGCGTCGGCCCAGCGCGGTCGGCGTGGCGCGTGTGCGGTGGGCGATGCGGTCGAAGTTTAAGACCTGGATGCGCCCGGTTACTTTGAAAAAGGCGACGGCCTGGCGCAGGTGGTCGCTTTGGTGCAGTGCCGTCTTCAACAGCTCGCCTTCTCCGTAGGCTTTTCCCGTCCCCGCCGGGGGTTCGGCGGCCCGCAGAATTTCGAGGGTTTTGCCGGCGTGCCGGGCCTCCGCCTGCAGTGGGGCGTAAGGGACGGGGTAGCCGCTATTTTCACAAAATACCAAAATCCGGACCGCGGGCCGCGCCAGCCAAAACCGGATGGCGCTCTGGTATTGGCCCCAGCGCACGGCGGGATCGGAGACGGTCAGATGAGGTTGCCGACCGGGCCGAATGGTGGCGGTCATGACCAGCGGGGGGGTGGCGCTGAACGGCATCATCGCCGCCCCCGTTGGGGGTGGCGCCCGGGCCGCCGCTTTAAAGAGCGAATCCGGGCAGGCCGGGCGGGCGGAGTGAAGACGCCAAAATCGCGCAACACGTCCGTATTGCGTCTGACCCGCACCACCCGTCGCGAGAAGTCCGCCAAGTCGTTGACCAGTTGCGGATAGATGAAGCGGTCGTAGCGGTGGTTGATGCGCAGCACCCGGGCCAAAAGCGGCCAGCGCGGAGGCGGATGGCCTTTAAAGGGAATCCCGCGCAACTTTTGCCAATGGCGCATCAGGATCCGGGCGTCGCGCAGACAAACCCGGGGCTGGATCAGGTAGATGCGGTCGGCCGCTTGGTATATCGCCCGCCACGGGCCCAGGGTCACGTGTTCGCAAATCCACCGGGGGTGTGCCAGCACCTCGCGTTGATAGGCGATCTGAAGAGCCCTCAGGTCGCCCAGGCGATGGTCGTTGAGGTCGTGCCAGGGGACGCCGAACCGCTCGGAGAGTCTTTGGGCCACGTAGGACTTACCGCTGCCGGGCGGGCCGACCAGCACAATCCGTCGCGCCGGGGGCGTCATCGCGCCCTCCCGGCGCGGGACCGCCAAACCGGAGGGGCGGCGCCGGCCGGATCCCCGCCGCTAGTGGTGGGCAGTCGCTTCGGGCCAAAAGCCGTAAGTGCGCCCTGGCCAGCCGGCTGGACGGGAGACGGCAGGCAAACGCACCGGGAGCCAACGGGCGCGACCCACTTTCCTCCAGCAACCCCCCGTTGGCTTCCGGGCACCGAATAGCCGGGCCAACCTCCCGGCAGCGGATCGATCGATGGGAAGGCCGTCATGGTCACATCCTGACTTTTGTTAGGTTAAGGCCGCCGGGCGCTTCGCGATCGCCGCCGCCGGCGGCTGGCCGATGGGCTCAGCAGGCGCTCGGGCGCGTCGGTCGGCCGGTGCGCAGGATGGCCGAAGGCGTTCACCACGGCGCCCAAAATGCGGGCATCCGACTTGTCGAGCTGTTCTAGCGCCTTCCGATCGTCCTTGCGGAGACTGCTGCGCGGCCTGACCACGTACAGCACGCCATCGGCGTAGCGGGTCAACAGCAGCGTGTCGGAAATTCCCAAAACCGGCGGGCTGTCGATGACCACGATATCCGCCCATTGGCGCAAGTCGGACAGCGCCGCCTGCATGATGGGAGAACCGGCCAGTTCGGCGGGATGGGCTGGAGTCGGGCCGGATGGCAGGATGAAGAGCTGCTCAGCCGGGCCCGCGACCAGAAACGAGCGGCTGGGACCGCCCTGCTCCAAGAGTGTGGTCAGACCTTTGGTGGTGTCGCAGTGAAACCAGTGGTGCAAGGTCGGGGTTCGCAAATTGGCGTCGACCAGCACGGTGCGACGGCCGTTTTGCGCCATGACCAAAGCCAGCGCGGATGCCACAAAGGATTTGCCAGCGCACGGACCGGCGCTGGTAACCAAGACCGTGCGCAATTCGCGAGACATCTCGAGAAATTGCAAGTGGGTGCGAAGCAGCCGGAATTGTTCGCCCGCCGCCATGTTTAAGAAGCGCGGCGGGATGACGTCAGGACGAGGTGCCATCAATTGACAGCCTCCTTGGACGAAGACGCGTGCGCCCATGGGCGTGATCAACCAGCGCAGGCACCATATCCTGTCGCACGACCACCGGCACCGTTGCCAATACCGGGATCCCCAGATGGCGAACGACCTCTTCATCGGTTTTGAAGGTGTCGTCCAGCAGTTCTCGCAAGGTCAGCACGGCCGCGCTGAGAAAGATCCCCAACACGCCCGCCAATCCGATGTTCAGCCACATCTTGGGCGACACCGGCCGGGCCGGGACGATGGCCCGGTCGGCCAGCACGAGATTGGCCGAACCGGTCAAGCGCCGGACGGTCAAGGCCGCCTGGCTGGCGACGGTGTTGGCCGCGTCGGCGGCCTGGCGTGCGCGATGGGCGTTGGCCGTAACCGTCAGCAAGTCGGTATTGGCCACGGCGGTCACGGTGACGGTTTTGGCCAGGGTGGCGGCACTCGGCCCGCCAATGCGTTGAGCAGCGGACCGCAAGACGGTTTGACTGCCGGCTATGGTGGCATAGGTGTTGACCAATTGCTGGCCGGTGACCATAGACGACAGCACCCCGGAACTCTGCCCGGGCAAAATCACGATGAGCGTGGCGGTGCTGTTATAGACCTTAGGCAATACGAACCGGCTGAGCACGCCGGCGAATCCGGCCGCAATGACCGCCACCAGCGCGATCCATCCCAGGCCGCGGCGAAACGTTGTCCACATCTCCAAAAGTTCCATGGTGCACCTCTTTTCCGGTTTCGGACGGATATCCGCCCGGGGGCTTGGCGCTCGGCTCTCAGCCTGGGCCGCGGCGCGAGCGAAGACTATCGCCTTTAAGGGGTGAAACCGCAAAATCACCCGGGAGGGGTCCGCATGCCCACCCGGGGAGAGGGGTCGTTGCGCTTATTACCCCTGTGCGTGAACCAGGCCGTGCCTGACACCCCCGATACCGGTCGCCGGGCTGCGATGGGCTATGACACCGGGCCCAGGGGCGGGCTCGACCGGCTTATCGCCGCCTATCCCGCCGATCTATAGGAGCCCTTGGCCACCTTCGCCGCGGGTTTGTTGAAAGAGGATGCCGTCGTCAAAATGGTCTCCGCGGTCTGAACGTGAGCCATGGTGGCAGGGAAACGACCAGCCAACAAACGGACAGCCCCGGCGCGGGTGTCAACAGGATATCGGGAAAATCGAAAATCGGCGCGCGTGGGACTGCCGTCCGGGAGGCCGCGGCCGACGAGTCCGCTGCGGTCGCGGCGCCCTGGCGGGAGATCCGGCGGGCGATGGCGCGAAGCGGCGAGTTTGACCCGCCGGTGCTGGCGCCCGCTCAAAGACAGGCGTCCGGGAAGACAGTCCGGGCGGATATGGCGGTTGGCGAAAAGAGCCGTGGCCGACCACCCAGCGGGGCCCGGGACCGCACCCTGGGGTGTGGGGTGGGGAAAAGGACGAAAGACCCCAAGAGGGCGATGATGCCCAATGGTTTGCGCATCGCGGCGCGGGGCTTAAGCCATCGTTTGGTCGGGATCACCCCCAAAATCGCCTGCTGTAGGGGAGCCAGGCGATTGTCTCGGCGCAATTGGCTTCGGATGATGGCGGGAGGACAACATGGGCCAGGGGGAGGATTTTACGTGTCCGAGGACCAGGCAGGGGAGAACCGCAGGCTGACCATCGGGATTGACGGGCGGCCCTTGCGAACGCCGACGACGGGCATCGGAGTGTACAGCCGCGAGACGCTGGCGGCGCTGGCGGGATTACGGCCAGCCTGGAGGTTTGTGGTGTATATCGACGGCGTTGGCGAGATGGGACATGAACTGGTCGCCCAGGGTGCGCTGCGGCTCGCGGCGTGCGCCATCCGACCAGCCGTGTTGTGGCGTCACGTCTGGCTGTTGCCGCGGCTGCTGCGCGACCGGGTGGATGTATTGTGGTCGCCGCTGGGCGTGCTGCCGATGGTTTGCCCCGTGCCCGCGGTCGTGACCATCCATGACGTGCTGTGGAAAGATTTGATGGAGACCTTGACCCCGCGCGACCACCTCACCCGCCGGACGCAAATGGGACGGTCCTTGCACGTAGCCAGCAGGATTGTTGCGGTCTCGCGGTTTACCGCCGACCGCTTGCGCGCCCACTATCCCGCCGCCGCCGACAAAATCAGGGTCATCCGCCAAGGCCCGGGCCAGACCCCGGGGCTGGTGCTGACCCCGTTTGGGCTGACCTCGGGTCAGCCCTACTTGCTGTCGTTGGGCGGAGCCGAACCGCGAAAAAACAATGGGCGATTGGTGCAGGCATTCCGCCAGTCGCGGTTGCCGACTTTGGGATGGCGGTTGATTGTGGTTGGCCGGGAGGCAGTGGCCCGGTTCGCCGGGCCTGCGGTGCTGGCTTTTGAGCACGTCGATCGGGATCTGCTGGAAGCTTTGCTGGCGGGGGCTGCCGCCATCGTGGTCCCTTCGCTGTACGAGGGGTTTGGCCTGCCGGTGTTGGAAGCGGTTGTGCGCCGGCGTCCTCTGCTGTTGTCGGATATTGCGCCCTTTCGGGAGTTCGGCCTGCCAGACGGCAGGAGGTTTTTTCGTCCCGACGATGTCACCGACATGATCCGAGTGCTCAATCAATGCAGTGCGAAAGAATTGCTGGCGGATTTGGAAAAATCGCAACGAACCGTGGCAATGGGATCGTGGCGGGCGGCGGCTGCACACTTTGCCGAGGTGCTGGAAGATGCCGCAGGCCGTCGCCGGGAGAAAAGGGGTGACGCGACGGATTCGTGGGCGATGCTACGGGGCGGGTGAGCCCAAACGGAAAAATCACCAAGCGCGGGTGATAGGGAAAACCGTCTCGGCCTGCTAGGTTATGATGGCACCGACTGCCACAAATGGGACGAACTGGCTATCGGCCACTGGCCCGGCCAATGTCCCTGCTGAAGGAGCTGTTAGCCATGTTGTCTCCAGGCATCGATCTCTCCCTGGCGTCATCACCGCCGTCCGCGTCGTCCGAACTATTGGGCACCCTGGAGATTGCCGGAATCTCCTTGGTCGATTGTTCTGCGGAGCAGGCGCTCGGGTTTTTGTGCCGCCGTATCCGGGAAAACCGGATGACGCAGGTGGCGTTCGTCAACGCGCATGTGGTCGAGACCATGCGCCGTATGCCCGCATACCGGGCACTGCTGGCGAACACTGTCAATTTTAACGATGGCGTGGGAATTGCGCTGGCGGCGCGGCTGCGCGGCCGCCGCCTCCGGGCCAACCTGAACGGGACCGACTTCTGCCCGCGCTTACTGTCCGAGGCCGCGCGCCAGGGCTGGCCGGTGTTTATTTATGGCGCGCGCCCGGATTCTCTGGCCCGCGCTCTGCAGTCCGCACGTACCGTCTTCCCAGGGATTCGGATTGAGGGACATGCTGGCTACGGCTCGGAGCCCGGCGCGGAAATCGCGCACGAAATCCGGCGATTCAAAGCGCGCATCGTCCTGGTGGCGCTTGGTGTGCCCGAGCAAGACGCCTGGTTGCGGGAGCACCTGGCCGCGACCGGTTCTACGGTGGGCCTTGGGGTGGGAGCCTTCGTCGACTTTCTGGGCGGGTCCGTGCGGCGAGCTCCGGTCCTTTGGCGAAAGGCCCGGATGGAATGGTGCTGGCGGCTGTTGCAGGAGCCCCGGCGGCTGGGACCCCGCTACTTGCTCGGCGGACCACGCTTTTTGTGGTGGGCCTGGCGAAACCGGAGGATTTGACGTGCGGGTGCTGTTGGTGGTACGGCAGTACCCGCCCTTGATCGGCGGATTGGAGACGGCGGTGGCGCAATTGGCCATCGGGCTGGTCCATCGTCGGGTGGATGTGGAGGTCTTGACCTTGGATTGCCGGATTCGCGGTCGGGCCGTGCGACTGGCCCGATTTGAGCGGATCGACGGCATCCCGGTTACGCGCGTGCCGTCCTGGTCGCGGCGTTATGCGCTGCCACGATGGCGCCCGCCGGCCAGCGGATATGACCTCATCCATTTTCATGGCATCGACGGGTTTCTCGAACAGTGGCACCGCTGGGGCCGGCGTCTGCCCGCAGTCCTTTCCACGCACGGACTCATCTTTCATACATCCCGCTTGGCACGGGTCAAGCAGTGGTATTGGCATGAGTTGTTTCCGGCCCGCGCACGCGGACTGCAGGTGATCGCGTCAAGCGCCCAGGATGGCGCCCGGCTGGCGGCGGTTGGGGTGACGGCGCCGGTGATTCCCAATCCGGTGGAGATAATCGGTGGGCAGGGAGGCCGGCGCCAAAAACGCCATGATCTGGTCTGCATCGGTCGTCTGGCCGAACACAAAGGCCTTGAAAACCTGGTAGCGGCATTTCGCCTGTTGGCAATGCAGCGGCCGGGGGTCCGGCTGGTGGTGGCGGGGGAGGATTGGGACGGCACCGGGGCACGGCTGGGACGGCTGCCGCCGGGCATGGTATTGCTCGGGGCGGTAGATGAGCCGACCAAGCGGCAGCTTTGGGCGGGAACCCGATTGGCGGTATTTCCCTCCCGGGCGGAAGGGTTTGGCCTGGCCTTGTTGGAAGCCCTGGGCGCCGGCTGCGTGGTAGCGGCCCAGCCCAATCCGGCCCACCGCGAACTGATTGTGGATGGCCACAACGGATACTTGCTCGATTTCTCGCAGGCGGCCGAGGCGGCTAAGGCGTTGGGACGCCTGCTGGACGCCAGCGCGTGCCACAGTGCGGTCTCGGTAGCCGCTCGCCGGACGGCGGAGGATTACCGGCCGGAGCGGGTGATTCCCAAAGTGCAAGCGGTGTACCGGACGGCCATGCGGCGCGCGCCCGGCTGCTGGGAGTCGGAACCGGGGGGAGACTAGCCATGGCGGTGGCAACGGGAGAGAGTCGCCCACGCCGGGGCTTGGCCGGGGGTCGGCGCGTCCACGTGGGCGGGGCGGCTTTGGGGTTGGGGATTTTAGCCGGGGGAGCCGTAGCGGTGGGAGGATGGGCCGGCGGCGGGATGCTGGCCGCCCTGAGCGGGGTGGGGTTGGTCTGCGCGGTCGACGAACCCACCTCGGTGCTACTGTTCGTTTTGGCCCTCATTTTTGTGGACCGTTCGCCGGTGGTGGTCCATCAATCGTATGTGCGGCTCTATCAGATTTTCTCCCTGCCAATATGCGTCAAGTGGGCGCTGCTGCGGATCGGACGTCGGGAACGGGTAATCGTCCCCCGAGGATGGTTATGGCCGCTATTGTGGATTGCGACCTTCGGGTTGGCTTGGCCCCACCTGATCAGCCGCACCAATTTCTTTGTGGAACTGGTGGGGATGGGCTATCTGTTGCTGCTCGGGGTCGTGGTGGGAGACGTCGTGGCCCGCCACCACATCCTGACGCAAGCGGTGGATGCCATGACCTGGTCAGGCCTCTTGGTGACCGGATCGGGTTTGGTCCAGTATGGGTTGTTCCTGGCGCATGTGCTGCATCCGGTCACCTACGGCGGATTCGTGCGGCCCTACGGTTTTATGCGGGAACCGGACTGGTATGCGGTGGTCTGCGGCCTTACGGTGGTTTTGCTATTGCACCGCCGGACGCGATGGCCGCCTGGGGTCTATCGCGCGCTGTTGGTGGCCGCCGTCGCCGGACTTCTCGCCAGCCTGGCGCGGGCCGCCTGGCTGGCGACGGCGGCAGCGGTGCTGGTGTTGGCTTTGGCGCCGGGCCCGGACCGGACGGCCGCCCGCCGGCTCATCGCGGCCGTGGTGCTGAGCCTGGCGGGAGGAGCGGTGCTGTTGAGCCTGGTCGATGGGGGACTGATGATGAAACTGCTGGGGCGACTGACTCCCTTGGCCTCCGGTCAGGCCGCCGCCGCCCATGAGTTGGCGGCGCAGGCGTGGGCCAGCCGCTTAGGGTCTCTGCAGTTGATGTGGTCGCTCTTTACCATCCATCCCTGGACTGGCAACGGGGCCGGGGTGATGGGCAAGCTGAGTTTGGCCGTCAGCATGGACCGGCTTTATGCCGGGGGCGGCGCCTTGAATACGGGAAGGGCGGCGGCGAACGTGTTTTTGAGTCAAATGGCCTCGGTCGGGGTGGCCGGTTTGGTGCCGTTTCTGCTGTGGCTGGGATCGGCGCTCCGCGGGGGATTTCGCCAGGGAACCTGGCTGGGCGCGGTGCTGGTCTTGTGCCTTATCGACTTTCAATTCAACAGCGGCACCGGATTCGGGTTCTTTTGGGTATTTATGGCCTTGGCCGGCATTTCGGATCAGGCCAGGCAACCGGAACAGGGTGCGGCGCACGTGTTGCGAGTTCCATGAACCGGGGACCCGCCGCTCCCGGTTCCCGCCTCCGCTCCCGTCCGGTGGCGGTTCGCAATCTGGGTTGGATGGGAACCGCCCGGGTGCTCCAGAGTCTTTTGGCGCTGGGCGCCAATTTCTATTTGGCCCGCGTGTTGGGACCCGAGGGATTCGGGGTGTTGGGATTGGCGGCGGCATTGGTGTCCTGCTTTGCCATCTTGGCTACCCTGGGCGTGCCGGTGCTGGCCACCCGCGAAACGGCGCGGGCGTGGGATCGGCGCCAGCAGGTGGCGGGCGATATGGCCGCCAGCTTGTTGGTGTTAGGAGTCGTGGCGTATGGCTGCTTGGTGGCGCTCCTGCTGGTTGCGCACCTGTCTCCGCTCGAAACCGCGGTTTCCGCTATCAGCGGCCTGCAGTTGGTGGCCGGCCCGCGCACGTTTCTTTGGGCGTTTTCCGCCGCTGAACGGATGCTGGTGCCGGCGTTGGCCAATCTCGCCGGCACCTTGCTGCGGGTCGGGTTGGTGTTCGGCTTGGTGCATGCGCACGGGGCGGTACGGCTGGTGGCCTGGACCGCGGTGGCCGGCGGCGCGGCGACGGCCGCGGGTGAACTGGCGGTGTACGCCGGGATTTACGGGCTCAACTGGCGCTTTGGTCCGGGCACGCTGTGGCGGATCGTGCGGGCCAGCGCGCCGCTGGCCATTTCGTCGATGATGACCCGCGTCTATACCAGTTTGGATACGGTCATCCTGGGTTATCTCTCCAACGCCGCGGCGGTGGGGGAATTTACCGCGGCCCGCAAGATGTTTTGGCTGCTGATCGGTTTTTTGGACATCTATGCGCAGGTGCTGTTGCCGACCGTGGTGCGGATGCGGACAACGTTGCCGGGTGGTCTGTCCGGGTTATCGGGCAAGGGGATCAACCTGTTGGTTGCGATCCTGCTGCCGATGGCGGTGGGAGGAACATGCCTGGCGCAGCCATTGATGCTGGCCTTGTTCGGGCCCGCCTACCGTCCCGCCGGACCGGTATTCGTCGCCATGATCTGGGCGGCGGCGGCTTCGGGGGTCGGGGTGCACTTTGGGACGATTGTGACGGCTCTGGATGGGGAGAGCAGTCTGGCCTGGGCAACGGGGTGGGGGGCTTTGCTGGACGTGGCGGGAAACATTTGGCTGGTGCCCCATTTCGGGGCCCCGGCGGCCGCCTGGGTCACCGCGGCGGCGGAGGCGTTGGTGGCGGTGTGCGCGGTGTGGAAAGTGGGCCGGCAATTTCCGCTTGGTCCCGGTTTGGTGCTGACCCCGGTTATGCTCAGCACGGTCGGCATGGCGGCGGGGTTATGGATGTTGCGGGGTCAAGTCAGCGTGTGGGAATCGTTGGCCGCTGGCATTGTCATTTATGGCGGGCTCTGGATGCTGTGGCCGCAAAACCGCCGGATGATACCGGTGCTGCCTGGGCGGAAATGGGGGTGGGTTCCAGCGCATCGCAACGGGCGAGAGCGTTTGTGACGAGTGGGACGGGTCGCGGAGCTTCGCGGGCGGGGATGTCGAAATCCGAGACACGGCTCGCCAGTGGCGGAATAACAGGGGCAAGACCCGAACTCGTGTCTTATGGCGAGGGGGCTACGGGGCTTTAACCCCGGGTGGGCTCTCATGGTGCGCCATTGGTCGTCGACAAAGGCAGTTCACACAACACATTCCACCGGTCGCGACCGCCTCGCAACCGACCTAACCGGACTGCGGTCCATCATGTCGCCCACCCTGTCGACCTTGCGGTGTCGACAGGCGTTGGCCTCCCCAAAAGCCCCTTGGCTAGCACTTCTCGGTCGA
>JAJZZA010000127.1 GCA_021797825.1 Bacillota bacterium | reverse complement strand
CGATCATCGATTGTTTGGCCGATACCAGCGGCCGCCATCAAACCAAGCTCAACACCCTGCTGACACTCAAATTCCAAGTCTTCAAGTCGACCGCCTAAACCATCAATTGTCATTCGCGAGGAGTATAGCCCCCGGTTTGGCTTTGACCATTCCTGCCAGCGTGGTAAGCGGGATGCCCAAGTGCAACTGGTGAATAACCTGTCCCAGTATGGTTGCGGATGTCGCCAAGGCGGCATAGGTTGTCGTCAGTTGTTGTCCCGATACCAGCCCAGAATATAGACCCGCGGATCCTTGCGGAACGACCATCAAGGTGGTTACTCCCGCATACTGCTTGGGCAAAACAAATTTGCTCAGCACTCCCGCGGTCAGGGTGGCGACCAGGGTGATGATAACAACCATTTTCCAACGTTTTATAAGGGTACGCCATAACGCAATCAGTTCCACCGTACGCCTCCTCCCATGTCATCCGTCCCACCATCATTCGCCTAGGCGGCGATGAAATCCGTGCCGGCAAACCATGAATTCCCCTGCAATGGTGCGATCCCGTCCCCCGGCCAGGCGAAAGCATGGTATGGGGCAATCCTGCCTGCCTTGCTGAAGCGGCACGGATGCCACAGCTATTGGGGATTCCCTTTGCCTTTTATCAAGGTGCCGGGGATTTGGTATGTTACCAGTGTGATGGACGTGTATTTCTTGCTTTTGCCGCGCATTGAACAATGGTCGTGGCGGCGCCGGATGCGGTCCTGGCCGCAATGGCTGTTAAGCTACTGGGCGACCTGGCGGACGATTCGGGTTGCCGATCAGGTCGTGGTGATTTCGCAGGCGACGGGAAAAGATCTGCAGCATTTCTTTCACCTGAAGACCTGGGAGATGGTGCCGCCGGCACCTGACATCACCCCGGACACAGCGACTGACCCCCCCGCCAAGCCGGATCACCCCTATATTTTGGCCGTAGGCGGTTTTCAACCCTTTCGCAATCGCGAACGGCTGATCCGCGCTTATGCCCAGGCCTCATCGCGGCAGACCTCGGTGGTGCGGTTGGTCATCGTCGGACAATTTGCCAACTCGCAACAACACGCGGAGTATGTCTCCTTGTGCCGACAACTGGGGGTCGCCGGCCAGGTGGATTTTGTTACCGATGCGGATGATGGGCAATTGGCGAAGTGGTATCGCAATGCGCAAGGGCTCATCCATCCCACGCTCTGTGAGGGATTCGGAATGCCGGTGGTGGAGGCGCTGGCTTTCGGCAAAGCGGTGGCGGTCTCCACCGCCGGGGCGGCTCCGGAGGCGGCGGGCGGTTGGGAAGTGATGCAATTTCACCCCCATGATGTGGAGCAAATGGCCGAGGCGCTGGCCGTGTTGTGGAATGCCGCGCCCTCCGCCCCCGCCGTGGTCCAGGCTCGCCAAGCGTATGCCCGGTCTTTTTCCTGGGAAACCTCGGCGGACATCACGGCCAAACTTCTGATCTCCCCGGACAAAAGAAACGGGAGCGGCCACCAGCAGCTGGGCCGCCGCTAACGGGGCTTTAACCGGCGATGGTGGCGCGAGCGAGGGGACAAAATGGCTGTGCGGAGGCAAAAGTTCGCCGTCGAAGCATCGGCGGCGCGGGGGCTCGACGCGATTGGGCACCGTGCGCCTCGCACCGGCAGGCAATATCCACCGCTGACTCTGGTGTGGCAAAGGGATGCTGCGCGGTTTTTTGCATGGCGGCAGCGACCTGTGACAACAGCCGGGGCCGTTGGGCAGGCAGATTCATCCGCACCGTCCGCTGCCCCGTCGGGCGAACGGACGTCTCCTCCCCAAGGCAGCCCACTCGGTTGGACCGTCAGAGAAGGGATGCCTGGGGACTGGCGCCGGCCGTGGCGTTGAATCGAGCCATCGGGGTCACCGCCGGGGAGCGCAACCAGCCGCAACGGCAACCAAACCAATCATCACGACTTGTCAGGAAACCCAACCTAACGCGAGGAGGGCAACCATGCAGTCTGACCATCCGATCTTTATTGTCGGGATGCCGCGCTCCGGAACCACCCTGCTGAGCATGCTGTTAAACCGTCATGAGACGGTGTGGATTTCCCCCGAAACCCATTTCCTGGAAGAATTTCTGCCAATTATCCTCCACTTTCCCAAGTTGCGCGCACGCAATGAAAAGCTGGCCGCGGCTCTAGCCCAAAACCCTTTGGACAGGAACTTTCTGCAACGATTCAAAAGGGAAATCTTAGGCAAAAACTTCACTTTCAGCGAACCGGAGTTAAATGACTTATATCAGCGCGCACCGCGCCTATCGGCGCGGGATTTTTTCCAAGCGATTTTAGAGGCGGATGCCGCCAAGCACGGCAAGAGGCGCTGGGGAGAAAAAACTCCCTACCACCTCTTTTATCTTCCCGCCCTAAAGACGCTCTTCCCACCGGCAAAATTCATTCATATTAAGCGGGATCCGCGGGCCGTTAGCCTTTCGACGAGGACGGCCTGGCCCCGGTCCGAAAGCCCGGCCATGTTGGCTAGCGAAACCTGTTTCAGTTGGCAGGCGCACATGCGAATCGGGTCGGCTTACCCTTCCCTTTACCCTGACGACTATGTGGAAATTACCTTTGAAGACTTAGTCCAACATACCGAACGGACCTTGCGGCGTGTGTGCGGGTTTCTCGCCCTCGATTTTGATCCGTCGATGCTCCGGGAAGGCAGAGAGGTCGACCCCAATTTTCATCTCTCTGTCGAACCCTGGAAGGCTAAGGCATTGGAACCCCCGGATGCCTCGCGGGCTGCCGCCTGGCTGACCGAGATGTCTGCGGACGAACGGCTGTGGTTTGACCGCCTCATCGGCACCGTCATGAAGGCGCACGGCTTTCCGACCAGCCAACAAGTTGCGGACGGACGCATCACGCGTCTTAGGGAGCAGGTCTTAATGTTTTACTGGCGAGGGCGGCGGGCATTAAACGATAAACGGCGTCTAATCGTCGACCATTTGCGCGGTTGATGCGAAACCGTCCCCACCCTGACCAAACGTCGGTCCCCCCACTTTTGGCCAAGCCGGGCCGGTGGTATGACGGGCTATCGCGCCACCACCCCGCCCACACCTTTAGGCCGCATCATCAGGGGATAGCCCGGCGACGACTCGCTGGACAACGGCCTCGCGGATGGCGCACCGCGGCGACCGACCCGTGTCAGGAACTCTGCCTGGCCTCGTCAGGGCGCGCCCGACGGGGCTCGCAGGGCCAAAGCGGACCCCGGCCTCCCACACCGGGACCAACCCTACGCCGCCGCCGCGGGGACGGGCACCCGCGCCACTTATCCCCAGAGGAACTCCTTTCCCCGGCGTTCGTCGGCTTAGCTTCCGTTATCCGGTCGCTGCTCGTACCACCAGGCGGCCGCGGCGGCGGTCCGGTGGTGCACGCCCAATTCCCGAAAAATGCGGGAGACCCGTTCCCGGATCACACTGCTGGGCATGCCTAAGCTTTCGGCAATCTCCGCATTGCTGCGCCCCTGGGCCAGTCCCTCCCAAATCTGCATATCGAGCGGGGTGAGATGCCGCGACTCCGGGTTGTTGGGCTGCACACCGGATTCCCACTTGGCCACCAGGCCCGGCGAAGCGGTCCGGGATTGCCAGGCCACCCCCTGGATGGTGGCCGCAATGCGCGCCACCGGGTCGCCGTAGTCCAGCACCGCCTGCGCGCCCGCACCCATCAACCGGGCAATATGCCAAGGTTCCGCCGTCTCGGTGACCACGACCAGCGCCCCGCGGTGGCGCCAGGCGTTCACCTGTTCCCACGCCCACTGTTGGCTAAGGCTGGCCACCACGATCACCGCCGGCCCGGCCAGGTGATTCAAGGTCTCGCGCTCCACACAGCGAAATCCGGCAATTTCGCCGAGTATCCCGCATAACCCCTCGTGGTCCAGCCCCCTGGCGGTGATCACCACCACCGCCACGGTATTCTCCCCTCCCGCCCCGTCTAAAGACAGCGCGCCCAGCGCAACATCCCCGCTGCCCTCCAACATCCGTCTCTCCCCCCTCCCGGCCCGCGCCTGGGCTGCCCCTTATTGCTTTTCCCCGCGCGTGCTGGCCGTGGGTTATGATGCGATCCGGCCGGAGACGCGTCGCGCGCAGCTAAGACCAGGCAACCAGCCCGCACCGCCCCGGAGCATCCCGGCCGTGCGGCCCCGGGTCGAACGCGGCCGGCCAGGTGCTGACCGCAATCTTGGCCAATCCCCCTCCGCGGCGACCGGCGTTCGCCCGGTTTTTCCCGCCCCGGCTAGTCGGTCGGCGGCGTAACCGGGCCCTCTCCCGGCGGCTCCCGGTTGTCTTCCGTCGCCCGGCTCCAAAGCATCGCCCACCGGGTCAGCGCCGGATAATAGGGGCTGGCTGCCGCCTGGTTTAGACGCGCCGCAAATGCCGGGAGCCATTTGGCCAGGTGCTCGCTGATAAACGTTTGCCGCAGCAACCTGGCCGCGGGCGACGGATGCGCGGAGAGTTCGGCCAGAAAGGCCCACTCCACGCCGACGTGGTCGGGCGCTGCGACCTGACGAAACGGACGCCATTCGACTCCACCGGCGCGATACCAGACCAGCACCCGCTGCGTCGAAACACCCCATAGTTGCGGGGGCGAATCGAGATAGAGCGAGGCGTAGGGCGGCACGAATTGTCCCGGCAGGGGGATTTCCAAACAGCGCTGAAAGTCGTCTAACGCCCGTTTTTGCGCGGCCAGCCCGACCAGTGCCGCCTCCACCTCTTGCCAGGTTGTCAGCAAATCCGCATGCCCGGCCAGCCGGTGCTGCCAGGCTTCTCTGACCCCGGAATCGAGTTGCAGCGGGCCGTACAAAAACGCCGTGGCCAACAAATCATAGCCCGCCGCCAATTCCTCGGCGGGCCAAGCGCGGGTTGCGATGCTCATGGTACCGCCTCCTTTGGCCTCATCCGCTGGGTGCGGGCGCGAACCGGATCGCCGGTTGGCGACTGCTACGCCTTTTCGATGCGCACGGACGTGTCGTAAAACGCCTGGCCCCCCGCCACCGGGTCCGCCAGTCCGGTGGCCCAGCCGGCGGCCGTCCCCAGACTCTGATCTTTGGCCATCACCGCGTTTAACCGCACCGGCGCGCCGCGCGCGGGATCCCCCTCGAAAACCGAACCGTCGACGACCCATTTGCCGGCGCCGTACTGCCAGTGCCCATAACCATGGGCGAACGTCAGCACCCCCGGCCGGATGGCCTGGCTCACCCGCACCCGGCCCACCATCCCGCGGGGATGGGTGGCCGACACCACCCGGACCCGCTGCCCATTTTGCAATCCGAGGCGATTGGCGTCGGTCGTGCTGATTTCCACCAACGCCTCCGGCATCATTTCCAACAGCCAGGGATCGGCCACGCTATAGGCTTTGCTGCTGACCGTGTCTTTGTGCGTGGACAAAAGGAGCGGATAGGCGCCGTCTGCGGCCGCCGCGGCCAAAGTCGCCCCGATGATATTGGCGGGGGGTTGGTAGCGGGCCACGCCGGAAAAGGGCAGCCCGGTTATGGCGCTTCGCATCGCGGCCACGGTCGGATTATAGATCTGGCACGGCATGCCCCCCGCGCCATACGTATGCGCCATCCAAGGCGGGTTGTCACCGCCCTGGCCTTGGGCAATCAGCTCCCGCATGGTTCGCCGGGCGTCAGCGGGGGTGACCTGGTGGGCCGCCGTCACCCACCCCGGCACCCCGGTATCCAGCACATCGGCCTGGACCAGATCATTGAGCCGGGCGATCGCGGCGGGATTGGGCAAATAGGCCGCCGGGTAATTTTCGAAGCGGCCGCCCCGCGCCAGCACATAGGCGGCCTTTCGCCACTGCGCCTCGCTGAGGGCAGAGCGATGGCGTTGATAGAGGGGGCGGATCGCCGCCAGTTCGGCGGCCGACGCATCCGGCACCGGGCCTTGCGCCACGACTGTCCCGTTTTGCCAGCTCAGAAAACTGCTGCCGTCATAGGCGATGTTGGCCACCATTTTCAAATAGTAGTCTTCCCGCACCGCGAGGCTGCCCCCTTCCAAAAAGGCATGGGCCCCGAATCCGGGCATCCCCAGATGCAAGGCGATGTCAATCAGAAATTGCTCCAGGCACATGGGGGCTCCCTGCGGCGTGCGACTGGTGAGGGGATCGACCACGGGCCAGCGCACCCCTTGCACGGTGGTGGGAACCACCGGCCACACCCCGGGGAATTCCCAGCACTCCAAGTAGGTGGTATCCGGCACGATATAATCGGCATAAGCCGTGCTCTCCGCAATCACGGTGTCCACCGCGATGTACAACGGGATTTTTTTGGTGTCGCTGATTAGCTGCTGCCAGGGAAGACTCGGGTCATCGGCTCCCGCCATGGCCGGCATGCTCCAGGCCGGGTTGGCCATGTGTTGAACCAGAATCTTGCAGGCGTAAGGATAACCCAAGTACATTCCCGCGAACATTTCCGGCCACTGGCCTCCGCCCAGCGGATACCACGGTCGGGGCGCCGGGTAGGGTGAGCGGCCGCTTTGCACAATCTGCTGGTAGAGCTTGGTCTGTTCATACGTCGCTCCACTGCGCGAGATGGGGATCCCCGCCGGCACGGCCGCCGGCTGCCGGGG
>JAJZZA010000126.1 GCA_021797825.1 Bacillota bacterium | reverse complement strand
ACTCTGGACTTGAGCGCTCTCGGGCGATATTATGACCCATCGAGCGTCCCGATGGACCCTTCGAGAGCGGACAGCCAATTTGAGAAAAAACCATCAAAAATCGGCCAAACAGCGTGAGATCCGACACCCGTCTTACGCCGCGCTTCCGCATGGGTGGCATCCTCACCCCCATCCCGAGCGGTTTCGCCTCCTGCCCACCGCAGAGCGTTCCGCGCCTCGCCACCGCAAGCGGCGGGCCTGGCATCCCCAACCGGCTGCCGATCGGGGCGCCCCATTCCGGCCTCCCGGCGCTCCTTTATCCCCACCCGGAGGTTAGCCAGAAGCCTGGGCGCGCGCCACATCGTTTGGGGACCTGAGTTTGGCGCGCCAAAGCCTCCGTCTGGGTTATGACGGGAAAGCCGGGCATGCTCCGCGGTGATTTCCGGAGATCGGGCGTTGGCGGTGGACCGCGTGGCCCCGTTCCAGTTGCCAGCCGGTCAGTTCGCAGCACCCTTTCCCGCCCCCTGTTGGTTTATCCCGTCGTCAATTCTTTCTATTCTGTTTATTGCGGCAAACAGCGGGCAAAGGTTTAGGCTACAAGTATGCGGCATATGATGTGGTGGACGTTCGGCGGTATTGCCTTCGTGGCCGTCATTGGGTTGGTGTTCTTGGGAACTCTGGGAGGCACCTGGCAGACCGTCAGAGATGGAATTCAAACCGTAACCATTCCCCAGAGCTGGAAACGCCGGCACGCAGCACCGGGGACCGTCTGGTTCGTTTCCCCGCGGAACCACAACACCTGGGTGTGGTTAGGCCAGTTGACGCGCACCCCGTTTGTTCCGGGAAGTCGTGCCCAGCGCATTCCAGCGCCTCAGCCTGGGCTGGTGGAGTGGCAAGCGGCCACGACCTCAAACCACGTCCCGGTGTTAAGTTTTTACGGTCTTTATCACCATGCTCGGCAGTATTGGGCGATTCACATTGAAGTGCCGGCGAACCAGTTGACCTTGGGTTCGCAGATCCTTGGCAGCTGGCAACCATTTTCGTAGCGCATAGCCCCGGACGCCAGGATTGGCCTGGTTTGAAAACCCTACAGTAATTTCTCAAGCAGCTATAGCCTCCGATACGACGTTGCGGATCCCCCACGACACCCCCGCGCCCGCTGTCGAGATGTCTGCTTCCTGACCAACGCGCGCCACGCCTTCCCACTTCCCCCGTTATTCGACATCAGTTGCCCGGCCCTGGCTGGTGACACGGGCCGAAGCCCCGGGGCGAGCGCTAGCGGTCTGCCGACGCCAGCCTGGGCGCCTGCTTGCAGACACGCCTGGTGGCCTATCCAGCCACCCGATTTACGGGGTTGATATGCGATGCGGTTCAGGCGGCATTCCCAAACTCAAGCCAAAAGGATTTTTGCCCCCCGTTAGGTGCCAACGCAGGGATCGCGATACCCCCATTGTCCTCGGGTGCCCCGGCTTGGTCCCATGCACACCGTCACAATATCCGCCAGCAGGCGTGCCGTCGTTTGCCGGACGCGGTATGATAAGAGCCTACCACTGCACGCTGGCCACGCATCCCAACGCCAGGGTGCGGGTGCTAAAGACCGCACAGAAAGGTGGAGAGCACGATGTACCGTATCGGTTTGGCCCAATCCCAGGTCTCTCCGGACAAGCAGCAAAATCTGGCTCTCGCCGAGACCGTGCTTGCCGACGCTCGCGACGCCGGAGTCGAGCTGCTAGTATTTCCCGAAATCTATATGGCGACATCCCCGCCTTCCCTTCCCAACTTGGAGCGGGAAGCCGTGGCGGAGACCGTGCAGGGACCGTTTGTCACCCGGTTGCGCCGGTTGACGGCGCAACTTGGGCTGTGGACCGTGTTCGGCATGCTGGAACTGCCGGATGAGCCCGACTCGCGCCACCGGGTCTTCAACACCGTGGTTATCATCGATAACACCGGCAACATTGCCGGCCGTTACCGCAAGAGCCACCTGTACGACGCCTTCAGTGTCAAGGAGTCCGACATGTTTTTGTCGGGCGACACGCTTTTTCATCCCGTTTCCAGCCCGTTTGGACGTCTCGGCCTCTTGGTCTGTTATGAATTGCGATTCCCCGAAGTGGCCCGCACCCTGGTTCAACGCCGGGCGGATGTCCTGCTAGCGCCGTCCGCCTGGTACAGTGGTCCCCTCAAAGAACTGCACTGGAGTTTGCTGGTCCAAACCCGGGCGCTGGAAAATACCGTCTTTGTGGCGGCTTGCAACCAAACCGCCAACGGATTCACGGGCCGCAGCCAGCTCGTCGATCCGCTCGGCGTGCCGCTGGTTCAAGCCGGCGAAGAACCGCAGCTGATAATGGGTGATGTCGACCTGGATCGCATCCGGCGCGCGCGAACCAAACTGCCCACCCATGAGCAAGCTCGGCCGTCTTTATACACGGTTTGATGATCAAGGCAATGGGGAAGCGAGGTCACATTGGCCAAGAAATCGCCAGCGGGAAAGCCTTCCAGAGCGAACCGCTGGATATCTCCGAACTTGGGCGCACGACGGACCGCATCGGCGGACTTTATAGGATGCTAGCATCCCGGGATCCCATGTTGTCCGGTCTGACCGATTAGCAATTTCGGTGGTGACGCCCCGATCTGAAGACCGGGGGACCGTCCGCCCCGGGGTCCGGGACAACTCGATCCGAGGCTCGGGCAGTTTCCATATCCATCTGGACCGGAATTACTCGCCGTGGATCGGCCCATCGGCGATGGCCGTTGTCGGCGAGACGCTCGTAAAACTACGGCCATTTGCCCCAGCGATGATGCGGGCTCGCGCCGAAATCCGGCGTCTCGCTCGCCGGTGGCGGACCCGCAGTCCAGTCCGCGGTGACGCCTGAGACCGCGCCATCAAAGGCACGCGCCATTTTTTAACCCCGCCATGGCGAGGCTTAGGCCAATCCGATCAAGACCACGCCGAGAACGATAAGCGAAATCGCGGCAATTCGGTAGCGGGTCATCGGTTCACGCAGCCAAATCGCGCCGATCACCGCGCCAAACGCAATGCTCAGTTCGCGGGTAGCCGCCACATAGCCCACGGGCACCAAACGCAGCGCCGAGACCACCACCGCGTTCACGGCGAACGCCAACATCCCCCCGACCACCACCGAAAAGGTGTGGCGACGCAGCACCCCTCCGTAATCGCAGCGCTTGCGCCCGATGTCTACTATCGCCTTGGCTAGGCTAAGACCGCCATAAACCAGATAGATGAATAGCACCGGCGACATCAGTCGCGCCCCTTTGGAGTCGGCCAGCATGTAAGCAGCCGTACACACGCCAGATAACAAAGCCCACAACACCGCCGGCGGAATCGGACGCGAAGACGGCATGCGGACGTTCCCCCGCGGCGCCCGGTTAACCAGGAACACCCCGGCCACCACCGACAAAATGCCGGCGACCCCAATTGGGGTCAGATGATATCCGTAAAGCGGGATGGCCAACACGGCGGCCCACAGGGGTGAGGTGCCGCGCGCCAGGGGATAGACCACGGAGAACTCCCCCACCCGATAGGCTTGGGCCAGCACCACCATGTAAGCCACTTCAAAACCCACGCTGGCGGCCCACCAAGCCCAAGCTCGGGTGGGGATGGAATGATGAAGAGCCAAGTAGACCGCCCAGGGACTGTAGATGACCACCCCGAGCGCGGTAATCAGCGTAAAATATTCGTCACGCTGGTTGATCCTGCGGGCCAGGGCGTTCCAAACTGCGTGGCCGAGGGCTGCTAAAGCGAGCCCCAACAGAATGCCGAAGGGCACGCCGGCCCCTCCTTCCCGGCTCTACTTGGGCATCGCCCTTGATGGACGCGGGTCGGACCCCGTCCCCACCCCGGACTTCACCGCCTTGCCTCCGACCATCCCGCGGGCCCGGGCTGATGCGTAAGCGGGCGTTTTCAGGTTGCTCAAATGAGGCCGCCCGTTCGTTTCCCGGCGTCATGCGGGAGACGACCGCCCACGAGTCATCGCGGCTCTGATCAGATCCAGGCCGCGCGCCGTGTTGACCTCCGATTCCGACACGGTTTCGCGCGGGGAATCCTGCCCGTGCAATGCCCGATGAATATGGGTGAGCATCTCCACAAAACTCGGGGTGTCGTGGGCCCAGCGATGTCGGTTAACGCCGGAGCCCGTGCGGAATTGCACCTCGTCCACCCCCCGGGGATGGTACGGATTTTGTAAACGAATCTCTCCCGCGTCTCCTACAATGCGCGTAAACGCGTCAAAAGATCGGTCAAACGCCACGTGCATGATGAGCTCCGCGCCTGACGGATACCGCAGGATGGCAGAGGTTGCCTGGTCCACATCGCCGCGCCACCTGGCCTGGGCGACGGCCTGGACAGGAGCTTCCGCCAGCAATCCCGACGCCAAATGAACGGGATAACAGCCGAGATCCCAAAGCGCCCCGCCACCCAACACCCCTTGCCAACGGATATCGTCCTGACGTTGCAAACGCGTGGTAAAGGTTCCGTAAATAGTCTGAACCCTCCCGATTTGTCCGCCTTGTACCGCTTCCCGCACACGCCGCCATTGCAAATGAAACCGGAATGCATAGGCTGTCCACACCGGCACCCGCTGCGCTCGAGAGGATTCCCCTATCTGTTCCGTTTCGACGGCTTGCAAGGTCAAGGGTTTTTCACACAATACCGCCTTGCCCGCGGCCACACACGCCAACACCCACGGCAAGTGCAACGCATTGGGCAAGGCAATGTACACCGCATCGATGCGGTCATCCGCCAGAACCGCCCGGTAATCCCCGTATGCCCGCGCGATGCCGTAGTGACGGGCCATTTCGGCGGCCCGGGCGGCATCACGACTCGCGATAACCGCAACGTGGCCGCCAGCCGCCTGCGCCAAAGCCGGCAAGAACCCGGAGCGCACGATTCCACCGGTGCCCAGAATGGCCCACTCTACCAAACCGTCCCGCATCAATAGTCCCTCCCCCGCCCAATTATCGAAGGCTAGCGACCGCGCCCTCGGATCCCCCAATCGCCCCCCTCATCGGCCGTGGCCCGACCGTCTCGCGGCGGACGCTGCGCGCGGCCCACCAAGGCCTGCGTAAGCAGTTTACAACGCCTGGGTCGCCAAATCCTAGAGTGGGCGCTTCGGACCCTCGAAGTTGGCGGAAACCCACCCCGCCGAACCCCGGCTATCGGGCTATCCGTCGCCAACCTGCCAGACCAACCGTCCCGCTGCGGCCGCATCAGGTCCTGACGGCTTGGGCAATCCGGGTCAACCAGGCCATGCGCGCATTCAGACGCGCAGCGTCGGGTCGCATTATGTCGAGATCTTTATCCTGTCTCTAGCAGGAATGTGTGATCGTCTTCCGAACCTCTAAAAGGTACAAAAATCTGAGGGAGGGATTGTATTGGTCATCCACACAGGAAAATTCGGCATGGGCGTACTAGCTTCTATTGCATTGATGGGAGGCTCGCTAATGGCTTCTAGTCCGGCCTTAGCTCAAACGGCACCGGACGTTCTCTCCTCGTTGACAGCGGCTCAACGTACCCAAGCAGCGCAAGTGGCCCGGCAAACGGAAAACATTAATACAGCATCTGGATACGTGAATGTGTCATCAGCGACATTAGCGCAACACGGCCTAGATCCTGCGCAAATTGCGTATGTGAAAAAACCATACAGCAATATGATCTTCATTATGGGTTAACACCGTCCTCTCAGGGGCGGATTATTCCGAAAACATCACCGTCATTATCTCCATCCATTAAAGTTGGTCCCAATACTGGACTTTGGGTTACTCAGGCTCGATATACCAAACAGTGGGTCATGCTGTACTATGGCCAAGAATCAACGGTGGGATGGAGACATATGGAATATCGACACAATTGGGGGGGAGGTTGGGGCGACTATTGGGCACGGCGAGCCATTCAAATTGCTGTACAACGAGATCAGTGGTATACCGTACAAAGTAACGGGCGATATGGCTACGATAAATGGTTCACCACGACGGTCCCCTTCGAAACTTGGTCTGTGTTGATGGAGATTAGTGTGAATCCCGGAAATGCTGGCGGTTATAACTGTTTTGGACCGGGAAGTGTAATCACAGGATATCCTATTGCTGGGGATTATGTGACGGAAACCTGGCATGGCAAAGCAGGTACCAGTATTGTGCCGTGGTGGATTAATGCAGGAGACTATGCCCAACCATCCGTGATCGGTTAACCATATAAAGGAAATTACTCGTTGGGTAAGAGAGTTGTCCAAGGGTCCAAAAGGCCTTGGCGATGCCCATGGGGATAGGTGCCTTCATGGAGCATGAGGTGAACCATCTCCTCAAGCGGGTCGCGGAGACCCTCCGCAGCCAGCACGCGGTGGAGTAACGGGCCAGCCAGCGCCACCAAGACCTCCGCCCAGCGGAGCGGGGTGAGCCGCCGAGCCCGCTCGGGGGGCACGAGCCCGCGCAGATGGTGGCGGAGCCGGTGACTGACAACCAGCGTGAGGAGGGCGGTCAGCACGAGGGCTTCGATAATGATCGGGGACGCCCTGGTGATCACGTCAAGTTGATAGAGACGCTTCAACTCTTTGAAGAGCAATTGTCGGGTAAAGGACTGGCGCGGTATCGTCGCGACCCGTCTCCAGCCCCTCCCCATAAGAACGGCTCGTGAGGTTTTCCCGCAAGCCGC
>JAJZZA010000036.1 GCA_021797825.1 Bacillota bacterium | reverse complement strand
ATGTGCAGCAAGTACGGACCCGTCGCCAGGCGATGCCACACCAGATTGGCCCCCGTAAGAATTTGCACGACGACCATCACCAAGAGCGCCCAACCTGCCCGCACCAGGTCTTGCCGGCCTTTGGCCCAAATCCGCAACTTAACCAGCAGCCAAGTCGACAGGACGGCCAACCCCAAAGCCAAACCGCGATGAACCCAGTCCATCCAGGCCAATCCGTTGAAACCGCAAAACGGCCAAGTCAGACAGGCTTCGCCCCCTCCCCGAAACGCGACGTATGACCCCCAATACATCGCGAGGTAGGTGTAAATCCAAATCCCCCACAAAGCCCGGCGGGTGGCGGGATCCACTCCCTTGGCCCGCTCCGCCAGACCCGAGGGCGCGCCCCGGGAATACCGGGAGAGCTGAAACACAAACACCGTCAACAGCCAAGGACCTTCCATGCCCAGAATGCCAAACCCCAGATGCAGGGCGAGCACCGAGGGAGGGTTGACAAAGACCACCGCCAAGGCGCCTAAGGCCGCCTGGATAAAAATGAAGGCGATACCCACCAGCGAGAGAATCCGCACTTCGCGCCAGGCCCGATAGCGCCACCACAGGGCCAGCATGAAAATGGTCGCCCACATGGCAAAGAATCCGACAATCGACCGGTGCGCGAATTCAATCAAGGTGTGCACGTTGTTCAGGTTGGGGATGACTTTGCCGTTGCAAAGCGGCCAATCCGGGCCGCAACCCAGCGCGGACGCGGTGATCGTGTCCAAAAACCCGACCAAATTGACCAGGTACAGGCCCACCGCAGAAACCACCGCGGTAATTTTCCACCAACGCCCCGGTGCCGATTCCGATTGCATCACCCTAGACCCTCCGGCTCTCCTGATTATTCGCATTGTATCCCATCGATCCCGGTTTTTCGACCCGCGTCTCGATCAGCCAGCGCTCGCGGGGAGCTCCCGCAAGAACTTTAAGACCACCGCTTCCAGCGCCTGTCGATCGGGTCCAAACCATATGTTCTGCGCATGGCGGTCACCATCGAACTCGACCAGGGTTTTCGGTTCGGGGGCCGCCCGGTATACGTCCAGGGTAGCCTGGTGCAAGGATTCCTCACGGCTTACCACCAACAGTTTCGGGTAGGGACCCAACTGTCTGGCAACCGTTGGTTCGACCGGAACCGTGGACCAGGTGATAAGCGCCCGCCACCCGGGATGGCTGGCCCCGGCCGTCAGCACCGCGCCCGCCCCCCGCGATCCGCCTAGCGCCACCACCGCCCGCCCCTCGTCGCGAATCCGCTCCGCCGCTGCCGCCACATCCAGCGCCCACGCCTCGGGGCCGGCTTCACCCACGGTTGACCGCCCGTATCCGCGAAAGTTGATGGCCAGGGCCGAGTAGCCCTGGTCGGCTAACATCCCGGCAAACCCCGTAAAGGATTCCAAATCAAACCGAAACCCATGGCAGAGCAGCACGGTGGTGGGTCCTCCCGGCCACCACCGCGCCTCCAATTCGGCCCCGTCACGGGTGTGAATACGCCATTCGCGTGTGGTTTCCACTGTTCGTGCCTCCCCTGTTTTCTTCCGACCTGCTCTTGCCGCTGCGGCGCGGCGTCCAATCCCTGAGTCCCGGCCCCGGAGCCAGCGCGTCCCCGCCGGATGCTCCCCATGGTATCACATATTTTTTTCTGCAAGATGATAAAGACCCTTAACCTTTAAGGCACTAATGGTTATCATAGGGAAAAGTCCAAGAGAGAAGGGTGTCTGCCGTGACCCTTGACCCGCGTCCTGCCGGTCTGGAGGATTTATGGTTTCAACTGGCTGATTTCTTGCGCCCACGCCATTTTTCGCAGGTGGCGGTCAGCCATCTCACCATGCTGCGCTGGCTGGTGCGGCAAGGTCCCATCACCGTCTCCGAAGCCGCCCGCCGGGCGGACGTCAGCGCCTCGGCCATCACCCAGGCGGCCAAACGTCTGGAGGGCATGGGCTTTCTGGCTCGACGCCGCAGCCAACAGGATCAGCGCTTGGTGTTTTTGGAGGTCACCGCCGCAGGGAGATCCCAGGTCGACGCGGTCCGGGCTCGCCAGGCCGGACGTTTGCAACAATTGCTCAGCGACTTGACGTCCGAAGAAATTGCCGCCATGGCAGAAATTATGACGAAGCTGATACAGGCCGCCCAACGCCAAAAGGAGTCGCTTACCCATGATTAATCCACGGTCCCAACTCGCTCGGCGTCCGCGTTTTTTGGTCGGGGCCGCCGCCGGCTCCGCCATGGTGCTCGCCGTTCTGGCGTTGCTTCTCCGCCAGACCCCGGCGGCCCCGAGCGCACTCGCCACCAATCCCGTGGCCACCGTTAAAGCTTTCACCGTTCGCGCTGGCACCCTCTCGCTCCAAGAGAACCTAACCGGGCAGGCGGTCCCCGCCAACACCCTGACTCTGTCCAGTCCAGTGGCCGGCACCATCGCTTCGCTTCCGCTCAAATTGGGCCAGAGCGTCAGCTCTGGACAGGTTCTGGCCACCATCACGGATCCGTCCCTAACAGCCAATTTGGCCTCGGCCCAAGCCAATCTGGCGGCTGCGGAAAGCAAACTGGGCGCCGTGCTGGGCCCGCTCCCGGCCGCGCAAATGGCGAGCAACCAAGCTGCCTTGGCCAGCGCCGAGTCCGCTGTCACCACCGCCCAGAACGCCCTCTCGCTGCTAAACAGCCCCGACTCCACAGTCTCGGTGGCGGTGCGCAACGCGCAACAGGCGCTGACTTTTGAAGAGTCGTCGTCCTCGCCGGTAGCGGTCGCGGTGAGCAACGCCCAAAATGCGCTGGCGGCCGCCACTGGCAGCGCCGCGGTGGCGGCTCAAGAGGAGCTTAATCTGGCGGTGGCCAACCGCACCCAGGCCATCCAACAGGCGGAGGCCACGCTAAGTGCCGCGACGGCCGCAAAAACCGCGGCGGTGGCGACCGCTCAGGCCAATCTGAGCGCAGCCCAGACCGCCCTCAACAAAACCTCGGCGGCAGAGACCGCCGCCGCCACCGCTTCCCCGTCTTCCGTGGCGGCTCTGCAGTCCGCTGTCACCGCCGCCCAGGCCGGGGTCACCGCCGCCCAGGCGGCGATCGCCGCCACCACTCTGCGCTCGCCATTTGCGGGAATCGTCACCAGCCTTTCCGCCAGCTCCGGAGAGCTGGCCGCGCCGGGGACTCCGCTGCTGACCCTGGTCAGTCACCAGTTGACGATCGCCGCCACCGTGACCCAGGCCCAAGCCCTCGCCGCGCAAGGCGGTCAGCGGGTCGCCTGGGATATCGGCAGCCACCCGCTGCCGGTGACCAATCCGGTTATCGTCCCGCAATCCGGCAAAACCGCTCCGCTTTACACCCTGATCGCCTCGATCCCCAGCAGCCTTCAGTTGTTGCCCAATCAAATCGTCTCCGGCACCATCACCACGCAGTCGGCCAGCGGCCTGCTGGTCCCCGCCAGTGCGCTGTTGATGGGCTCAAACGGCCACGCCACCATTGATGTCATTCGCCGCGGCCGGGTTTACCCCACTGGCGTCCGTGTTTCACTCAGCACTCCCAACCGCGCCGTAATCGGCGGCCTCGCGGCTGGGGCGCGAGTCGTGCAGGTTGCCAACCCCAGCTTTACCGCAGGCCAGCCGGTCCGCAACTCCGGAGCCGGCGCATGAACTTGACACGGCTCGCCATCCGTCGTCCGATTGCCATGCTGATGGTCATTGTGACCTTAAGCTTGCTGGGTGTGGTAGCCTACCTCCATCTTCCGGTGCGGCGGTTCCCCAACGTCAATTTCCCGTTTGTGGAGGTGGTGGTCGACTACCCGGGCGCCGCCCCCAACGATGTGATGAACACCGTGGCCGACCCGTTGGAAAACGCCCTGGCCGGGGTTCCCGGACTCTCGACCATGACCGCCACCTCGTTTACCGGCAAAGTCCGCATTTCCCTGGCGTTTTCGTCCAGCAGCAATATCAATACCGACGCCGCCAACGTCACCAACGCGTTGCAAACCGTCACCGCCGACCTGCCCGCCGGGGCCTCGCAGCCGGCGATCATCAAAGCCAATCCCAGCGCGCTGCCGATCTTGAACGTGGCGCTGTCCGGACCGTCCCCGGCAGCCATCTCGCAATGGGCCTCCAATGTGCTGATTCCGCGCTTGGAAGAGGTGCCGGGGGTCGCCAAAGTGGCGGAGGCCGGCCAAACCCTGCCCGAAATCCAGGTCAGCGTGCATCCCTCGCTATTGGCAGGGTATTCCGTCCCCCTGGTCCAAATCGCGCAAAGTCTGGGCAACCAAAACCAATCCGCCCCGGCTGGTTATCTCACCAACGGCCCGACGGCCGACCAAGTCGAGACGATGGCGCGCTTTACCGGTTTAGGCCAGCTGCGCCGGGCCAACGTGGCGGCGGCCGGGCAGGCGCCGATTCCCTTGCAGGCGCTGGGCACCGCCACCGCCTCCAGTCCCGCCCCGACCACCATCGCCAGTCTCAATGGCGGGGCGGCGGTGGTGCTGGGCATCCAGGAGCAAGCCAATGCCAACACCTTGACGGTCGACCAATCGCTGCACCAAGCCATCGCCGCGCTGTCATCGCATCTGCCCGCGGGCGACCACCTGGCCATAACCAGCGACACCTCGACCTACACCCAGGCCGCGTTGGCGTCCACCCGCACCGATTTGGCGCTGGCCATTTTTTTGGCGGGGTTCGTGCTGCTCATGTTTTTGCACCGCCTGCGGCAAACCATCATCGTCATGCTGGCGATTCCCACCTCCTTGCTGGCCGCCTTCCTCGTTATGTGGCTCTTGGGATTCAGCATCGACCTGATCTCGCTGATGGCGCTCTCGCTGGTGATTGGGTTTTTGGTCGATGACTCTATCGTGGTGCTGGAGAATATCCATCGCCACCGCTCCCAGGGCAAGCTCCCGGCCGATGCGGCCTACGACGGGCGGATGGAAATCGGCGCCGCCGCGGTGGCCATCACGCTCACCGATGTGGTGGTCTATTTGCCGATGGCCTTGGTCAGCGGCAATGTCGGCGCCATGTTTCGGGAATTTGGTCTCACCATCGTGGCGGCCACCCTGTTCTCGCTGTTTGTCTCATTTACCCTGACCCCAATGCTAGCCGCCCACTGGGTACCCGTGCAAGAGCGCATGGGGTCAGCCTGGGCGGTGCGCTGGGAGCGGGGTTTTGTGCGCTGGCAAGAGCGCTATGCCCGCGCCGTGCGCTGGATGATCGCCCATCAAGCGGTGGCCGTCGCGGCCGTGGCCGCGGCGCTGGTGACAACCTGGCTGTTCATCCCGCTCGGTTTGGTCAGCACCTCGTTTATCCCGGCCGAAGACACCGGCCTTTTCACCATCGACGCCACCATGCCGCCCAGCACCTCCCTGTCGACGACTTATCAAGCGCTGAGCACGCTGCAGCGCCAATTGCAAAAAATCCCGGGAGTGGTCTCCGTGGTCACCGAGGCCGGCACCAACGGCCAACCCGCCGCGGGCACCCTGGACGTGCAATTGACCACCCACGGACCCCGCCCCAGCATCTTCGCGATTGAGGCCACCGCCCGCCAGGATGCGGCCCGGATTGCTAACCTCAAGATTACCACCGCCACTCAAAATCCGCTCACACCCGGCACCAAGGCACCGATTACGGTCTCCATCCTGGGTCCGTCGCTGGGCACCGTCGAGCAGCTGGCAGCCGCCGTCGCGACCCGTCTGGACGCCATTCCCCACCTCACCGAGATCGCCAATACGGCTCCGGTGGGAAGCCCGCAACTGCTGATTAACGTGCACCATCAAGCGGCCGCCCAGCTCGGCGTAAGCATCCCCAGCATCATTGCCACGGTTGACGCCGCGGTGACCGGTCAGGTGGTATCCATCTACCGGCCCGGTTCGGCGTTTACCCAGGAAAACATCGTGCTGGCCATGGCACCACCGGTGACGCCCGCCCGCATCATGAGTTTGGAGGTGCCAGGCAGTGCCGGCCCCGTCGCCCTGTCGGCGGTGGCCGCCGTCGGGTACGGCACCGCCCCCACCCTGATTCAACAGCAAAACCGCCTCTACGCCGATTCGGTGACGGCCAACATCGCGGGACAATATCCCCTCGGGTCCGCGGTGAAACGCATCAAAACCGCGTTGGCGCGCATGCCGGTGCCGGGCGGATACGAGGTGCAGTACGGAGGCCAGGTCCGTCAGCAGCGCCAAGCGTTTGTTCCGCTGTTCCAGGCCTTGGCCGTCTCGGTGCTGCTGGTTTACATGCTGATGGCCGCGCTCTATGAATCGTTTGTGCTGCCCTTGGTGGTCATGACCGTGGTACCCCTTTCCAGCATCGGCGCTCTCGCCGCCCTGGCCCTGACCCATCAAACCATCAATATCTTTTCGATTATCGGTCTGATTATGCTGATGGGGCTCATTACCAAGAACGCCATTTTGCTGGTCGACTACACCGGAACGTTGCGTCGGCGCGGATACGGCGAGCAGGCGGCTCTGGTTGAAGCCGGACGCACCCGGCTTCGCCCCATCGTCATGACCAGCGCCACCATGGTGCTGGCCATGACACCCCTCTTGGCCCCGGGTCCGGCGGCCACCGACCGCCAGGCTATGGCCGTGGTGGTCGTGGGCGGCCTTATCACCTCCACCTTCTTAACCCTGCTGGTGGTGCCCGTCATCTATTCGCTGGCCGCCCGCTGGTTCCCCCAGGCACTGGGCAGCCAGCATCGGACGCCGGCCCCTTCGCGGCCCGAGTCCATCCCCTAAGCGGGCGGGGACCGCCGGCCCCCTCGCCTGGCGCCTCACCTCACCGGCTGGGGGAGCATCCGGCGGCATGGCAACCCCGAAGGGCCAGCGCTCAAGACCGGGGAATGGTCCAGGCGTGGCAGATCCCACTGGTGCTGAGCGTGTCCGGATTGGCGGTAAAGGCGTCGACAATAAAGTTGCTGCGGAGCGCGGGCATCGCCGAAGGATATGGGGCCTGGAGGGCAATTGTGGCGGTCGCATAAGGTTTTAGAGAGGTGTCGGGCGCCGCCCAAAAGCCCGTTGGCTGTCCCGTCGTGGTCAAAGCAAAATGGGGGCGAAGCACGCGGCGCGTATGGTTCGTGACCGAGAGGGTGATTCGCGCGACCCGCCCCGATTGGCCGACGGCCTGAAGTTTTGCGACGGAAATTGTCAACGGCGCCGGAGACAGCACGATCGCCGCAACCAACCCGAGGAAAACCGTTCCCAAACTGACGGCGCCCGGTTTGCGCCACCTGGCGACATTGCGGCTAAAGCCGGGCGCCGGCGTAATGGTCAGCCCGGACAATATGGCAAACGGCACCAAATCGATCAGGTACGACCCGAATGATCGCGAGCTCCAAAACAAAATGAGCGACGGCATGAAAAAAATCAGGGGTTTTAACAGACTATAGTCGGTGTATAAGAAGAGCAATCCTGCGACCAGAAAAAGAATCCCCAAATCGTTAAAAAGCGACAGCGCCCCCCCGCCAATCCGGGTGAACAATGCCAAATCGATGAAGCCTTGGCCTGCGGGGAGGGTTGGCTCGGTTAACGGCAGCAAAATGCCGTGCAGCCACGCGCCAAAATTGACAATAATAAACGGCGCATTAATTACGGCAAACGTCAACAGCGCAATCAGGGCATAGCGCCATGCCGTCATCAGCCCTTTTTTGTTGTCATTCTGTTCAAGAATCAGCGCCAAAAAAAGAAACGGCGCGACAAACCACACGGTTTGCTTGACCGCCGCCGCCAAGCCAAAGGCTACCGGCGGCCCCCAACGCCAATAGCCCGGCAGTTGATTAAAGCGGTCCCACCGGTAGGCGGCCACCAACAGGAAGGGGAAAAACAGCACGTCGGTAACCCCGCCCAACAGATAGGTGTTATAGATGCTTAGGGATCCACACAACAGTGCCAGCCACTGATACTTTTTCGGCAACAAGGCGTAAAACAACGCGATGCTGATCATCCAAAACACCGTATCGGTAAAGAGGGCGGACCCGCGGGCGACTCCGCCCCACAGCAACGGCAGATAGGGATAGATGGCCATCGCGGGATAGGATAACTGGTGCACGAGCTGGCCGGTTAAGGTGTAGGTGAAATAAATGTGCGGAACCCCCAGGTGCGACAGCGCGGGTGTTAGGTTGGCCGTATAAGGATTTACGCCCCGGATCAGCAGCTGCGCCGCCCACTGATCAAACGCGATTTCATCCGTCCCATAGCCCGCCGCGGCCATGATGTGAATGACGGCCCAGACCATGAACCCAAGGTTAAACAGTACGACAACCGGAACCCGATAATGTTTTAGGGTCTTGCCCACTAATCCCAGGCCAACACACCCCAAGCCAAAGCCGATAAGCACCAGTGAAATCACACTAAACACACTGCTCAGCATCACTGCCGGCCAGACTCGCAGTCCCCAAAAGATCAAGAATAGGCCACTAAATGCCAGGTTTAAGTCAATCGGGTCACGTTCTTGGTGCACTCTATCCATGACAACTAACCCCTTGTGTCCTCTATCCTTATTCGTCCATGCATCAATTCGCTAGATCGAAACGAGGGTGGTACAATTCATGCCATCTTGACCGCATGATGACCGCCACCCCGCACATGCCGGAAACTGGCTCGCAATGGCCCGCGCGGGTGATCCCAGTCTCAAGACATCGACGCACCCAAATTATACCTGATTAATTTTCACCAGCCGCTCTGGGGAAGATAGATTTTGCTACCGCAAGCCGCATGATGGGCCATACAATTAACGGTGACTTGGATGTGACTTTCCTCGGCATCGATCTCGCTGCAGGAAAAGCTCCGCCATCGCGAACCCCATAGCTGATAGGGTTCTCCAGCCAAGCCAGCGACGTCACCGCAGAACCCATGTGTCACTCCGTACTAACTCGCGGCCACCTTGGCCGCAGTTGGGTGGGCGACGTTTTTCACTCTCGTCGCCTTGTCCCATGCAATGAAGGAACATCATTATTCCCTGCCCAGTTCGAGAATCTAATTTGTATCCAACAACCCATTCATGATAACTGACGAACCGGTATTCTCGTCGCGTCACACCTCCCCCTCCGCCAGCTATGCGGGTCAGCCGGTTCATGATGCTATCGAGAGTAAGGCGATTCCGCATAATACAAAGGCAGCCCCAATAATGGTGTAGACGGATATACGCTGGTGCATAAGCAGATAAGACGCCCCAAGCAAAAAAAGCTGAATCAGGCCGATGCTCAACGGATAGGCGATTACCACCGACGCCGTGCGAATAATACTGAGCCACGTCAAAAAACTGGCTACATATAAAGCCACCCCGCTTACCAGGGCATAATTGAGGGTCAGAGAAAAATTAGGCCGAGTCTGAAGGTGAAACGACGGACTCGCCAATCCGGATTTCATGAGAAGAAGGGCGGCAGTCGACATCAGCGCGTAGACGACGAATAGCACCCAGCTACTAACATTCATATGATCTCCTTTCGAGCGGATGGCTCCACGGAGCCAGCGGTCTGCGCGATGACATATAACGGGCGTCGCTTGATTTCTCCAAACAGCTGCCCAAGATATTCGCCAAGAATTCCGAGCGTGAATAGCTGAACGCCGCCAAAAAACATGCTAACCCCTATAATCGATGTCCACCCGGGTTCAGAATTGTGAGTGAAGATTTTGACCCAAAGAACATAAACCGCATACAGAAAGGCTAAAACTATGCTAATTAGTCCCAGCAAGAGTGCGAGACGCAGCGGCGCAACGGAAAATGAAGTCAGTCCATCTGCTCCCAGGTTCATCATTTTCCGTAGAGTATATTTGGATTCGCCATGTTGGCGCGGACGAGCAGTATACGGGATAAAAGTTTGAGAAAACCCGATCCAACTAACCATACCTCGCAGAAATCGGTGGCGTTCCGGCATAGCCAGCAAGGCTTGGTTCGCCTGGCGACTCAGCAGCCGAAAGTCCGCGGCCCCGGCGGGGATCGGAACTTCGGATACTTTGTTGATCAGTCGGTAAAAAAGTGCTGAAGTGCGCCGCTTAAATTGGCGCATCTCGGCAGCATCGGTTCTCACAGTATTGACAACCTCGAATCCCTGTTGCCATCGCGCCACCAGTTCTGGAATCAGTTCTGGAGGGTGTTGCAGATCGGCATCCATTGTGATCACGGCATCCGCGCTCACATGTTCCAACCCAGCGGTCAATGCCATCTGATGCCCAAAATTTCGGGAGAGTCGGATACCCTTGACTTCGGCGTGCTCAGATGCCAATTGTTGGATTACCACCCAGGAGTCGTCTGCACTTCCATCATCGACAAACAAAACTTCCCACGAGCTACCCAAAGTCCTCAACACATCATGCAATGTGCAAAAGAATTGCCGCAAACCCGTTTCTTCATTGTAGACCGGCACGACCACCGAAATTCTCATCGGACTCCTCATTCCTTGCGCATGATAACGCCAAAATAACTGAGTGGGCTACGCCCGGTAAGAGCCACCTCGGGGAAGACCCATTGGTTCTTGGGATTGGTCCAGGTTAACGTCATATCGTGGGCACTTAAAATTTCACCCGAAACCAATATGTGCTCACCTTGAGCGGTCAGAAGGCGCACGACACCAATGCTTTCGTGTTGGGATGCGCCGTTGGAGAACACAAATTGTAATTGATAGGTCCCTGGTGGTACAGCAGTCGGAACACCAGTTGACAAAACCCCAGCGCGGTCACCGGTTAGCCATCCTGCAGAGTTAACATGGCCAACGGTGGATGACAGCAGCGCCGGAAAATATTCAGGCCATACGGGTGTAAACGCATTTTCAGCGGTTGCCGAGGCATATGCAAACTGCGGATAGGCCGGAAACCTGTCATAACCAGATAGCACTACTGCCGAGTTGTTGCACCGCAGGACCTTGTACTGGTGAGTCAGAGCTTGCCAAACCGTCGCATTGACATCGAGATTGTAATCGCCCCGGGGCATAAACAAGAGAACCGGAGACTCCGGGGCATACTTCTGGCGTAGTTTCCACAAAACTTGAATACTCTTGAAAGGATCGGCTATTATCAATCGATGGGCATACACCCACACCCCCAGATGATTGGTGGTCCACACGGCGGCGTTAGGTTGATCATTGACAACTCGGGCCAATTGCCGCACTTTTGCGATTGATGGATTAGGACCAATCTGCGGCTTGACCTGGCCAGTCCAGATCCCTTTCAGAAAGAAGATGGCACTCAAGGTGCCGACCAAGGCGGAGGTCGCCCATAGCAAAGGACGGCGAGACCGTTCGGTCATAGAGTGGCCGGTAGCGAGCAAGGCAAAAAACATGACAACTACTGAATATTGCGTGGATAAGCTGCGCAGCGCGGGGTCTTTAGCCAGATCGTTAAGCACCACCAAGGTCATAAACGGCAACAGATAAAGACCCGAAACCAAAGGCAAAAACCCCCATGGTCCAGCCATTTTAACCAAATAGAACGAGTGGCCCACTACCGCATGAGCGATAATGGCAGGATGGGTGAACAACGACCGCAAAATTGCGGAAGCCGATGACCCATACTGGCTAAACAGGCCGAGATGAGACGGCCCGCTCGAACTAAAAATATGGGGCAGTATCAACTCATCGAATACAAACATTCCCGTGGCCATCAAAAGAACACTTGCCCAGACCTTGCGAGAAAAATAGTGCCTATCAACGAGCTCTATTGCAGCCCACACCCCGACGGGAAGTGCCACAACATTCTTGGACAGCAAAGCTAAGGCGATCCCGGAATAAAACAGCCATTTATTGCCACGTGATGAAGCCATCAATGCTAAAGACAGGCCAAGTAACGCGACGAAGTCCACATGGAAATCAAACATCAAACCACCAATCAGAGCGGGAGAAATTAGCGCAAGAAGACCGAAGGCCCAGGCCATCCAACGCGTTCGTGAACAATAGAAGATGTAACCATAGGCCGCCCGAGCAAATATCACCAGCGCAAGGGACTGCAACGCATACAAAAACAGCGGGCCGCCCAAAAACCGAAACGGCCAAGCCAGAATGTACAGAACATATCCGTCAATATCAAGCAAAGTCGGCATTCCTAAAAATGTATTGTAAGCAAGCCAATGTCCATGGGAAATCAGATACAAGCTTTGTGCAGTGCTCCCAAGATCAAAAACGGTGGCGAATCCGCGGGAGTAGCGCATGATTTCCAGTCCCGTCCACCCCATCGCCCAGAGAATGGACACGAGAAAAAAAGGCAAGTCGAACCCAGAAAAAGCAATGACCCGGAACCTGGCAAAGGGGGACTTTAACCGCCTCATGTCATTCTTCGAGGTCAAAATCTATCCTCCTAGCTACCGCTGCAGGATTGTAGATGGCAACTTGCCCCAAGTATACAACATTATTTTGAGAACGTGCCCAGGTCACATTTTCGCCTGGCATTGTCACCTTCCGAGCTACCCGTCATTCACTTCCGGCGCCGCCAAACCAGCCAATGCGGGTTCTAGCCCATGCGGACATTGATCAACGGAGTACACTGTGACCACAATGTTTTTTTCCCGATGATGGCTCGTCACTTGGAGATTAAGCCCTACCTTAACCAAGGTGTAGACGACAATCGGAATTTTTCAGCGGACGCCCCATTCCCGCCTAGTCTCCTTTCGTTAGCCATCGGCGAAACACCTTATCCAGTGTTCAATGCCACTCGTCCCTTCAGTTGCTTTGCACCTGAAACGCCCGCACATGAAACATTTCTACGCCGGTCGAAGACAGTGACAGACGTAACATTTCCGCGTTTGGCAGCGACAACCGGACCTGTTCCACCGTCGCGCCGGCCAAAATTGGCACTTCTAAGCTGGTCAGGACGCTTTGAATGTGGAATGTCCCTAACCTGGCCGCCGGTTTGCCGTTCACCGCCGTGGTCAGTTGCACACTCACCAGGTAGTCGCCGGGGCCAAGTTGAATGGGAATGTTCGGCAGCACCCAACCCGGACGGTGCGCGGGAGCCACGACAGTGTGGGTACGCCAGTCCACCACCCCAACCTGGGTGGCCTGCGTCCACGCCGGCAACATCCAGTTACGCGAGGATGGTTGCCAGCCCATTCCGATAGACGACGGTCTGATCGGGTCAAAATGCCGGGTTCCAATGACCAGAAACGTCATTCCGCTGTGAAACACTATGCGATAGCCAGCGGAAATGGCCTGTCCCAGAACATCGGCAAAATAGGGCGTGGTTGGACGCATGCCAAGGAGTACGGTCCTAGTGCGGGGCGCAGCCGCCTCCGACCACAATACGGGCAACGCATCGACCATTTGACCCGTTCCCGTTTCGCGGGCAACCCCCATAACCTTAAACCGATAGGCCCACACCCCTAAATGGTTTTGTGTCCAAACCACACTGGCAGCGGGAATGCGTGCCACGGCCGCCTTTACGCTGGGCAGTGCCCCTGAGGATTGCGCCAGTGTAGGGACAATGACGACAGCCAGCAACAGGCTTTCGAGTGTCACCGTTGATATTGCCACCGAATATACCAGGAAGTCTTTGCGACCCCGCCATTTGCCTACGGCTTCGACCAGCGCGAGAAAGACCCATCCGGACAAAATCACCTGATATTGGTCGGTCACCACGTGTTGGGCCGGAAACGCCGAAATGGCATTGAGACCAAACAGCGCCAGCATGGCCGGCACGCTTGCCGATCCCAACAAGGACAGCGCCAACACGGGAGCAAAAATCCACAAGACATACCCGCCCGTCCCCTGCAAATGTCCCATCAACAGTGGAAAGTGACGAACCATTCCGAACAGAATGCCGACGTATCCCGTACCCAAGTAGGTATAGAGAACTGAAGTAAGGCGCTCGATCCCTCCGAGGAAATACGACGGAATAATCCAGTCCATTTCGATTACAAAGAGAACAACACTGCCGCAAAGCGCGATCAAGCCGTCTCGGTAGCGCCGTTTCCATACGATCAATCCCAGACCCCAACCCCCGATTGAGATCAAGGTGACGTTTTTGGAGATGACCGCCAGTAGGAGGAGAAGATAATACCATCTGAATCGGCTGGCGGCATACGCCACGTAGGCCCAAGTCACGAAAGCCAACGCGATGAAATCCGGATGGAAATCGAATTGGCTGGCTCCGATAATGGCCGGATAGAAGAGAAATGTCATGGCAATCACAGCAGCCTGCCAAGCTGAAAGCTTATGTAAGAGAGCCGCTTGGTAGATGCCCCACGCCGACACGAGGGTTGCCAGCCCTTGGATGACAAATAAGAAAACGGCACCGCCCAGATAACGAAACCCATACGCCAAGGGATAGAGCATAAGACACCCATCCGCCGCCAGTGCAGGGGTTTGAAAGACCGAGGAAAAGGCCCACCAATCCCCATGTGAAATTTTCCACAGCACTTGTTCGAAATAACCAAGGTCCATGGTGCTCGCTTGCAGGGTATAGTATTTGTGCAGTGACACGAATAGTTGAAAGGCCCCAAAAGCCAACATAACAATCAACAGCGCAAGACGCGGATGCCTTGGGTGAACGGAAACCCTCACGACGTGAACTCCCTTTGTTCTATGAGCCAAACATTAATATTACCGCATTATCGTACAGGCATGCAGAGAAACTCCGGCATGCCCGGTTACCTTGCGCCGTTACCATTCGCTGCTGTTTGCAAAATTCCTGCCGACACAATCCAATCCGCGCCACAATGCTCCCATCCCGGCAAATTCCAGGCGTTTTCGCAAGACCCCAGACCCTTGGATCGAGATGCCCCATTTTCCAGGGCGATTACCCTTGGCGGCCGAGTGTCACGGCAATTTTCACGGTCTTTCACCGCGCGGACTTGTTCGCTAAAACTGCGCCAGCCAGCTGTCGCGAGGTACTCGTCCGAGGCTTGGTTCATGACCAATCCGACCGGAATTAGCAAGTTCGGGTCTTAAAGCTCCGCCTTTCCTAGCGAGCCGGGGAGAAGTATCGCGCGACCAGCCACACATCTCTGGTAGAGTCTGCAAGACTTCGCAACCGGGTGCTGCGCCCGAACCGGAAATCGGTAGAGATCCGCGGCGCAACACCCATCCCTCGCGCTGAGGTGGCTCGGCTCCCGGTCTTTTATTGTCCAGGTTGACAATCCCCATTTTGGGGATGTGCAGTGCGCCGGGGCCTTTTATTCCCTGCTATTTTTGGCATCGGGTCCGGATCGCCTGTTCCCCCGCCCGTCCCCTATTGTTCCGCTACGGAGACGGGGTAGGTCACAATCGACCCTCTAAGCCGTTGCACTTCCTTGAAAAGACACCGGTTCATCACCACCGCCTTGCCATGCGCATGCGCCAGTTCGGCGGCCTCGGGGTTTATCACCCCTTCCTGCAGCCAAACCACCGGCACATCCAACGGCAATGCCTCCTGCACCGCGGCCAAAGCCGCGTCGGAGGCGCGGAAAATCTGCACCACATCGACCGGGAAGGGAATTTCGCTTAGACTGGCATATGCCTTTTCACCCAAAATATCCCCCTGATAGGCGGGGTTGACCGGCACAATCCGATAGCCCATGCGCTGCAGCTTGCGCGCGGTGCGATAACTTGGCCGGCTGGCGTGGGGAGATAATCCCACCACGGCTAACACCAACGGTCGCCCGTCTGCCTTTTGGGACGTCACACAAATATCTTGGATGACCGACTCGTCGTTTAATACCCGCCGCCCCGGGACGCGCCGTTGCGACCGGTCAATCGCCTGCGCCAAGTCATCCCACAAATCTTGCGGGTGCTCCAACCCCACCGAAAGCCGGATCAAGTCGGCGCTGACTCCGGCCGCTTGCAACTGACCTTCGTTGAGCTGCTGATGGGTGGTCGACGCGGGATGGATAACCAAAGAGCGGGCATCACCGACATTGGCCACGTGAGACCATAATCCCAACGCATTGATCAGCCGGATTCCCGCCGCTTTCCCCCCGCGAATGCCGAAACTGAGCATCGCTCCAAAGTTCTGGCCGGAAAGGACACGCGTCGCCAGTTCATGCGTCGGATGCGTGCGCAGGCCGGGATAGTTAACCCAGACCACATCCGGATGCGCGGCCAGCTTTTCCGCCAGCAGCTGGGCGGACGCCCCCATCCGCTCCATGCGGATCCCCAGTGTCTCGATCCCCAACAGAATAAGAAAAGCATTAAACGGGGACAAGGCCGCCCCGGTATCCCGCAGCAGTTTCACGCGCAAGCGCGTGGAAAACGCCAGACCGCCAAACTCTTTGGCATACACCATGCCATGATACGAGCTGTCTGGCTCCGAAAATTGGGGGTACTGGGGACGATGGTAATTAAAGTGGCCGCCATCAACCACCACACCCCCCATCGCCGCTCCGTGCCCCCCCATCCACTTGGTCAAGGAGTGGATGACAATGTCCGCTCCCATCGAGAGCGGGCGGCACAAGTACGGGGTGGCAAAGGTGTTGTCCACGATCAGGGGCACACCTCCAGCGTGGGCCAGGCGCGCCCACGCGGCGATGTCCGCCACATCAAGCTTGGGATTGCCGATGGTCTCGACCAGTACCGCCCGCGTCCGGTCGTTAATCAGCCTCCCGGCGTCCTCCAAGGTTTCGGCAAAGCGCACCACAATGCCCATATCCGCCAGGGTCGAGGAGAGCAGGGTCACCGTGCCGCCATACAAGGCCGACGAGGCCACCAGTTCGTCGCCCGCCCGGCAGAGGTTGGTAACCGTGGCGGTGATGGCGGCCTGGCCACTGGCAAACGCCACCGCCGCCACCCCCTCTTCCATGAGGGCGACCCGTTTTTCCAGGGCGTCCGTCGTGGGATTGCCAATCCGGGTATAAATGTTGCCGGCCTCATCCAAATTGAACAGATCGGCGGCGTGTTGAGCGTTGCGAAAGACAAACGAGGTGGTTTGGTAAATCGGAACCATTCGTGCCCCAGTGGCCGGATCGGGTGCGGTCCCGCCATGGAGCGCGATCGTGTCCAGGTGATACGACCGCAGGGGAGTGTTCTGTTCCATGTTCCCTGTCCTTTGCGATTGGATTAGCATCGCGCCATATTGAATACGCCACCCTCCGGCAGAGAAGGGGATCTCCTCCAGTCACCAACCCCGCTGAACTTCCATCGCCGGAGAACTCTTAAACATGTCGCCCTCATCCTAACAAACCGGTCGACTGTTGGCAATCAGCCGGGTCGGGCAGCCCGGACAATCAGCGGGCAACTGCATCTTACGGGTCGCGTTGGCATGACCCGCGGTCCCGCGGTAACGCCTTGTCCCCCATGGTCGCCCGCCGGCCGGAGCATTTTTGCATCCTGGCATGGCATTTCGTTGCCAAGGCGTTACAATGGAAGGGCGTCCCGATAATACCCCCATGCCCTTGTGGCGGGGACCCCTTCGGAAGGAGGTATTTCGTGATACCCACCACCACCCTCGGCAATACCGGGCTTTCGGTGTCACGGCTCTGCCTGGGCACGATGACCTTTGGCAATCAAGCCGACACCGCCACCTCCTTGGCCATTTTGGACAAGGCATTTGCCGCCGGTGTTCGATTCATCGACACCGCCGATGTCTATCCGCTTGGCGGAGGACTTCCCCTGCAAGGGGCCACCGAAGAGATTCTCGGGCAATGGCTAAAGGGACACCGTCATGAGGTCGTGCTGGCTTCGAAGTGTTACGGTGCCACCGGTTCCGGGCCCAATGATCGCGGGTTGTCCCGTCGCCACATCATGTCTGCCATCGAAAACAGCCTGCGCCGTCTGCAAACCGATTACTTGGACCTTTACCAAGCCCATCAATTTGACTCCAACACGCCGGTGGAAGAGACGCTCCGGGCGTTTGACGACCTGGTCCGGCAAGGGAAAGTGCGGTACATTGGGGTGTCCAACTGGCGAACCTGGCAGCTCGCCCGCGGGACCGCTGCGGTGGAGCGCAATGGGCTTTACCCGATCATTTCCGTACAACCCCGCTACAATCTATTGTTTCGCATGATCGAGGAAGACCTGGTCCCTTTTTGTGTAGCCAATGGCCTGGGATTGATCACATATAATCCATTGGCGGGCGGACTGCTGACCGGCCGCTACCAGCCCCACCAAGCGGTGCCAGACGGAACCCGGTTCGGCTTGGCAGCGGGGGCGGGCCAACTCTACCAGGCTCGCTACTGGTCGCCCGCCCATTTTGCCGCGGTCGAACGGTTTCGAGAATATTGCGCAGACCGCCACCTTTCCCTGGCGGCAGCGGCGGTGGCCTGGGTCCTGGCCCAACCGGGCATCACCTCGGCCATCATCGGTGCCAGTCGTCCCGACCAGTTGGACGCATCCCTACAAGCAGCGGATGTTACCTTGACCCCGTCGGACCTCGACACGCTGGACCAATTGTGGTGGACTCTTCCGCGGCGTTACGAAGCGCGTTAAGACCGATCCCGGACGACGGCGGCCTCTGGCTCCGCCGTCCGACCCGGCGCGGGAGGCAGCATTGCGGGCCATTGTCCGGTTATCTATCTGGCCTCCTCCCACCCGACGGCCATCCTACCCTGGCCAACCCCTGATTGACCAACCGGGGCCGGTTCTCCCGGCAGGCCGCTCGGGATTCGACGTTATTCGGTAAATCGACGGCGTGCACCGCGCGTTTTTCACCACGCTCCGGTTTTTCTCCCTGCGCGCCAAATGGCATATCTCATTGGCCTTTTTCGTTGGCGAATCGGCTGGACCAATGGCCGGCGTTCTCTTTCCTCGGATATTTTTCATCCCAAATCGGTATTTTTCTCCGTTTTCACGGGTTGTTCCTAATTCTAGGAGTGTGCTATGGTAAAATGGCAACCTGCCATTAGCAGTAAATTGGCAATTGTTGCTCCTGAAATGTTTTACTACACATCATGCGGCCAGTTGGCTTCAAATTGGCCAAGGAGGACGACACGCACCTATTTGCTGCGGCAGGATGCCGCTCACACGGACGTTTTGTCCCTGTGTCACCAAAAGGATGCACCAAGAGGAGGCTATTATGTCGGTTAGTTCATATCGCACACTGGGAGCCATTGGCGCCGGATTGATGCTTTCGGTCGGTCTGGCCGGATGCGGCAGCGCACCGAGCGCCAGTGGCCCCCAAACCGTCAATCTGGTTTTTGCCACCCAAGGTCTGGGAACTGAAGCGCAAGCCACCGCTACCGCGGTAAAAGGATTTGAGAAGCTCCACCCGCACATTCACGTAACCATTCAGACCATGTCGGCCTCGTCCAACCAAGCCTATCAGTCACTGGTCACGGACTTGACATCGGGATCGGTCACCCCCGACGTCATCACCTCCGACGTGATTTGGCCAGCCACCTTTGCCTCGGCCAAATGGATCCTCCCCCTTAACCAGTTTCATCCCAATCTCAGCGCATTCTTCCCCGGGATGGTTCAGGCCAGCACGTACCACGGCAAACTTTACGCGATGCCCTGGTTCATCAATGTGGAAGGCTTATATTACCGCAAGGATTTGGTTCCCACGCCTCCCACCACCTTCAGCCAACTCGCTGCCGACGCGAAGTCGGTCACGGCTTCCCATTCCGGCATGATCGGCTTGGCCTTTGAGGGCGCCAAATATGAAGGCGCCGTCACCGTCTTCCAGGACGTCTCGGGCGGATTCGGCGGCTCATTCTTGAACTCCAGCGGACAACCCGTGCTCAATTCCCCGCAGAACATCGCCGCCCTGACCTGGCTCGACAATGCCATCAAATCCGGCATCGCGCCGGCATCGGTCACCGGCTGGCAAGAAGGCAACGTGCAAAAGGTCTTCCTGTCGGGCCAGGCGGTGTTCGGCACCAACTGGCCGTACCTCTACCCGCTGGCGGAACAGTCGGGTTCCAACGTGATTGGAAAGGTCGGCTTTGTGCCCACCCCGATCAGCGGCTCCGGCACCCCTACCGCTTCGTTGGGCGGCGATGTGCTGGTGATCAACAAAAACACCAAGTATCCCAAACAGTCGTGGGAGTTGCTCCAGTACCTGACTTCCGCCTCCACCATGACCCAACGTGCCCTGATCTCGGGAGACCCGCCGGCGCGAACCGACGCCTACACCTCCACGCTGTTGAGCAAGGCGCCTTGGTTCAAGCAGGAAGAGACGGTGTACAAGTACGCCACCCCGCGTCCGGTGACTCCGCTTTACCCGGAGATCTCCGCGAAGATTCAAGAAGCCTTGTCCGCCACCTATTCCGGACAAGAAACGCCGACCAAGGCCCTTAATGCCGCCCAGACAGCAGTGAAGGCCATCATCGCCAAAGGTGGCTGATACATGTGACGATAAACCCGTCGAAATCCCGCGGCCATTCCGCGCGGGTCGCGCGCGCCAGAGTGGGGTACCTCTTAGAGGTGCCCGCTCTGCTGGCGCTGGGCGCCATTGCCATTTACCCGTTGCTCTTTAACCTTTGGCTCTCCACCCGGAACGATGTGCTGATTAATCCCGCGGCCACGCGTGGCGTGGGACTCGGCAACTATGTGACGCTCATTCAAAGCGCCACGTTTTGGCACGATTTAGGCCGCACCCTCTTTTTCATGGTGGTCTCCGTCACCCTGGAATTTCTGGTTGGGCTGGGACTGGCATTGGTGGTCCACCGGGAATTCAAGGCGCGCGGCCTGGTGCGGGCCTCCATCCTGATCCCCTGGGCCATCCCCACCGCCGTCTCCGCTCTGTTGTGGAAGATGTTCTTCGACCTGCGCTCCGGGTTTGTGGACTTTGCGCTGCACAGCTTGCATCTGCCCGGCTCCCAACTGGTCTGGTTCAACTCGCCGACTCTGGCTTGGGTTCCCATCATCATGAGCGACATGTGGAAAAACACGCCGTTTATCGCGCTCTTGCTGCTGGCGGGCCTGCAAACCATTCCGCAGGAACTGTACGAAAGCGCGCGTATTGACGGGGCGGGGGGATTTCAGGCGTTTTGGGCGATTACCCTGCCTTCGCTGCGCCCTTCCATCATGGTCGCGCTGATTTTCCGGACGCTAAGCGCCCTCTTGGTGTTCGACGCCGTCTACGTCATGACGGGCGGAGGACCGGGCCGCGCGACGGAAGTCGTCGCCTACTACAACTGGTCCAAATTCATGGTCTCGCTGAACTTCGGCTATGGCGCCACCATTGCCGTCAGCATCACCTTGATCGCCCTCGTGCTGGCGGGACTTTACGTGCGGGTGTTGCGCGCCCAAGGAGGGCTGTCAGCATGAACAAACACCCGCGGCGGACAGGTGGCAAAGTCTTGTTTTCCATCATTGTCACCGTTATCGTGGTATATTCCCTGCTGCCGTTTTACTGGATTCTGAAGTCGTCGCTGGAAACCAGTTCCGCTCTTAATCAGGCGACTACCAGCTTTTGGCCCGGCCAAATCACCTTGACGCACTATGTGGCGCTGTTCGCCACCGAAAACTTTTGGCGGCCCTTGTTGAACAGTGTCTTCGTGGCCGGAATGACGACCTTACTGTCCGTGCTATTGGGTTCCTTGGCCGCCTACGCGCTCGCACGCATGCCCATCAAGGGAAAGGCCGCGGTGCTCGGTTTTGTGCTGCTGGTCTCGTTCTTTCCGCAAATCGCCATGGTCGGGCCGCTGTTCCTGGTCTTTCGGCAGCTGCATTGGCTAAACACCTACCAAAGTCTGATCTTCCCTTACCTAATCCTCTCCCTGCCCATCACCACCTGGATCCTCACCGCGTTCTTCCAGCAGATCCCCAAAGACATCGAAGAGGCCGCCATGGTTGATGGCGCCTCGATTGCCCAGACGATCTGGCAGGTGTTTGCCCCCATCGCCGCCCCGGGAATATTCACCGCCGCCATTTTAGGATTTCTGTTGGCCTGGAACGACCTGCTGTTTGCCCTATCGTTTCTGCAAAGCCCCAACATGTTCACGGTTCCCCTCGCCCTGGTCAATTTCCGCAACGCGTACTACGTGCATTATGGCCAGATTTACGCGGGGGTGGTGGTAGCCTCGGTGCCCATTGCCTTGGTTGTGCTGTTTTTGCAGCGGCGTATTGAATCCGGTCTGACCGCAGGCAGCATCAAAGGGTAGGGAGGCATAACAGCAAGCGGTATGGTCGCGGGTGGCTGACACCCGCGACCATTCTGCTGGGTCGGCGGTGGCGTTTCCCCGGCGACCAGGCCGCCGCGAAATGCCTACGACGCCGCAACCGTTGATCAGGGCGCGACGCGAAATCAGGCTGGGAGGCGACTGAAAGTTGGCGCGGTTTGCACCGGGCCGGCGCAGTTGCGGCCGCTTGCGGAGAAAGACGCTGCGCAAACCCGGCGCGACTGGAGAATGCGCCAAGCGGAGGCTTGGTGCCGGCCAGATTTCCCCACCGATGGCGGCTGAGCCGCCTAACGTCCGCTTTTCGCGGGATCCCGGTCTTACCCGGCGGCGCTTGCGCCCCGGCCCAGGCCGATAGAGTGGCGGCGTGGTCATGCCTCACCCCGACTCTCCGGGCGCAGGACGCCGTGCCTTATGGCCGGTCATCCCCGCGGCATGCTTAGTCCCGCGGGGCGCCTGGCTGGGAAACGGAGCCCTGGCGAGGTTGGCCCAAGGTTTTTCGCAACCCCCGCGAGAGCCAGTATTCAAACCCGACCCAGTGTGCCGCCGGCAGCAGGCGCACCATCCAGACGGCGCTGGCCGGTGCCTGGTAGCGCGCCTTGGGTCGGGGCGCCCGGATTGCCCGTTCGATGACCCTCGCCACGGAATCCGGCCGGGCGCCCCGCCCCTTCACCCGATTGGTGAGATTCATCCCCTCTTGATAGAGCGGCGCATACGGCGAGTCGCCGTTGGTCAGCACGCGGCGGGAAACGGTTTGGGCGGTTTCGGAAAAACGCGTGGCAATCATCCCCGGCTCTATGACCACCACCCTGATCCCAAACACCCCCAGTTCCACCCGCAAGCTGTCACTTAAGGCTTCGAGCGCAAATTTGGTGGAGCAGTAGACCCCCATCAACGGCAGACTGATTTTACCGGCCACCGAGCTCACGTTAATGATGCGACCCGAACCGCTTTGGCGCATCGTGGGCAGCACCGCACGAATCATCCGCAGCACGCCATGGACATTGACGGCATAAGCTGCCTCCGTCTCCGCGTTGGACACTTCTTCGACCGCGCCGCGCTGCCCGTAGCCCGCGTTATTGACCAACACGTCGATTTGGCCATGGCGGCGCACCGTCTCCGCCACCGCGTCGTCCACCGAGGCTTGCGAGGTCACATCCAGTTGCAGGCGGGTGGCTGCCGGAACATCCGCCAGATCCTCGCCGCGCCGGGCGGTGGCCACCACCGTAAACCCAGCGCGATGCAGTCTGGCAGCCAGGGCCCGCCCAATCCCGCTGGAACAGCCCGTAATTAAAACCACCCGCTGCGCCATCCGTCATCCCTCCCTGGTTATGATGCCACATCCTCCGCACCCGCGCACCGGCTTGGAATCCCCCGTCCCGATCGGCCTGGCCCCAAGCCGGAGCCCTTTTGCTTTTCTTGGCGGGAACCCGAAGGGTTCCCGGTCAAGCGGGCGCAACCGAACGCGCATCATCAGTGACCATCTCCGGCTAGCCGGCCCGGGTGCGGGCTACCCGCCTGTCCGTGCTAAACCCGCACGGCAGCCTATCTGCTGCCGCGTGGGTGCGCCACCCCTGGCCAGTCGACGGCCCTTGGAATGGGACAGTGCCCGCGCGTCACCGGCGGCAAGGAACGCCAGGACCGCGAGCGCGAACGGCGCACTCTCGACATTCTGCTCCCAGCATGCGGCGGATGGTCACCTGCCCGCACGCCGACCGCTTTGAGTCGGGCAGAAGGCAATGGGCAAACGGCAGACGCGCCGTGCAAAGCCGCGGGCCTGGCGGTGAGAGGACCGAGCCTGGTCAAGACCGGATCGTAGCCGCTGTGAATCCGCGCCGATGCCGCCGCCACCACCCGTTTGGGCGCGCCAAACGGCTGGATCCGGCTCTTTCCACCGGATGCAACCTTGCCACTCCGGCTGAGTGCGCCCGGCGGACGCTTATGTGTGCCGGAGCGCTCGGCAAAGACCGCTGAAGTCGTGCCGGCGCTACGCGATGGCGCTCCCGGATCCTTGGCGGCCACCTCGGGCCGCTACCCGTCGTCTTCCGGTGATTTTGGGTCCCGTGCGCGGCGTTACGATGCGGTTGCTCAAGTGGGATGAACCCGATGCGGGGAGGGCGCCGGGGCGGCACCCGGACCTTGATGGTGACGTGCAGGCCCGCCCGCTCCACACAGGTGGCAGACGCCGCGGCGACCGCCGGCATTGACGGCACGCGTAAAAAACGTCTGATAAGAGACTGGCCAGTTCGCTCTGGGGTTAGGCGCGAAATACGACGGTGCGTCCGCCATGCACCAGCACCCGGTCCTCCAAGTGCCACCGAACCGCCCGCGCCAAGACCTGCCGCTCGATATGGCTTCCAATCCGGCGCAGATCATCTACCCGATGGCTATGGTCAACACGTTGCACATCTTGTTCAATAATCGGGCCGGCATCCAACTCCTCCGTCACATAATGGGCGGTGGCGCCAATCAGCTTGACCCCGCGCGCGAACGCCTGGCGGTAGGGATCGGCACCCACAAACGCCGGCAAAAACGAATGGTGGATGTTGATCATGCGGCCCTCCCAGCCGGCCACAAACCGAGGCGAAAGAATCTGCATGAACCGGGCTAGAACGATCAGGTCGGACGACTGCGCGGCCTGCCACAACCGCTCTTCCGCGGCTTGGCGACGGTCTCTGGTCATCGGAACGTAGACATAGGGGATTCCGAGACGCTGCACCGTCGTTTGATGGTCGGGATGATTGCCCGCCACCACCGTGAGGTCGGCCTGGATCTCGCCGGTTTGCCATTGCCACAGCAATTCATGCAGACAATGGCTGCTCCGGGAGACAAAAATGGCGAGACGCTTGCGGTCGTCGGCTCGCGTAAGCCGCATCGTCATGTCATAGCGCTGGCCGACCTGAGCCAGACCGACCTGCAGCGTCTGCAGGTCGCCAGCGCTCGGCTCCCAGTCAAACTCGGTCCGCATGAAAAACATGCCTTCGTTGGGATCCTCCGAATACTGATCGGAGGAGACGATGTTGGCTCCCGCCTCATGCAATACGGTAGCCACCGACCGGATTATGCCCGCCGCGTCGGGACAGGCAATTAAAAGACGCTGGCGCAATGAGCCGCACCCCCTCGATTTTCCCGGCTGGGTCCAACCAAGCCGCCATGTGAAGCCCGGTCCCGACATCGGCCACGCACCGCGAATTAGCCGTTAATCTCCTCCAACACGCGATTCTTGGTTTCAAAGCCGAACACGCCGGTCACCACCCCGCCCAGCACCGCGGCCAGCGCCGCTCCCGCGACCAGTCCGTCCAGCCCGAAACGCGCTTCCATGATCCCCAAGACCACCACTCCGCTCACCGCCCCCAACCGGCTCACCGCCGTGGCCACACCCGCTGCGGTGGCGCGGCTTCGCGTGGGAAAAACCTCAACCGGAAACATTCCGGTCGGCAAGCCGCCAAACTGGGTAATCATATTGGCCCCGGCCAGCAGCCAGAAAAACTCCATGGCGCCCGCCGACCGGGGAAGCACCAGCCAGGTGGCCAGCACCAGGCCCGCCAGGATCAATCCCCAGGTTTGCGAAGCCTTGCGTCCCCAGCGGTCCACCGTGCGCATGGAAGTGACCCCGCCCACGATGCCCCCGCACATGACCACGGCGGACCCTAAAAAAACTTCCACGTGTCCATGCACGCCAGCCTTGGTCAACACCAACGGCAATAACAATCCCACACCATAGGTCGCGAAGTCAAAGAGGAACCAGGGGACCGTCACCAATATCCAGCGGCGCACCACTTCTCCCCGACCCAACGTCAACGTCTCATCAGCCACCCGCTCCAAGCCATAATTCTTGGTCACCTCATCCCCCTGCTTCTCTAAGCCCTGCGCTCTAAGCCAGCGCGGGGACTCCGGCAGATCGCGGCGGATAAAGAGGGTCACCACGGCGGGAATGGCCGCCACCCCGAACAGGAAGCGCCAGGCGGCGCCAGGCGGTAAGGCCACCGCCGCCAGCGTCGCCAGCGCAAATGCCCCGACCGCACCCACCATCCACAGCATCCAGATAAAACCCAAATGGTAACCCCTTCGCCGGTGGTCGGCAAGTTCGGACAAATAGGCCGGCGAGATGGCGTAGTCGGCACCGATCGCCAAGCCCATCACCAACCGGCTCGCCATGACCACCCATACCGACGGGGCCGCCGCGGAGACGAGCGCAAACACCACAAACACAATCAGGTCATATGTAAAGATCGGTCGCCGTCCAAACCGATCGGTCAGCCAACCGGCCGCCAGGCCCCCGACCATGGCCCCCAGCAACGCCGACGCCGCCAGCCAGGTGGCGGCCCCCTGAGCCATGTGCAGGCCCGGGGTCAGCCAAATCAGCGCCGCCCCCACCACCGTCAAATTGTACCCGTCGAGCCATACCGACATGCCCGCCGCCCATTTTAGCCGCCGGACGGCGGTTGGATCGGAATCGGTTGCCCCAGGAGATTGTCGAGACATCCTGTACCTGCCTTCCCGAATCTTAGGGCGGGCCTTTAAAGACGCTCCCGCCTGGCCACCCGAGCACCCGCCAGCGCCCGCACAACTGCCGTCTCCGTTCTGCCCGCCCGCAGCCGGCCCGCATCAGCCAGCTGGCAATACCCTTTTCTATTCGGGATGCGCCCGGTGAATCCTGTCACTTTATGCCATGACCCGCCAAATTTTTCACTGCCGGCGGGGGCGCAGCGACTTGACCGCACACCCGCCCCCCCCTCCGCACGATAGCGCTAGGACCGCCGGGCCGCCTCGGTGCCGCCGGTCCCAAACGGCCGCCCGCGCTGAATCTTTTAAGGCCCGCAACTGCCAACGTCCCCGTTCATTCAGCATCGACCAATCGCGGGAACAGGAAATCCCGCCCTGCCTCCCAAAAGTTTTGCCAAGCGATACGTGACCCCATCGGCGATTTATGGTACGGTAAACGAAATGGGTAGGGGGATTTCACGAGCACATGAGCGCCTTGCAAGAAAAACTGGATGCCCTGTACCAACGCCACTTGGACCTCACCCGCAACCTTGACTGGGGCTATCATCAGCTTCTCCCCTGGGAACGGGGGAAAAACTTTGTGGACCATCCCTGGTCTGCCGAACAGGGCAACCTGAGTCCGGAACTGACCTTGGCCGTGGAAACCGCGATGTTGACCGAGGTCAATTTGCCTTGGTTTACGTCCGGTTTGACCCGCATTTTTGAAAACTCGCCGAGTGCGCTTAAGCGGTTTGTCCATACTTGGACGCGGGAGGAGGATCAGCACGGCCGGGTTCTCGATGTCTATTTGCTGTTAAGCCGCAACGGCGACCCCGATGCCCGCGATCAGGTCAGGAAACAGGTGATTGAACGCGGTTGGCAGCCGGAGTTGCGCGACCCGTTTGCCGTTATGGTGTACACCAGCCTGCAGGAATTGGCCACGCGCGTCTTTTATCTGAACTTCGCCCGCCAGGTGGCGGCCGCCGACGGCGTGCTGGCTCAGATTCTCCGGGCTTTGGCCAAAGATGAGACCTTGCACTACGCCTTTTACCGCGATGCCGTCAAAGCCTATGTCGAAGACGACCCGGGGCGCATGGCCACCGTTTGTCAGGTCATTCCCACCTTTGTCATGCCCGGTTACGGCATGCCCGGGTTTTCTCACCGCCTGCGGATCATCGCCCAGCACGGCGGCTACGGCATCCAAGCTTACTATGACCAGGTCCTATCGATTGTGCTGGAGGCTTGGGGCGTCCTGCAGCACGATATGTCGTCCGGCACGCAAGACGCCCGCCACGCCCTCGACTGCTATATCCGGCGGATCCGCCGAGTGGCCAACCGCCAGGCCGTTAAAGTCAGCCCCGTCTAGCGCTGCCCGATTGCCAGCGACCCGGTTGCCTGCCCTTTCATCTGGCTGCCGGCGGGCCTTGACCGGGTTGCACGCGGCCGGGCAAAACCGGGCGCGCTAACTCATGGCTGCCACGGTTTGGACGCGCCACTGCCCAACCTCTCAGCAACGGCCCCGGACACCGCCAACTCTTCCTGTGCATTCGCTTAAATTCGTCGGCCATGGCTTCAAACCGCTCTTTTCGGTGGCTATCCCGACAAAATGGGCCGTCAGTTCATGTTATTATCTAGCCAATGACCACCCACGCCGATAGTCTGCGGCCCCCCGCTGGGCGCGCGCGGGTGCGCGACCGCATGGCTAGAAGCTCGGCCGCGACAACCGGGGTCAGGCAATCACCGGACACCGGACGGATTACCGCCGCTTGGTGGTGACTGCAATCCCTGCCAGATCGAGTCTGGCCGTTTGTGGTGGCCAACTGGCAGGCAAGCACGGCAAATTTCGCATGATTTTCGGGAGGCGGTTATGCCTAAACATCTCAACACCGGCCAGGCACTCTCTGTCACCAAGCACCACCGCCAAATGCTTAATGGGCACCGCAGTTATGCGCTTTGGTTGACCGGACTATCCGGAGCCGGCAAATCCACCCTGGCCAATGCTCTGGAGGCCGAACTGTACGCCCGCGGGATGCGCACGTTTTTGCTGGACGGCGACAACCTCCGCACCGGCCTCACCCAGGATCTGGGCTTTTCGCCGGCGGACCGACGCGAAAACGTGCGCCGGGTCGCACACGCCGCGAAACTTCTGGTCGACGCCGGGGTTGTGGTCCTGGTCGCTTTGATCTCGCCTTTTCACGAAGAACGGCAGCGCGCCCGGGCTCTGTTTGCTCCCGACGAGTTCGTGGAGATTTTTGTCGACTGTCCTTTGGACGTTTGCGAGGCGCGCGACGTTAAAGGTCTTTATCACCAAGCGCGCATCGGAAAAATCCCCGAATTTACCGGCATCAGTTCTCCCTATGAACGGCCCGCGAATCCCGACATTCGGGTTCAAAGCGATCGCCAGTCGGTGGAATCCGATGTCCGCCAAGTTCTGCTTGATCTATCGCGGCGGGGCTTGGTGCCCAACTCGGATCGTGACGCCGTGACCCGCATTTGACCACGAAAGGATGCCCGAGCTTGATGCCCATCTTGCCCCATGGCGGAACCCTGATAGACCGTCGCACCGACCATAGCCCTCAGCACTTTCCTGATCGCCCAGTGCTCACGGTTGATGAGGTTGTGTTGTCGGACATTTATCAAATCGGAATCGGCGCCTTTTCTCCCCTGACGGGATTTATGGGTCACGACGATTACGTCGCGGTGCGTGATACCATGCACCTGACGCAGGGCCTGGCCTGGACGATACCCGTTACCCTGGCGGTCAGCGAAGAGCAAGCCGACCGCATCTCCCTCGATCGCACGGTCCATTTGGCGGATGCGGCGGGTAACATTCATGCCGCATTGACGGTAACGGAAAAGTACCGACCCGACCGTGGACTTGAGGCTGAACGGGTTTTTCGCACCACCGACCGTGCCCATCCCGGGGTCGACCGGTTGCTGTCCACCGGGCCGGTCTATCTCGGCGGCCCGCTGACGGTCTATCGCCGGCCTTCCCCGGATCTCTACGCCCCGTATATGCTGACCCCCGCGCAGACCCGCTCGTTGATTGCCGAATACGGCTGGAGCGCGGTCGCCGGCTTTCAAACCCGCAATCCTATCCACCGGGCCCACGAATACATTCAAAAGTGTGCCCTGGAGGTGGTCGACGGACTCCTTTTGCACCCGCTGGTGGGCCCCACCAAATCCGACGATATCCCCGCCGCGGTTCGGCTAGAAAGTTACCATGCCATCTTGCGCCACTATTATCCCAACAACCGGGTGTTGTTTGCGGTCTATACCGCGGCCATGCGCTACGCCGGTCCGCGCGAAGCCATCTTTCACGCGCTGGTGCGCAAGAATTTTGGCTGCACGCATTTTGTCGTGGGGCGCGATCACGCCGGCGTCGGATCGTTCTATGGCACCTATGACGCGCAACGCATCTTCCGCGAGTTCGACCAGGCGGCATTGGGCATCACGCCGCTCTTTTTCGAACACGCCTTCTATTGCCGGCAGTGCTACGGAATGGCGACAACCAAGACCTGTCCGCATACCGTTCAGGACCGGGTCCATCTTTCCGGAACCAAGGTTCGGAGCATGCTGCAGGCCAATCAACCGTTGCCCAAGGAGTTCAGCCGCCCGGAGGTGGTCGAGGTACTTCAGCGCTATTACCAGCAGAGCAATGGCACCCCCCCTCCCCGTCCGCCGGAACGGGACACATAGCCGATGGCCTCACCCGGCGCGCTTTCCAACCGCATGCACCGGGCCGTCGGCACCCGGGCCGCCGCTCTCATCATCCTGGCCGGCACCGCCTTGTCCAAAGTGCTCGGATTCAGTCGGGAAATGGCCATGGCCGCCATATTCGGCACCACCTTGGCGACAGACACCTGGCTTATGGCCAGTGTCCTGCCCAACTTATTTTTCAGCACTTTGAATTCCACTTTGAGCAACGTGGTGATTCCCATTCTGTCGGGACGCACCCCGGCCGATCCCCGCGACCGGCGGAACCTCGCCCGCTATTTAAATGAACTCTTTACCGCCGTCACCTTGGCCTCCTTGGCGCTGGTGCTGGTGGGCGAAGTGCTGGCCGGGCCCATTACGCACGTTATCGCTCCCAGCTACCACGGCCAAAAATTTGGCCTCACCGTCGCCATGACCCGATGGATGCTGCCCACCGTGCTGTTGTGGGCCGTGTCCGGTCTCATCACCGGCGTCTTGCAATCCCGCCGGGTGTATGCGCCGACCACGGCCGCACCCTTGATTATGAACGTGGTTCGCATCGGCACCATTGTCAGTCTAGGCCTTTGGCTTGGGATCACCGGCGTGGCCATTGGCTTTACCCTGGCGGTTTTTGGCCAAACCGTCTACTTGTGGTCAACACTGGGCCGCCAACACATCCGCCTGGTCTTCCGCTGGCATCTCCGCCACCCGTGGATGCGGGAAACCTTGAGGCTGTCTTGGCCTTTTTTCTACGCCAACTCGGTCGGCACCATCGGCCTCATCGTCGACCGGGTGCTGGCGTCGGGACTGGCTACCGGCAATGTTGCCGCGCTCAACTACGCTTTTGTGGTCTCTCAGTTGCCGGTAACCCTCTTATTAAACCCCCTGGTTACCCCGCTCTTCACCCGCCTGGCCGAAACCCACAACGGCCGCGACCGGCGCGCGTATTTCCGTCTGGTTCGCCTGGGTTTGGTCTATTCCACCGCCCTATTGGTCCCCACCGCCCTGGCCCTGGCCGCATTTCGCGTGCCCATCTTATCTCTGGTCTACCAGCATGGCGTGTTTGGCCAGTCCTCCACCGCCCTCACCGCCCGCGATTTGTCGTACTGGGCGGTGGGACTGCCGGCCTTCGGCTGGACATTTTTCCTGTCCAAAATCCTCTTTGCCAATCGGGCTACGCGAATTGTATTGTGGAATAGTACAATAACCATTGCGGTAAATATTGCGTTGGACCTTGTCCTGATTCGCCCTATGGGCGCAGCCGGGCTCGCGCTCGGGACCGGTTTGGCGGCTTGGGTGCGCACCGCGCTGATGGCCGCCCAACTCGTCTATATTTCACGCCGCGCCACCAACCGGGTGTTGGCGAGAGAGGGGTAGGTTAAGAATGGCTGCCAACGTGTTTGCCGTCTTGGGCATGCATCGTAGTGGCACCTCATTGCTGGCCAATATGCTCAACAATATGGGGGTGTACGTGGGCGATGACGATCGCCAGATGGTAAACCGTTTCAACGCACGTGGCTATTCGGAAAACAAACGGGTCACGATGGTTACCGATACCTTGCTGCATTTCTTTGGCTTGACCTGGCACACTCCCTGGGAACTTAAGCCCGGCTGCGCACACGATCCCCGCCTTGAGCCCGCAAGTGCAACGAATGCTGGCACGGTACGCATCGCAGCCGGTGTGGGCGTTAAGGATCCCCGGACCACGATTACCATGCCGTTTTGGCGGCGGTTCCTGCCCCCCACGGACTACCTGATTAGCGTCCGCAATCCGCTGGCGGTAGCCGATTCCCTGCGCGAACGGGACGGAATGCCGATTGCCGACGGCACGCGCCTATGGTTGTACTATACGCTGCGGGCCGTTCTGATGGACTTATCCAAATCTGACCACTTCTGACCACATCTGTCGCCATCGTCCTGCTTCATCATGCCGCCGCTTCTTAGGGCCCTTGGCCGGTCGTCCCACAAGGCGGGACAGA
>JAJZZA010000035.1 GCA_021797825.1 Bacillota bacterium | reverse complement strand
GTGTAGGCTAAGCATCCAGCGCCGAGGTCTCCTTGCAGAGACGGGTTTCCGGATGCTCGCCCCCGAACCGTACGTACACCTCTCGATGTATACGGCTCTCCATTTACTCAGCAACTACAGGCCGTAGCTGGGCCAAGACGACTTGGGGACTTATGATGCCTCACGCATCCTTGCTTACGTGTCTTAGAGAATAAACCGTCCCCCTTGGCCGTGTGGCCGGCTTTGCCGACCGCTGACTACTACGGGGACTCCGTGACCTTGCCGGATATTCAGCGCCGGGGCGCATAGCTGACCGGTGGTCAGCGTTCCGGTTGAGGTCATCCTTGGTTAGGCGGGTTTGAACCAGCAGGGACGATGGTCGGAGACGACGTTGGCGATTTTCCGCGGGTGGCGGCTGGGCGGACGCACGATATGGTGGTGGTCGCAGTCCTACACTCTGTGCCGCCCTGCGTCCATGCGGCGTTGACACCCATCGTTCCGCCGCAGCTGAAGATAAAACCCCTCTCGCTGTCGTTCAGGCCGATCAGCCTTTATCCTCATATCGTCCCGGTCATCTGACCCGCAGTCGCCGTCGGATGGTTGACGGACTTGGGCCGTTTCCCGGCATGCTACACTCCCCGTCGGGTTTCCCGTTCGGATAAGCCGGGTGATGACGGACCATTCTCATATCAAGTCCCCTGCCTGGCTAAGACAGAGTTCAAACTCGTCCGCGTGGCCGCATTAGGCGGTCACTTCCAAGCGCACGTACGACTCTTCGTAGGTAAACCGTTGACCATAGGCGGCCACGATTTCGCCCCACGGGCGGTCATCTAAGCCCGCCGAGGCCAGGAGAAACCCGGGATTCGCGTGGGCAGTGTCGGCATACACCACCAGGCGACCGACATACGATCCGCCGGCCGCCTGCTTCCCATACTGGACCGAGCCGTCTAATTGCAGCGGGCGCCGCTTGCCCAGCAGGCTCAGGGGTATCCATTCCTAAGCCCATTGGACCCACACGCTGCCCTGGCTGCGGATAATCCAATCCCCGCCGAGCGTGTCCAAGAACCGAAAGAAGCGCGTGGTGGCAAAGCCCCAATCCGCGAGGAGAATGGGGTGGCAGCCCGTCGGGAAGAGACGGGCGACGCGGGCACACAACGCCTCCTCGTAATCCCGCATGCGGTTCTTCAGGTCGACCTTGGCGACGGTGGTCCAGGCGATCGGGATGGCGCGGCCATGGGCGGGCACATTGATACTCAGGGTTTGGAAGCCCCCATCCTGGGCTTTCGGATCGGTCCAGTCCCAGGGGAGATAGACGGTGCGCGCAGACCCCATGACGGTCGTCATCAGGTCGCCGCAGGCGACCTCCAAATCCACCCGGAGATTCCCCAAAAAGCGGTCGACCCGTTTAATCGCGGGTTTGGCGGTCGTGGTATGGGCGGCGGCGAGACGGTGGCCTAGGGCCGCAATCTCCAACACCGGGTGGTGCATGAGCGCCCACACCAAGACGGCCAAGGTTGTCCGCTGCGACTTCCGCAACGTCCCGTGCATCGTGAAGTCGGCTGTGATAGACTGAAGTCCAAACATGGTGGTCCTCCTCGAAGTGGTTTGTGGAAACTTACTTCTTCGACAGAGTGACCACCATTTCCTTTGCGCATAATATTCAATCTATTTAAGTGGGCGAAACTGGGGATGACTCAGCCGTTTCAGAGTAAATTCCTCAAATAGAATTTGTCGGTGCGCAATGTCTGATCTAAGCGTGCGTGATTGGCGAGTTCGCTGTTCCCCAAATATGTGGGAATCGATGATCTGTGTGGTGCTATAATTTTTCTGAAGAAAGGGGACGGTTCTCGTGTCGGATCAGGATGTTCGCTGGACGCAACGTTTGGCCCACTTTGATCATGCTTTGGACCGGTTGCGAGAAGCTAAAAGACTAGCCGATTCTCGTCCATTATCTGACCTCGAACAGCAGGGGATGATAAAAGCTTTCGAATTTACCTATGAGTTGGCTTGGAACGTGTTGAAGGACTTTCTCGAGTATCAAGGCACGCAAGGCTTGTACGGATCACGGGATGTTGTACGTACAGCCTTCAAGGTCGGGCTGATTCAGGCTGGTGAGGTGTGGATGGATATGATTGGGGATCGGAACCAAAGTGCCCATATGTATGATGAAAAGACGGCCAATAGAATTCTGACTGCGATTCGCGAGGAATATTTGCCGCAATTCGAAACCCTCATCCAGCGTATGCAGGACTTGCGAGACGAGGAAAAGAACTCATGAAATTTGGCCTGTCAGACCAAACGATTCGTGCCATCCATGATATCTTGCACCGGCATCCCGAAGTGGATCACGCTATTCTCTATGGCTCTCGGGCTAAGGGGAACTACAAGACGGGATCGGACATTGATTTGACACTGGTCGGAAGCAAGGAACTGACGCACAAGGTATTAGTGCGGATTTCCCGGGAACTGGAGGAATCCTCGATCCCCTATATAGTTGACCTGTCCATTTTGGACCAGATCGATGACAAAGATGTTCAGAATCACATCCAACGCAGAGGCATTGTCTTTTACCAAAAATGGCGGACCACCCAGATCTTTAAATAGGACGAGAGGGCTTGAGCAGTTTCCTTGCAATCTCACTAAACCTCTATGCTAACCTGTCTACTATGACCACGTTAGTGACTATTCCTGAAGGCGCACAAGCCTTCGGCGTATCGATTTCCACGTTACGCCGTTGGGAACGCGAAGGAAAACTCGGCCCGGAGCACACTGCCGGCGGCCATCGTCGCTATGACTTGGCGAAGCTGTGCCCCGAACGCTTCCGGGCTGGTGCGGACGTGACGCGAAACACCGTCGCCTATGCCCGCGTATCAAGCCACGACCCGCAAGACGACCTGGCGCGGCAACAGCACGTGCGGAAACTCTACTGCGCCCGTCCGGGGTAGACCCTTGCGGTCGTGGCGGATCTCGGATCCGGGATGAATTATCACAACCCGGGTCTCCAGCGTCTTCTCAATGACATGCTGGCCGATCGCATCGATCGGCTCATCATCACGCACAAAGATCGCCTGCTGCGTTTCGGCGCGGAACTGGTCTTTGCCATTTGTGAAGCGAAGCACGTGGAAGTCGTGATCCTCAACCAAGGCGACGACACCCCCTTTGAGGCAGAGGTGGCGCAGGATGTCCTCGAAATCATCACGGTGTTTTCGGCCCGCCTGTATGGCAGCCGCTCCCGCAAGAACCAGAAATTGTTGCAGGGCGTGAAGCACGCGGTGGAGGAAGCGTCGTCATGATGCCGGCCCATAAAATTGCCCTCGATCCCAACGATGGGCAGGAGACGCACTTTCGCCAAGCCGCGGGAACGGCGCGCTTGGCGTCCACCTGGGCCTGGGATCAATGGCAGCAACAATATGATGCGCGGAAAGGCGCCCCCACGTTGCCGAAACCGTCCGAGGCGGCCCTGCGGCGGCAATTGAACGCCCGCAAACGGGAGCAGTTTCCCTGGATGCTCGATGTGACGAAAAGTGCCCCCCGGCTGGCGATCATCCACTGGGGCCACGCGTTTCAGAATTTCTTCGGGGGCACCGGGTCTATCCCACCTTTAAGAAGAAGGGCCGCTACGACCGCTTTTCGCTCGCAATTTACCGTCAAGGGCGGCAAAGTGCAGATCCCGAAGTTGGGCGGGGTGCGGATGCACGAATCATTACGTTTCGTGGGGAAAGTGCCGGGCGGCACGATCTCCCGGACCGCCAACCGCTGGTTTTTGAGCGTCAGCGTCGAGATGCCGGACCCGCCTGGCGTCCGCCGTGAAAACCAAACGGGGGGCGGGGTGGATTTGGGCGTGTCGGCGTTGGCGACGCTCTCCACCGGCGAGAAGATTGGGGGACCGAAAGCCTATGCCGCCGCACAAAGTCAGCTTCGGCGGTTATCGCAACCGGTCAGTCGCCAGACGGAATCCGCCAAGATCCGTGCTGGGCCCAAGCCCGGCGACCCGATCCCGAAGGGGATGCGGATCCCCTGGTCACAGAACATGGTCAAGACGCAACGGCGTATTGCTCGATGCCATGCGCGGATTGCGCATATCCGGGCGGATGCGCTCCTTCAACTGACGACGGATCTCGTTGCGCGTTTCGATGTCCTCGCCATCGAGGATCTGAACGTGGCGGGGATGCTCAAAAACCCCAAGCTAGCCCGAGCCATTGCCGATATGGGCTTTGGCGAATTTCGGCGGCATTTAGAATATAAGCCGGCCCACCACGGGGTCAGCGTGGTGGTGGTCAACCGCTGGTTTCCGAGCAGCAAAACCTGCTCGACCTGTGGGTATCGTGTCCCGAAAGTGTCGCGGTCGGTACGGGAGTGGACCTGCCCCGTTTGCCACGCGCACCATGACCGGATGTTAATGCCGCGATCAATTTACGCATAGTGGCCGAGACGAGCTTTACGGTGAGTCCTGGGGATTCGGCGAGCGACTGCTCACCCGTTCCTGCCTAACGGTAGGACTGCTCGGTGACAACCTGGTGAGCGCCCGCCCGTGGACCAGAAACCACGGGGCACCGGCCCGTCCCGTACTGTGGGAGTCTGTCCCGCCTTGGGGGACGACCGGCCAACGGCCCTAACCGGCGGTGGCGCGATGAACCCGGAAGAGGGCACCAGATTTGGTGAGGGATGATCAGAATTGGATAGGTCCATCAGAACGGGAACGCGTTGCCGACCAATTCCTCCTAAACTCGCCCGCGCTCTTCCGGCCGCGGTCCGCACCGGACCCTTCGCATACCCCAGCCGGGGCGGCCGGACGCCACGGGGAGCCCGATGCATCGCACTGCCCCCGCCCGCTCGAGATCAAGCCTGCAACAATCTGCTGGCCGAGGGGAAAAAACTAGGCCCGAACCCAGGGTTGACCCGGTCCGTCGACCGCTTTTTCCCCTTATTTGTCATCGCGCATTGATCCGGCAAGCGGATCGATTATCATTGGGGAGAGGGGCGATGGTTGTGGACGAATCCGAACTGCGGACAGACTATTGGGTTGACAACCGCAGCAACCGTCAGTTTCCATTGTGGGTTGTATTCCGGCAGATCGGCCAAGAGCCCGGCCAATTCGCCGGCAGTCCGTATCTCCGCCAGTCGCGGATTGAGGTGCCGGCGCTGCTCCAGGCACTGGAAGCCCACCCCGCTGTCCCCGAACTGGCACGGGATCTGGGCATCCGGGCCGAGGAATTTCGGGCGATGCTGTGGTTTCTCGGCTGGCTGTCTGCACACCACCCGATGCCCGAAACCTGGGAATCCTGGAACCGGCGTGTCGATGAAGCCTGGCAGAACGGCACGCTGCAACCGGATCGTTAATGCGCCGTTCGGCGAAAGGAGCAGAAAGAGTGCGGCAGGTATATTGGGATATGGATGACATCTTGCGACGGCTTCGGCGGATCGAAGGACAGGTCCGAGGCGTTCAAGCCATGGTCCAACGCGAAGAATCGTGTCAGGCTATCCTCACCCAAGTGGCAGCGGTCGAAGGCGCGGTAAAGCAAGTTTCCCGCATTGTCAGCGCGTGCAGCGTGGCCGAGCACGTGACCGAATTGTCCAACGCCACCGTAAACACGGAAGACATGAAAAACGCCATCAAGGATTTGATCCGTTACGGCTAATCCCGCTTGCCGCCAAAATTGTTTGGGCAGCACGCCACGGGCATGAGTCTCTACAATGCGTCCGTTCCCACCAAACCCGGACATACATCCCGGTGCGGTACAATCCCGGACCCTGAGACGGGAGGGCGTTGCCGGCGCCAGGGGGATTAACCCGCGTGCGCAGTACGGGCAAAATCTGGTGCGCGCACCACGGATCCTTTGGCAGGCGAGGAAGAGAGTCACGTCTCCGATGGATAGCAAACCGGGTGGAACCCACCCGGCGAGTCGATATCGCGCCCTTCCGCAGGGGGGATGGGATGCCCCGAATGGGATGCGAATAGGCCAACCCTTCCCGCCTGCCCCATCATTGTCACCTGCTCACTGGCGGTGCAGTCCGGCCCCTTTCCCATTTCCCGCTCCAAAAGGCACACGGGGCGCTATGCGCGCCCCCTTGCCCTTCAACTCGCCTTCATCTGCATCCGCAACTTATCCGCTACCATCGCGATAAATTCGGAGTTGGTTGGTTTCCCCCGATCACGGTTGACGGTATGGCCAAAGATGCCGTTAATGACGTCGACATTGCCGCGCGCCCACGCCACTTCGATGGCATGACGGATAGCACGCTCAACCCGGCTCGGGGTGGTCTTGTATTTCACCGCAATCGCCGGGTACAGTTCTTTGGTCACGCCGCTTAGCAGGTCCACCTGGTTAATGACCATCAGAATGGCTTCGCGGAGATAAAGATACCCTTTGATGTGCGCGGGAATGCCGATCTCATGAATCACATTGGTTACCTCCACGTCCAGGTGCTTGACCGGGACCAGCGACAGCTTGCCGGCAGGAAGCGCAGGTTTTTTCTCCGGCAGCGGGGCGCCCGCCAGTTGCTTGATGCGAGACGCCAGCACCTTCAAGTTAAAAGGCTTTAAGATATAGTAATCGGCTCCCAATTCCAGCGCCTTCTGGGTCATGGTTTCCTGCCCGAATGCGGTCAGGACAACCACTTTCGGACGTCGCTCGAGATCCATCTGGTTTAACCGTTCGAGCACTCCGATCCCGTCTAAGTGCGGCATGATGATGTCCAACACGATGACATCCGGCACTTGCCGGGTCAGAAAATCGAGAACGTCCATTCCATGATTGGATACCCCAATGACATCCAACCCGTCTTCTTGCCTAATGGCTTCTTTGATTAGCTCACAAAATTCGCGGTTGTCGTCTGCGATGAGTATCTTTATCGCCAATGTTCCTGCCTCCTGCCGTAAAAAATTCCCAGTTCGCTTCTCCTAACACTTCTCCTATTCTTCCGGATCTCCTTCTTCCCGCGGAGATTCGATTTCCGTCACATCATCACAAGAATCGCTGCCGGTTTGCATTTTTCGCCAATATTCGACCACTGCCGGATGACTGTAGATGGCCCGCACCCGTCCCCACAGTTCCCGGCCATGCTGAGCCATAACCCACATGATGCCTAGCCAGATGGCCACAATCAGCCAGCCAAACAACCACCAATTGGCGGCAATTGACACCACCCCCCCATCCTCCCCTTGGAGGAATTTGACGAACGATTCTCTGTTTACCTGCCAAATCCCTGCTACTGTCGAAATTCCCCATCGGCTTTCTTAAGCGCTCGCGCGATCTGTGGCGACACGCCATAGCCCCCCAACCTGGTTCTCCGGGCTCGCGGGTCCTGGGGAGATTTCGCCGAGCACCGATGCGCGGGTTTACACGAAAGGAACATCGCTTCCCCAGAGGGATGTGGCCGGAGTCGTGCCGATAAAACGTCTGTATTCGCGCAGTGTAGGGAACCGACCAGCCATATTTGCCGAGTGCAGATATGCCGGCATTTGCGCAAAAGGTGCCGGACGCTGATATTAGCACATAGCGCCACGATCTCTAATCGCCGCGGTGACAATCATTTCGCCATCCTCCCGGGGCTTAATTCCCCCATTCGGGGCACAGGTCGCTAATCCCCCCCTTTTTTCGGAGGCCATGCGCGAGACTGCGAACGGCGGGGATGAACGGAGCTATGGAATCCTCTTCGGCCTGAAGGCCGTAGCGTCCCCACTCGCACCGGTGCGCCCTCGGGTATCGAACCCTTCGGCCGCAGGAGCCGCTGTATCCCCCCTTGAACACACCACCCGCGCATTCCCCTGCCCGTACAGCCGCACGACTTCGTCGTCAGGCAGGCTCTGAGGTCGGGGCACAGGGGTGCGAGCCATTGCAGGGAGTGGCCGCGGCGATCCCGCCGTCGGGGTGGGCAGTGCGCGACTGATGGGGAGCAACCCGCACCGGGCAGGTCATCCCCCAGCCCCCGCCAGACACCCCTCGAATACCGCATGACCGCGCGGGCCAGCCGCGCACGCGTGGCGAATGGGACGGTTTGGATGTGGCTCCCCCGGGGTTTCCGGGTGACAGGCCAGCGTTCAATCCGCCTGCGAGAGCGATACCCGGTGACCAGGCGCGCGGCTTCGGCCGCCGCCACCGATCCTGTTCCGGGGGATCGGCGTCTTGTCGGTTCCGGGCCGCCTGGACCACGAGCTGCTGCGGGGGACGGTGCGGGGCGATGAACCGATCATCAATATCCGCGGCGCGGGCCCTCAGGAGGACGGTTGGCGGCCAATCGTCACTTTGGATCATGCCGGCTAGCCACGCCAGGCCTCGGTGATGGCCGAGGCGGCATGCCTCGGGATGACCGGGCTCTGGCTGCCGACGTATTCACCGCACCGCAATCTCAGCGCACGGCTGTGGCAGTTGGTGCAGGCCGACGAGCTATGCAGCGGGCACTGGTGGTCGGGATTAGCCGACGTGTGGGCCTTGCAAACAGGTGATCAGCGAGCGTTTGGCCGATACCAGCGGCCGCCAGCAAGCCCAGCCTGAGATGTTCAACAGCCCGTTGACCCTCCATTTTCCAGTTTTAAAATCGGTCGCCTGAATCCACCCGCATGCCCGACTGGGTGCGCGCTATGACGTCCAGGACGGACATTTTGTCCCAAGGCATCCTTTTCCGAAAACGGGTTGAGAATCTCCAGGCTCGCAATCAACGGTGTCCCGCGTCCTCAAATACCGCATTGAGGAAACTGACCAGCACGTCCTGAGGAGCTTCCGCGCCAAAAGTTCGCTTGAAGACGAAATCCACCTTCGGACTGAGCGACTCCCCCAAGCCCATCCGTTCCTTTTCTTACCTCATCTCGTTATAGCCGACGACAACGCGTCCGCTCGATGACGACGACATTAGTTAACGATGCCAATCATGGTCCGCGACTCCGAAATGAGACCTCTTTAATGCATTAACGGGCCAGTTAGTGGGCCCTTTAGCAAGCGTTGGTGCGAAAACTTCCGGCACCACTCCGCGACCGGATCAACGGCCGCCAGAAGTCAAGTCCGGGTCAAAAATCCCGCAAAGCCGCATAAACAAACGCACAATGCCCAATTTTGACCTGAGACAGTTGAGTTTAGAGCACTGTTCTAATCTCCGGGGGATGGATCGCTTAAAGCCGACTGGCTGACCATCCAATACGCGTAGCAGCCAAAACCCAGGCTGGGTCGGCCTACCAAGACATGGGTCACCGCGCCGACCAACCTCCCATCCTGCAAAATGGGGCTGCCGCTCATGCCCTGCACCACCCCTCCGGTCTTGGCCAACAAGCGGGGATCGGTCACTTTAAAGAGAAGCCCTTTGGTCTCCGGGGCGGTCTGCCGGGTCGCGGCCAGGATGTCAATCGCAAAGGCTTGCGGCTGTTGCCCCTTTAACACGGTGAGGATGCGAGCGGGACCGGGGCGCACCTGATCCGGCAAGGCGATCGGGACCGGACGCGCGGGACCCAAAAATGGCGGGTGCCGAAGCCGGCCCACGATGCCAAATTCTCCATTATGCCGAACCGATCCCGCAATATTGCGGGAACCCGCCAGCACCCCGACTTTTTGCCCCGGATGGTTCGCAGTCCCGTCCACAATCCCGACAATGGCGGCCCCCAGGATCTGGCCCCCGAGGACCGCCGCCGGCTGCCGTGTCAGCCCGTCGGTCAGACTGTGGCCGAGCGCGGCATAGCGGCCCGAGGACGGGAAATAAAAGGTGAGGGTACCCACCCCGCTAGCGCGATCTTCTGTCCGCAACCCGATTTGATAACGGTGGGTCCGGGGCGACCAGACGGGCCACACCGGCCAGGTTTGGCGCCGTTTCCCGCTGACGGTTGTCAACTCCACCGGGCGGTGCCGATGACCCGCTCGATTCACAGCCTGCCGCAATCCATTCCCCGACCCGGCGGTGCGCCGCCCGATCCGGACGATGATGTCCCCGCGTTGGATGCCTGCCGTTTCTGCCGGATCGCGCCGCCCAACGCTGGCCTCCACGGGCGAAAATCCGGTCACCAGCAATCCCCGGGTATGCACCAGCACGCCGACCGATTCGCCTCCCGGAATCACGTCGACCGGTTTGGTAACCTTAACCGGCAAAGAACGCCAGGGCAACCACCCAAACCAGCGCAACGGCAAGCGGCAATAGCCGGCCCCCGTCGCCAGCAACGTCAGCCGCGAACCGTGTCCGGTCAATAGCGGGCGGCATTGGGCCGAGGATGCCGTCGGCCAGGGCAGCCATGGCGACCAGGCAAACGCCACCTCCTGTCCCGCCGGCACCTCGATCGGCGAGGGCAGCGCCATCCATCGATCGACCGGAGACGAAAATCCGATCGCGACCACCGCCACCGCTCCCGCCAGACCGGCTGCCTTGCGCCGCCAGCCCTGGCGCCCCCGATCGTGTTGTCCCCTAGCCACCCGCCATCACCTCCTCATTGCCTCGCGCGTCTTGCCCTTAACGTGCGCGACCGAGGGCACCCGAACCCCCGGAAACCGAGTCATGTGATGACAGGAAAGGAAACAGCCCGGACCGAAAAACGGTTCCGGGCCGAATCGGGGCGAACCCACTGGCGGTGATTCTAAGATTTGCTGGTCATCCCCGCTAAGCGTTCGACAATGTGATCGGCCGCCAGCGGACGCGCCCACAATCGCTGACCCTCCAACATTTTTTGTCGGGCAAAAGACCCATCGCGCAACAGCTCGATCGCCACCGCTTGCAGGTTAGTGTCGCCCCGCACGGCTAAATCATGCGCAATCAAACGATCGCGATTGATTTGTTCTTGCCCCGGAATCCAGTGCGTCACCACCCAAGGCACTTGACTCTGAGCCACCTCGGCGGCGGTCACTCCGCCCGGTTTGCCCACCACCATCCGCGACTGCCGCAAGAGTTCGGGCATATGGTCGACATAGCCCAACACCGTCACCCGTTCCGGCCAACGATGCTGGTCCAGTTGCCAACGCAATTTTTCATTGTGGCCGCATATCGCCAGAACCGGGTGGGGAAGCCCGGACAACTGTTTCAAAATGCGATAATATGGTCCAAAACCCAACCCCCCGCCCAACAGTATAATCGGCCCCTGGCGGTAGCGCGAAAACAGGTTGCCGTTCTGAAAGGATGCCCGAATGGGAATACCGGTGGGCCAAATTCGTTCGCTGGGCACGCCGTACCGCCGCAGTTCTTCGACCTGTTCCGGAAGCCACACCGCATAGGCGTCGGCCAGCGGTTCAAACCAAAACCGGTGGACCGACAAATCGGTCAGCACCGCCACCAGCCGCAGGGATGGCCGCCGTTCGCGCAGCGCCGCCCACGCCGACAGGGCAAAGGGGTGCGTGGCCAGCACGACATCCGGCCGATGCGCCTGATAGACCTCGTCCAAAAGATTTTGTCCGACCCTCCGCCAGTTCTGGCGATGTCGGCGCCACACCATTTCCGAACGGTCCGCCTGGCGGAATGCGGCGGCGTACAGTGCCGGCAACCGGTGAATCGTCAGAAAATACATTGCCGTCTCCCACCGGGCGCGCCCAACCAAATGATGGGAAAACTCGACCTCAAACCCGCGGGTCAAACAGGACTCGGTCAGCGCCCGCGCAGCGATATCATGGCCGGTGCCAATCGGCAGGCTGGCGATGAGCACTTTCATGGGCGTCCCGCTCCCAGCATCAGGGCAACCATCCCGCCCCAGGCCCCGCCGACCAGCACCTCCCACAAGTTATGGCCCACGAATTCGGGAAATTCGGCGGCGTCGGTCAGCGTTGGCGAATTGAGCCGGCGGACCTGGTTAAGATAACGCGACTGCCGTCCCACCGTCCGGCGCAGACTCATTGCGTCGTACATCACGATCAGCGCCAGTACCGCGGCCATCGCAAACGCGGTCGAGCGCCATCCGTCCGCGGCCTCCACGCCGGTCATCAGCGCCACCACCATTGCGGCGTGGGCAGAGGGCATGCCTCCGGCCCCGATTAGGCGCTCCAGCCGTGCCTTGCGACGGCTGACCGCGTCCAAGCCAAATTTCCCCATTTGCGCCGTCGCCGCGCTGACCAGGGCGCTCAACACAATCGAATGCCCCCAGGGCACCGCGCTAGTCACCGTCGGACTCTCCGCTCAGCAACTCCCGCGCATGGCGCAGCGCCACCCCGGTCTCCGACCCGCTCAGCATACGCGCCACTTCATCCTCTCGGGCAGCCCCGACCACGCGCAGCGTACGGGAGCGCGCCTCGTCGGCGACAACCATCTTGGTGACCGTCCAGTGGTCGTGAGCCCGGGCGGCGACCGAGGGCTGGTGGCTAATCGCAATCACTTGCGTGGTATCCCCCAACTTGCGCAATAATTCCCCGACCCGGGCCGCGCTCACCCCGCCCAGCCCGGCGTCGACCTCATCAAAAAGATAGGCGGTCCCGTCCGCGCTTCGGCCGATCACGGCCATCGCCAGCGCGACCCGCGCGATTTCCCCGCCGGAGGCGACTTTGGACAACGGCCGCAGGGGCTGCCCGGGATTGGCCGAAAACAGCAAATCCATGTCGTCGCTGCCGTGTGGGGAGAGCGGTGCCGGCTCTATCTGCAACTCGACTTCGGCCCCCGGCATATCCATCTCCCGGACCAGCCCCCGCAATCTCGCGGCGACCGCGTTCGCCGCGGCGCGACGGCGCTTCGACAAGTCGCGGGCCGCTTCCGCCGCGAGCCTTTGGGTCTCCGCCAAGCGCCGCGCGGCCTGCGTCAGCTCCCACTCTCCCTCGTCAAAATCGTGCAGCACCCGCCGGATCCGTTCTGCCTCGGCCAACACGTCTGGCAATGATGGCCCGTATTTGCGTTTGATGCGCGCGATGCGGTCGGCCCGTTCCTGCACCCGTTCCAAGGCCAACGGATCCAAATTCAAATCCTCCGCCCAGCGTGCCAGATCGAGCTCCCAATCCGAGGTCCGTGCCTCAATTTCCCTAAGCGACTCCCCTAGCGGCGCCAGTCTGTCGTCGATGCGTGCCAGCGCTCCCACAATCCGACTGATTTCGCCTAAAGTGCTCAACAGGCCCGGCGCCTCGTTGCCCCCATCCAACAGCGTGCGGACTTGGTGATAGCCTTCCCACAATCGTTGTCCGCCACGCATGCGGGTGAGTTCGGCCGCGAGGCGCTCCTCCTCATCGGCCGTTAACGCCAGCGATTCGATTTCACTTAACGCCTCGCGCAACGCTGCGGCCTCCTCCGGCGCGACCCGCTGCGCCCCCGCCTCAGCCACCCGCCGCTCGGCTTCGCGCAACGCCGCCACCGCCTGGCGGACCGCCAACTGCTCGGTTTCCAGTCCCGCCACACCGTCGACCCAATCCCGAATGGCCGCCGGCTCCACAATTCGCAGCGCCTGGTGCTGACTGGCGACGACCACTAGCTGTGGCGCCAACTGCCGAATCGCTTGCAGGGGCACCGGACGTCCTTGCAGCCGCGCCGTTCCGCGTCCTTCGCGGGTCAACTCGCGCTGAATGATTAACCAGCCGTCATCGTCCTCGGCGGGCGGGTCGATTCCCCAGCCCGTCAGTTCAGCCCATAGCGGATGCTCGCGACCCAATTCAAATGCCGCCCGGATGCGCAGCGGGCCAACTCCGGAACCCACCCGGTCTGCCGGCAGGCGCGCGCCCAGAGCCGCCGTGATGGCTTCCATGACCAGAGATTTACCCGCCCCCGACTCCCCGGTCAGAACCGTAAACCCCTCCCCGAATTCCCAGGACGCGGCATCAAACAATGTGTAGTTTTCCAGCCTGAGCGCGCGCAGCATCTCTCACCATTCCTATTTCAATTCTTCCAGCCGCCGAGCCAAGCCAGGCGCATCCGCCCGCGAACGGGCCACCACCAGCACCGTGTTTTCCCCGGCTACGGTTCCCGCCACCTCCGGCCACTGCATTGCGTCTATCGCCTCCGCCACGACCTCGGCGCCCGCCGACACGGTTTTGACCACCACCAGGTTTTCGCTGACCACATAACCGAGCAGCACTTCCCGCAAGATTCTTTTCATGCGTTCCGCCGACCCGCTGGCACCCGATTCCGGCAAGGCGTAGCGGTGTCGTTCCCGAAAAGGCACTTTCAGCAAGCCCATCTCCTTGATATCGCGCGACACGGTAGCCTGGGTCGCCTGGATCCCGCGAGCCTCCAGCAGGTCTGCGAGCTCTTCCTGGGTTTCCACCGCCTGATGGCTGATAATCTCTTGAATAAGAGATTGCCGGCTCCTTTTGTCGTGCCGTATGTCCGCCATTAGTGCCCCTTTCTCCAGCCCCGCAGGACGTGAAAGAAACTCCAGCCCGGGCGCCGAATCAGCCGGATGGTGCCGGGACTGGCCGCTACCACCACCTCATCGCCATCCATCAGCGGATGGACTTCCTGTCCGTCAATCGTGACCAGGGTGTCCCGGTGCGTGGTGCGCACCCGAATGCGAACTGTCTCTTTGGTGTCAATCACGATCGACCGGTCAAAAAATGAATGCGGGCAAATCGGGGTCAGGACCATCACATTCAAATCGGGGCTCAGCACCGGACCGCCGGCGGAGAGCGAGTAGGCAGTGGAGCCGGTCGGGGTGGCCACAATCAGTCCATCGGACGGGTAGGTGGTGACGTACGCCTCGTTGACGAACGTCTCCAAATGAATCAGGCGGGCAAACGGCCCCTTGGTCACCACCACGTCGTTCATCGCCTGGAAACTGGCTACCGGCGCGCCGTCCCGCAACACCCGGGCCTCCAGCAGGTGGCGTTCGTCAAGGTCGTATTCCTGGCGCAGCAAGGCGGCCAGGGCCGCATAGAGGTCCGGCACTTCCACCTCGGTCAAAAACCCCAGGTGTCCAAGGTTTACGCCCAGAATCGGGCTGTTCAACGGGGCCAGGTGCTTGGCCGCCCGCAGCAACGACCCGTCCCCGCCCAGAACAATCGTCCAGACCACCGATTCCCGCATAATCTCGTCCCAGGGCCGGCCCAGTTCGGGCAAACCGATGGCGTCGGCCAACTCGGCCGGAACCATCATGTCCACATGATGCCGGGTGAGCCAGCGGTGAATCTGCGCGGTCAGACCCCGCACCTGATCCTTTTCCGGGTTGGGCCAGACCAATACCCGCATTATGGCTGCGACCCCTTCTCCCAAGCTTCGATGATCACGGCTTGCGGGTCGATGGCCTGGCTCCCGGCATGGCCTACCCGCAAGCACGCCAGAAATTCAATATTCCCTTCCGGTCCCCGCACCGGCGACGGTGCCAGCGCTTCGACCCCGTAGCCCAATGCCGGGATGCGATCCATAAACCGCTCGAGAACTTCGCGGTGCACGGCCGGATCGCGCACGACCCCGCCCTTGCCGACCCGGGACGGCCCGGCTTCGAACTGCGGCTTAATCAATGCGACCACCACCCCTTCCGGACGGACGATGGAAGCCAACGGCCCCAACAGCAAATGCACCCCGATAAACGACGCGTCAACCGAAGCCGCGTCAACCGGCTGCTGGCGGGCCAGATCGGCCAGACGCAGGTAACGTCCGTTGGTGCGCTCCAGCACTTTCACCCGCGGATCCGTCCTGAGCCGCCAGTCCAACTGCCCATAGCCCACGTCCACGGCGTAAACCTCGGCCGCCCCATGCTTAAGCCAGCAATCCGTAAATCCCCCGGTGGAGGCGCCGACATCCACGACCGTCCAATTCGCCGGATAGAGCCCGAAAACCTCTATCGCCCGCGCAAGTTTCAAACCGCCCCGGCTGACATACGGCAGGCGCTCTTGGACCTCGATGTGGTCTTCGGGGCGCACAACCCCTCCCGCCTTGACCGCCAGCCGCCGGTTGACCAACACCTTACCGGCCAGAATCAGGGCTTGCGCCTGACTGCGGCTCTGCACCAGGCCGGCCTCCACCATGCGCACATCAAGCCGTCTGCTCGTTTTCACCGGTCACGCCCGTCTCTTTACGGGCCCCAGCCAGCTTTTGGCCTTGCGCACAATGGCGTCTGCGGTTAAACCATAGTGTTCCAAAAAGTGCGGTACCGGCCCATGATCAATAAATTCATCGGGCAGCCCTTCCGTGCGAATCGGCAGCGACACCCCTTCTTGGCTAGCCCACTCGAGCACCGCCGCGCCGAATCCCCCGGCCACCACGTGTTCTTCCAGCGTCATCAGCGCCCCGCTGGAAGCCGCCACCTCCGCCAACAGCGCGGTGTCCAAGGGCTTGACAAACCGAGCGTTGACCACGCCGACCCGATACCCCAGTTGCTCCAATTCGGTGCGGGCGGCCAGCGCCGTGTAGGTCATCGGGCCCAACGCCACCAGGGTCAAGTCCCGTCCCTGATGGATCCACTCGCCCCGCCCCCATTCGATGGGATCAGGCGGTCCCGACAGATCGAGACCGCGGCCCTGGCCCCGCGGGTAGCGGATGGCGACCGCGCCCGGCCGCTCTAGCGCCGCCGTCACCAAATTCCTCAGTTCCCGTTCATCCTTGCCCATCGCAATCTCCAAGTTGGGAATCGGGCGCAGAAAGGCCAAGTCGAAGACACCCTGGTGGGTGGCGCCGTCCGAGCCCACCAGCCCGGCCCGATCAATGCCGAACAGCACCGGCAGTTGCTGGTGACAGACATCATGCACCAGTTGATCATACCCTCGCTGCAAGAAGGTGCTGTACACCGCAAACACGGGGCGCATGCCGGCCGCGGCCAACCCTGCGGCAAACGTCACCGCGTGCTGTTCGGCAATCCCGACATCGTACAGCCGGCCCGGAAAGCGGTCGCCAAACAGTTCCAATTTGGTCCCATCCGGCATCGCGGCGGTCACCGCCACGATATCCTCGCGTTTTTCCGCCAGTTCCACCAACGTCTCGCTAAAGACCTGACTGTACGACGGCGGCCCTGCCTTTTTGATGAAACGGCCGGAGTCGACCTCAAACGGCCCGGGCCCGTGAAACTGCATCGGCCGTTCCTCGGCCGGTCGATAGCCCTTGCCCTTTTGGGTTATCACATGCACCACCACGGGCCCCTCAAATTCACGGGCGTGCGCCAATACCGGAATCAAATCGCCCAAATCATGGCCGCGCACCGGACCAAAATACTTAAAGCCCAATTCCTCGAAAACATTGCCCGGAACGACCGCGTGCCGCGCCAAATCCTTCACTTTTTCCGCGGTGCGGATGAGCGGTGCCCCCAACACCGGCACCGCTTCCAACAGGGCTTCGATGTCCTGTTTCAGTCGGGTGTAGCCGGGCGCCGAGCGCAGTCCGGTCAAATAACGGGAAAATGCGCCGACATTGGCGGCGATCGACATGGAGTTGTCGTTGACCACCACCACCATCCGGGTCTTCAAATGACCGATATGGTTTAACGCTTCCCACGCCATTCCCGCCGTCAGCGCGCCGTCTCCAATCAACGCCGCCACCTGATGCGTCTCCTGCCGCATATCCCGTGCCACCGCCATCCCGAGCGCCGCCGACAGCGAGGTTGAGGCGTGTCCGGCTTCCCACACGTCGTAGGGGCTTTCCCGGCGTTTGAGGAATCCCGACAATCCGTCGAGTTGCCGAATGGACCCGAACTGTTCGCGCCGCCCGGTAAGCAATTTGTGCGCGTAGGCCTGATGTCCGATGTCAAAGACCACTTTGTCGCGAGGGGTGCGGTAGACGGTGTGCAACGCCAGAATAATTTCCACCGCCCCCAGGCTGGCCCCGATGTGACCGCCGGTGCGGGCGGTGGTGGTAATGATCGCCTCGCGCAGCTCTCCCGCCAACTGCTCCAGTTGAGCGAGCGTAAGACCTCTTACGTCCTCGCTCGACGCTATGGTTTCCAATAATCTGGACATGCCTTTGCCTGCCTCCTTCGCGCCGGTCCGTGACCACCGATCCCCGCCATCCCTACCATTCCCGCTCCACCGCAAACCGCATGAGACCCCGCAACACGTCGGCGGCCGCTCCTCCGCCCAGCGCCTTATCCGCCTCCGTGGCGTGGTGGCGGGCCAACCGTCGCGCCTCCTCAATCCCCAAGAGCCGCGGATAGGTGGCCTTGCCCAGCGCCACATCCGTACCGGTCGCCTTGCCCAGTACCGTCCGGTCCCCAATTACATTCAAAATATCATCCACAATTTGAAAAGCCAACCCAAAGTGGCGGGCGAACCGCGCCAGCCGCCGCTCGGCCTCCGGGTCCCCCTGCAGCACCGCGGGCAGAATGCAGCAGGCCTCAAACAGGGCCCCGGTTTTGAGCCGGTGAATCTCCTCGAGCTGCTCCAGGCCCACCGTCTGGTGCTCAGCGGCCAGATCCAGCACCTGACCCCGAATCAGTCCCCCGCGTCCCGCCGCCCGGCTTAGCACCGCCAGCGCCCGCACCACGTGCGCCGGATCAAACCCCTCCCCGGCCAACGCCGCCATCTTGCCCCAGGCCTCGGTCAACAGCGCGTCGCCGGCCAAAATCGCCATGGCTTCCCCATAGACTTTATGCGAGGTGGGCAACCCGCGGCGCAAATCGTCATTGTCCATGGCGGGCAGGTCGTCATGGATCAGGGAGTAGGTGTGCAGATATTCGACCGCCAACGCCGCCAGCCGGAAACGGTCGGTGGGCTCACCGGTCAGCGCCGCTGCCGCCAATACCAATTGCGGGCGCAACCGTTTGCCTCCGGCTAACAGCGAGTAGCGCATGGCTTCCTCCACGGTGCCGGCCAGGTCTTGACGCCACGGCAGGTCGTCGCGAATCCAATTGTCAATGGTGACCCGGGTTTCCACCAGCCACTGGGCAATTTCCGGCATTAGCCCTCCTCAGCCCGAGTGCTGGCGTGCAGAACCGTTTCGGCCCGTTCCAGCAGGTCATTGGCGATCCCGCTCAAACGTTTGGCTTCCTGAAAGAGACGCAGACTCTCTGCCAACGGTGCCCGCCCCCCTTCCAGCAGGCGAATGATCTCTTCCAGGCGGGCTATGATGGCTTCATATTGCCCGACATCTTCAGGCGCCTTGGTCTCGTCCATCCGCGTTTTCCCCCCGCTCGTCCGCCACCGGCGTCATCCATTTCGCCCCATTATACCAGTGAACGCGATAGCGTTCGCCCCCTATGATGTCGGCGGCCGACACCAGCCTCCCCTCGGCGGAGGTCACGTAGGCGTAACCCCGGACCAACGGCGCCTCGGGATTCAACGCCGCCAACTGGGTCACCACCCGTTCCAAACGATGGCGGGTTTGCGTCATCACCCGTTCCAGCGCCCGATCCGAGCGCTCCTCCAAGCGGTCCAGCTGATGCCGGTGGTCCCGCACCATCCCTTCGGGATGTGCCAGAATGCCGTGCCCGGTCCATCCCCCCAGCCGGTCACGCTCCCACCGCAGGCGGCGCTCCACCGCATTCCGGGCGCGCGCCCACAAGGTCTGGTGCCAAGCCGCCAGGCTCTCTCGCAGCGGCACCGCCAATTCCGCCGCCGCCGACGGGGTGGGAGCGCGTAAATCCGCCACCAGATCGACCAGGGTGGTGTCGATTTCATGACCGACCGCCGAGATGACCGGCAGCCTGGACTCGTAGAGTGCACGCACCACCGCTTCCTGGTTGAACACCATGAGATCTTCGCGCGATCCCCCGCCGCGGCCTACGATCAGCACATCGACCGGCTCCGTCTGCATGGCGGCGACCGCCCGGCAAATCGCCTCGGCCGCGCCGCTGCCTTGCACCTGCACCGGATACAATATGATCGGCATCCCCGGATAGCGTCGCCCAATCACCGTTTCAATATCATACCGCGCCGCGCCGCTGCCCGAAGTGACCACCCCGACCCCGCGCGGCAGCAGCGGGATAGACCGCTTGGCCCGGGAAAACAATCCTTCGTCGTACAGTCGGCGCTTTAACGCTTCGAGTTCCCGTTCCGCCTGCCCTTGGCCCTGTTCCGCGACCACCGAAACATAAAACTGGGTCTGGCCGTCGCGTTCAAAAACCCCCACCCGGCCAAACGCCAGGACCGCCATGCCATCTTTGAGCGGCCCTTTCAACGCCGCCGCGTCGCGGCGGAACATGACCGCTCGGATTTGGGCGGTGGCATCTTTGATCAGGAAATACCAATGACCCGAACTGTGGTGTTTGACGGCGGACAATTCCCCGACCACCCACAGCCGTTGCCACTCGACAACGCCTTCGACCACCCGCCGGATGCCCTGCACCAGTTCGGTCACCGTCATCGGCTTCATGTGCGATCCGCCTCTTGCGCCAAAAACGCTTGCCAGGTGTTGCGCAGCAAACCGGCAATCGTCATCGGCCCGACCCCCCCCGGAACCGGCGTCAGATAGCCCGCAACCTCGGCCACTCCGGCCTCAACATCACCCACCAGTCCCTGCGGAGTCCGGTTGATGCCCACGTCGACCACCGCCGCTCCCGGCCGAATCCACTCCCGGGTCACCATCTGCGGGCGACCCGCCGCCACCGCCACAATCTCGGCGTCTCGCACCACCCGGACCGGATCGGCTGTCCGCGAATGCACCACCGTCACCGTGGCGTCGCGCGCCATCAGCAATAGCGCCAGCGGCAATCCCACCAGCCGGCTGCGTCCCACAACCACCGCCCGCCGTCCAGAGAGGGGGATATCGTAGCGATCCAAAATGGCCAGCACGCCCATCGGCGTGCAGGGGCGAAGGCCCGCCTGGCCAGCCGCCAACCGACCCAGATTGGTTTCCGTCAGCCCGTCGACATCCTTGTCGGGGGACAACTCGGCCAGCACCCGCCTGCTGTCCACGTGGCGCGGAACCGGCAACTGCACTAAGATACCGTGAATTTGCGGATCCTGGTTGAGCGCGCGCACGACCGCCACCACGTCGTCGGTGGTCGCCGTCTCCGGCAGCCGCCGTTGCACCGAATGCATGTGGGCGTCTTCGCACGCCCGCCGTTTGTTCCGCACGTAGATTTCCGACGCCGGGTCATTGCCCACCAACACCACCGCCAGTCCCGGTCGCCGCCCGTGGGCGCTCAGATAGGCTTCAACCTCCCGGCCCACTGCTTGCCGAATCTCGGCGCCCACCCGTTTGCCATCCAACACTATCGCTTGTCCCATGCACCCGCCGCCTTTCTCTCCCGGTATTAGAGGCTGGCCGCCAGCCGATCCCATCCCAGCAGAGCCACGCCCACCGCATTGTCCCGGCTCAGATCGGGGTTGGCAAAGAGCACCTGCCATCCCGCAGCCCCGGCCAACTCCGCCTGCATGACCGCCCGCAGCGTCAGATTGGCCGCGACCCCTCCTACCACCAACAACCATCCAGGGGGCACCGCCGCCTTGACCAACCCGGCCAAAATGCGGCCCGTGGCGCGTTCTACCCCGTGGGCGACCGCAGCCGGGTCGGCCCCTTTATCCAACAAGCGCTGAGCCGCGGTCTCGGGTCCGGAAAAACTGACAGCCCAACGATGCCCGACCTGCCGGGGACGGGGAACGGGAATCGCCGCAGTTTCGGAAGCGGACGCCGCCAAGCGCTCAAGCGCCTCCCCGGCGGGAAACGGCAGCCCCAGCCGAACGCCAACCCGGTCGATCAATTGCCCGGCGTAAAGGTCATCCGTGCCGCCAATCGCCCGAATCGCATAACCGCCCCCGGCACGGGGCGCCACCTCCAGTAGTTCCGTGGTCCCCCCCGAAACATGCAGCGCCCAAAACGGTCCCTCGGGAAGCTGGCCGACACTTTGCAACCCGGCCCGGATATGCCCTTCTTGATGGGTGGTAGGAAACAGCTCGACGTCCCAAAGATGCGCCAGCAAGCGTGCGGTTTCGGCACCGACCACAAAAGCCGGCAGGTAGGAATCCGTTTGTGGACGGGGTGCGGCGGAGGCCGCCACCATCCGCATCCGCGGCATCGGCATACTTTGCCGCCATGTGGCGACCAACCGGGGCAGCTGCCGCACATGCCCGAACACCGCCTCCTGGGCACTGAGACCGCGCCGTCCGGCCGGCACCGGCAATAGCTGGCGACTCTGGTAGGCGACCCGGCCCTCGACCACCACCGCCAGCGAGGTCGTATAGGCGCTGGTGTCCAAACCCAGCACGGCACGCTCATCGGACCCGATCGGGATCACCTTCCGGGCGAATTGTACGGGACAGGGTGGCCAGCACCCCATTGACAAACCGTTTGGCCTCCGGGGTGCTGTAAGATTGCGCCAGTTCGACCGCTTCATCGATGATGACCGAAACGGGCACGGAACGCTCATGAACCATCTCGTAAGCCGCCAGGCGGAGGATATTGCGGTCAATGGTGGGCATCCGGCGGACTTTCCAGTCAATCGCCGCCGCGGCGATGACGGTGTCCAGCGCCGCCAGATGGGCATTGGTGCCAGAGACCAAAAGCGTGGCAAACGCGCGGTCGTCGGAACCTACCCCTTTAAGCGTCCGTTCCAACAACTCGTCAACGGCGGTGTGGGCCAGATCCTGTTCAAACAAAACACGCAAGGCCAATTCTCGCGCATGATGCCGCGCCATGCTTAACTCCTCCTACTCCGCCGACTCGGGATCTTCGGGCCCCCCGGGGGAAATCGCCACCCCCTGCACATGAATGTTGACACTGCTCACGCCGAGCCCCGTCATGCTCTCGACTTGCCGTTTGACGACATCTTGCACCCGCACCGCCACCTCGGGGATTTTAGCACCGAACTGCACGACCAAGAACAGGTCAAGCGTCACCATTTGGTCCGTCACGTCCACCCGAACCCCTTTGCCGGAAGTCCGTTTCCCCAATTTTTCCGAAATTCCCTCGACCAATCCGCCGCTCATCCCGGCCACACCATCCACCTCGGTGGCGGCAATTCCGGCGATGGTGCCAATCACGTCGTTGGCAATCAGCACCACCGGAATGGTCTTTTGGTTTGTCAGCGGCCGCTCTTGCTCGCCCATGCTACCCTTTCCACTCCTCCCGGTGCTTGCCGCCTGCTTTCCGACCTGCAACCGTTAGGCTCCTTTGAACCGTTCGGCCAGGAAATTGATATGAATTCGGCCCGCGTTAAACTCGGGGTCTTCCATCAGCTGCTTATGCATATCGATAGTGGTTTTGACGCCCTCCACCCGAAATTCCGCTAAAGCCCTGCGCATCCGGGCGATGGACTCCTCGCGGGTGCGACCCCAGGTCACCAGCTTGGCCAACAGGGAATCATAAAACGGCTGCACCACGGTGCCGGTCTCCGCCCCGGTATCCACCCGCACGCCCGGTCCCCCGGCTTCTTGCCAGACCGTGACCGCCCCCGGACTGGGCCGAAATTGGTTGTCCGGATCTTCCGCGTTAATCCGGCACTCGATCGCCCACCCGAACAGCCGCACCTCCTCTTGCGCGATGGACAGGGGCAATCCCGCGGCCACCCGGATCTGTTCTTTGACAATATCAAATCCGGTCACCATTTCCGTGCACGCATGCTCCACCTGCACCCGCGTGTTCATCTCCATGAAATAAAAGTGGCCGGCCTCATCCAGCAAAAACTCCAAGGTGCCGGCGCTGGTGTACGACACCGCCCGCGCCGCCCGCACCGCCGCTTCGCTCATGGCGGCCCGCAATTCGGGGGTCAGGGCTACGGACGGCGATTCCTCCAACACTTTCTGCCGGCGGCGCTGCAAAGAGGACTCCCGTTCGCCCAGCGTGACCACCCGGCCAAATTTGTCGGCCATCACCTGGATTTCAATATGCCGCGGGTTGTGGAGGAATTTTTCCAGGTACACATCCCCTTGGCCAAAGGCCGACCGCGCCTCCCGGCTGGCCCGTTCGATAGCTTCCCCCAAGGCATCGGGCTGTTCCACGATCCGAATCCCCCGGCCACCCCCCCCGGACGACGCCTTCACCAAAATCGGGTAGCCAATCTCCTCCGCCACCCGCATCGCTTGGTGCAGGTCGGTGACCGTCCCTTCGGTACCGGGCACCACCGGCACTCCGGCCTCGCGCATCATGTTCCGCGCGTCCGCCTTGATGCCCATCTGCTTGATCGCCTCGGCCGGCGGACCGATGAAGACCAGTCCCCAGGTCTCGCAGACTTGCGCAAAATGGTTGTTTTCGGAGAGAAATCCATACCCCGGATGAATGGCTTCGGCACCGGTTTGCACCGCGGCATTAATCAAATTGGGAATATGTAGATAGCTGAGGGAGGCCTGCGCGGGGCCTATCGGATACGACTCGTCGGCGTATCGCACGTGCAAGGCGTCCTTATCGGCATCGGAATAGACGGCGACGGTTTTCACGCCCAACTCGCGCGCCGCCCGCATGACCCGAATGGCGATCTCCCCTCGGTTGGCTACCAAAATCTTATTAAACACGCCTACACCTCCGCTGTCGATCACTGATTACTAGACCATAACCGACTGCCAATGTCTAGAGGGACGGGCCTTGGCCGTCCCTCTCCGGAGCAACGTTAACTGGTCTACGACTTGGGCAAAATGACTACGTCCTGGGGCGGCAGGCCGGTCACTTGGGTGGCGGTGTCGGCAATCACGGCGATTTGCCGGGACGTCAAGTGCGTCGCACCCACCATCACCACCACTTGCCCTTGCGTCACGGTGGCCGCGGACAACGGAAATCCGCGGCCGCTCAACAATCCTTCCATCGCCATTTCCTGCTTCAATTCCTGGGTGTCGCGCACCAGCGTCAGGGCGGCCTGGTTTTTGGCTGGGGTGGAGATGCCGGGATTGCCGGTCAAACTTTTCAAGGTTGCAATCTCCTGGCTCATAACCCGGTCACGCTGCATGCGATAGTTGACGAAATAGTTTTGCAGCGACTGGACGGCGGCGCTTTGTGCGCGCAGGGTGGTCTGCAACGGGGTTGAAGCTGTTTCGGGACTCGTCCGATGGTACACCACGTATCCCAGCAAAACCGCCAACACCGTGACGAACGCGGCGAAACGGATAACTTGCGGACGTTTCATGGAGCATCTTCCTCCTTTAAAAGCGTGGTCCGTGACCACGCGCGCACTAAACGGCCTCCCGCCACACGCAAAGCCTGTTAGTTGGGCAGAATCAGCACCTGATAGGGCTCGACTTGCAGCAAAGTTTCTACCGCTTGGGCCAATTCGGAGCGAACGACCGGATTTTGGGCGCTGGGGGTGACCACCACCACCCCGCCCACCAACGGACCGATTTCATCCAAAGGCACGACGCTTTGACCGCTGGCGGTGGCCACCACCACCGGGGTGGTGCCGTTGCCCTGGCCGCCGGGAGTCTGTTGGGCAAACTGCGCTTGGATACTCCGGCTCAGGGTCACCGCCACCGACACCGACGACACGCGGGGAATTTTGTCGAGAATGGCGGCCAGTTGCCGCGCCACCTCCGCCTCTTGCGCCACCAGCGCATTGGTCGGCGGAGCGGCGACTTTCGTCTTCGGTAAAGACAGTGCCGGAATCCCCAAGCTCCCAAACGTCATCAACAAGACCCCCAACAGACCGACCAGTCCCAGACGAATCAAGGTCGGGCGGTCCTGGCTCAAAAGCTTCTGCCACCACTCCCGAAAATCGCTCGGCATGACTCCCCCCTCGTTTTCTGGTCTTAGGGCTTCGAGCGCCGGTTGTGAATCATGGCGGCGGGGCGCTTGATGAACACCCGCACCGGCTGCTGGCTGCCGGTGGCCACGGCGACCGCCGCTTTGGCGTAGCGGATAAGGGTAGTGGTGGCTTGCTGGCCATCCGCCGTCACGCTCACCGCCACCGCCCCCGATCCCAGGTGCCGCACTTGACACGCCGTGACGCCGGGCAGGGCCATCACCATCGCCCGCGCTTGACTCAACTCTTCCTGGGCCACCGCGGTCTGCCAGGAACCGGAGGCCGCCGTTCCCGCCCCATTCAGCGTAGGCACCGCCACACCGCGCCACATCACGCCGAAAGGACTAATCATGGCCAGCAGAACCACCAGCCCCACCAGCAAACCGGCATAGCGCTTTAAATCCCCTTTGGGCAACAGGAACTCGGCCACGTTTCCCAACAGCACGATGACCACGAGCGATTTGACCCATTGGGCCACCCAAGCCAGCATTAGAGTTGGACCCCGTTGGTCGTGCTGACGACCACGGTCAGCACCAGAAAAAACATCAACGCCACCGAACCCGCAATCGCCACCAGCCAGCCCACGGCGGTCGCCATGGTGGCCAGCGTGTCGCTCACCCCGTCCACATCGAGCGGCTGAGCCGCGGCCGCGCCGACCCGAAAGAGGAACATCATGAGAAAGAGCTTGACTAAGGGAAAGGTTACCGTCACGATGATGGCCAGCGCCCCTACCACAGACACTGCGTTCTTCAGCAACAGCGACGATCCCAGCACCGCTTCCATGGCATCGGAAAACATCTTGCCCACTACCGGCACAAACGTGCTGGCCAGAAACTTGCCGGTTTTGAGCGTCACGCCGTCCGCCACCGAACCCGCGGCCCCTTGCACCGTCATCACGCCCAAAAAAATCGTCATGAGGCCGCCCAACAGGGTCAGACCGGTTTGGCGCAGCAGCAAAGCCAGGTTTTTCAGCGAAAATCGCGGCAGCCAATCGCCGACCAGCTCGACAATGGTGGCCAGCAGGATCAGCGGCAGGACCCAACGTTTGGTCAACACAGCCACCAAATTCACGGTGGCCAGCATTAAGGGATGAAAGATTCCCGCCGACGCGATCGCTCCCGAGCCTGCCATCAACACCACCAACAGCGGAATGGTGGCTTCCATCAGGTGAACAAGCTCGCCCACCAGGCTGGTGACCAGACCGACCGCCAGGCCAAACGAACGCAACGCCACCAGCATCAAGGCGGACAGCACGACCAACCGCGAGACTTGCACCATTCCGCCCCGCTCGGACCCTGCGACCGATTCCCCCAAACGACCCAGCAGCGCTCCCATCACGGCCAGTAGCAGGATAATGCCCAAGAGCCGGCTCTCGGTCGCCAGGTCGCCCGCCGCCGCCAGTGCCAACGCCCGCAACAAGGTCTGCGGATTGAACGGGTTTTGGTGATGCAACAGGTCCGACACGATTTGCCCCACCCCCGGAATGGCAACCCCGGGGTGGCCGCGGACCAATTGGTTGAGTTGCCGGTCCAGGGCAGAGGTGTCAAGCGTTTTCGCCTGCTGTTGCACCACCGTCGGCAAACTGGCGGCTTTTACGCCGGGAGCCACCGCCAGAACCGCCAAACCGAGCGATAACCCGGCCAACCAGTGCTTTCGCATATCCCCTCCTGGGTCTCCGGGCCGCAAGGGCTACGATGGAATCATCTTGAGCACAGTTTCGGTAATCGCCGCAATCAGAGGCAGGGATAGCACCAGAATGAGAATCTTGCCAGCCACTTCCACTCTCCAGGCGGTGCCGGACTCCCCCGTGTCATATGCCACCTGGGCGGCAAACGTGGTGAGGTAGGTAATGCCAATGACCTTCAGCACCAGCCCCAGATAGATGCCCCGAACATTGGCCAGGGTTGCCAGGTGCGCCACCTCGCCCGCCACTCGGGTCAGCGGCCCCGCCACCAGCAGCAACAGCACGGCGCCACTGCCCACCCGCAGGATGAATCCCCATTCCGGGCGTTGTTCCCGGATGGTGACGAGAACGACCGTGATGGCCAGACCTAACAGCACCACCTGCAGAATTGACTGCACGGCTGTCTCCCTCCCGCGGCGCCGGCCCCCTACAAATTGAACAGGGTGCGAACGGTTTGGAACAATTGCGAAACTTCGCGCAGAACCATTAAAAAACCAATGGCGATGCCCGCCAAAGCGACCAACTGGCCCCATTCCTTCCGATCCAAACGCTCCAGCACACTGTAGGTGACCGTGACCAAGATGCCCACTCCAGCCAACTTCATAATCAGGTCGATATTCGCCATACTCCACCCCAATCGTCAGATCAGGAGAATGATCGCCGCGATGCCGGCCACCGACACCAGCGACTCGACCAGACGGGCCTTTTTGAGCCCGTACTGGCGGGCCTCCGCCAGTATTCGCTCAATATCCCCGCGCACATCGGCCAGGTGCTGGACTTGGTATCCCGCCACCGATTTCCCCAATACCGGGGCCAAGGCCATCAATGCCTCCCGGTCTTCCGCAAATAGGGCGGAATCGGCGGCCAGCGCGCGGGAAAACGCCGTGGCGAAGTCCTCATCGCGACTGCCCAACGAGCCGACCAGACTGGCAACCGCCCGCTGCCGGCCAGGATGCGTGCGCGCCGCCCGGGCAAAGGCCTCCGCCAAAGGCATCTGCCTCCAGCCAATCAGCGGTTCGAGCTGTCCCAGCATCTGCCGCCAATCGTCCAGCGCCGCGACCCGCAGCCGATACGGGCGGGCCATTACCCGAGCCAGCCAGAGGGACGCGCCCAGCAGCAAGCCCATGCCCATCCATTTCATGCCCGCCCGTCCTCAGCCAGCGCGGTGCGGGGCCAAACCCGTTCCACCGTTCCCGGACCGAGGCGCCGGCTCAACAGCACCAACGCATCGAACGCCCCGGCATCCACCAATTCCGCCAACCCCGGGCGCATGGCCAGGTCGGCCATCGACCCGGCATGGATTGTCGCCACCACGTCCACCCCGCCGTAGCGCGCCTGTCGAACCGCCGCCACGTCCGCATCCGGCCCCAGTTCGTCGACAATCAACAAGTCGGGCGACAACACCCTCAGCGCCACCGCTATCCCGTCGGGTTTAGGCCATCCGTCCAGCACATCGGTGTGTAAACCCAGATCGAATCCCGGCCCGCCGACTCCGCCCAAACCGGCGATTTCCGACCGCTCGTCGATGACCACGGTCCGCACGCCGCGGTCGCTGAGGGTTCGGCACAGATCTCGCAATAGCGTGGTTTTTCCGCAGCGCGGCGGCGACAGCAAGAGAAGCGAGCCACCCCGCACCCCCAATCCCGCCAATCTCCGCAGCAGGTGGGCCCCGGCCTCGGGAACTGCCCGCGCCCGCCGCATGTTGAGACCGTAGACCTGGTTCACCGTCTCCACCCGGCCGTTTGCCACCACCGCGCGTCCCGCCACGCCCACCCGATGTCCCCCCGGGAGCGTCACGTATCCCTGGCGCAGCTCATCCACCCGGGCGTAAATGGAGTGATCGACCAGGACCGCCAGAATCCGTTCCATTTGCGGTCCGTCCAGACTCCTAGGACCGTCCCCGGCCAAAGCCTCAATCCAATCGGGACCGTACAGCAGTACCGGGCGGCCCAGGCGAAAACGAATTTCCTCCAAGGTCCGGTGCGTCTCCTCGGACAATTGCGCAATCTCTTGCCGCCAAGGATTAGGCAGATATTGCCACGGACCCGACACCGACCCACCTCCCCCGCAACCGGACCGCTCATCCCGGCCGCTTTGATATGTATGGGACAGGTCAGCAGGATATGCCTTTGATCGGAGTGGCCAGAAATTCCGGCCATCCTAACCAGCCAAGGGCAAGCAGTATATCGGCATGGCCAGTCCCGTCAAAGGTCGGCGTGTGGTCGTGCCTGTGACATGCTGGAAAATGCGAGTATTCGTGGCAACATCTGTTGAGTGTATAACGATGACAATTTTAGTACCCAGGGTGCAGTCTCTTCCCGGATCAACACAATCGGCGGTATGGCACGGATTTTGAGCGCATTCTGGCCAACACAAAGGCCGCCGTCAGCGATAAGGGCAAGAAACGCCATCATCAAATTCACCATGCGGCCAAGAATAGACAATTTGCCACGCAAGCGGAGCCCACCGCGCACTTGAAGAAGGTCCGTCAAACTGAGTGAAAAATGAGTCTGATGAGAAATTTTGGGGTAGTTTTTTCCCAAGTTCCGCAAGTCAGCACGACCAAAATTGTTCATTTTCCCCCGTTCTACCCGAACGGACCCCAGACAAACCCCCGGTGTATGGGGACGAGGTTTAGGTCCCCCTCAATTTCCAAGCCCACTTCGTTCAATAACGGGAGGCGCGCGATGAGATACGGCACTCCATCCACGACGACAATGGTGTTCTCGTCGTCTACGAAGCGATGGAACTGCTCGGCGTCGGGACCGTCTAGCCGCTTTAACACCCGACACACCCCCCTTTGAGGTCTATTGTACCACCCGGCTGGTCGTTATCGCCAACCGCCATGCACCCTGCGGCACCAGAATTCCACCGGGACTCTCGCCCCCGAAACCGCGGCTCAAGCCTCTGTGACCAGACCAGACCGGCATCCAGGGCGTGGATGATGAGGAAATGCGGTCAGGTCACAAGGTACGCATATTGATCAGCTCGGTCGGGAAACTGCTCTATATTAATCGTACTTAAGTTTTCTTTGGATCGCCTGGAAGACGGCAGCGTCGTGACTGAATTTCAGTTTTGGCCTCCTCCAGAAATCGGAAGCGTCCAACGGCTTCTCTAATCGCACCGAGGTTGGGGAAATACGGGGGATTCGTATTCTGTGGTTGATCCAACTTTTTGGGTACCATCAAACCCCTCGTTATAAAATCGTAGGCTATGATTGATTTCCTGTTCGCCGCACGCTATGCAAAAATCGTAGGCCATGATTGGATCGACGCTACAAATACCTTTGAGAGGCACGCCATTGCAATCGATGCCGAATCTCTTGAATCTTCCTGGATACGTGATCACGGATGTTCGTAAGATAGACGATGCCTACCACGTTTCTGCAAAAACGAGTGATGGGTTGGCAGCATGCCCGCATTGCCACGCCGTTCAGCTCGTGGGGTTTGGTCGCCGGACGCAATGGATCAAGGACCTTCCCATGCATGGCAAGCGGGTGGCGTTATATCTGCAAACCCGTCGCTTTCGCTGTCAGGTCTGCGGCAGAACCTTTTATGAAACGTTGCCGGCGGTGGATGCCAAGCGGCTGATGACGGAGCGATTGGTGACATGGATTGCCCAGGAAGCCTTGCGGCGCCCCTTTGTGCACATCGCCGAGGACGTGGGAGCCAGCGAAGGCACCGTCCGGCAAATTTTTAAAGAGGCGGTCGCTCGTTGGGAGGAGAGTCGTCGCGTAGAAACGCCCACATGGTTGGGCCTCGACGAAATTCACCTCATCCGGCCCCGTGCCGTAATAACCAATGTCCAGGAAAGGACGCTTGTGGACATCTTAGTCAATCGCAATAAAGACACGATCATGCGCTATCTATCCCACATCCCGCATCGGGACCGCATCGCCGTGGTCACGATGGATATGTGGCGTCCGTATAAAGAGGCCGTCCGCGCCGTATTGCCCCAGGCGACGATTGTAGTGGACAAGTTTCATGTGGTGAAAATGGCCAATGCCGCCGTCGAGCAGGTGCGAAAATAGTTGCGGATCGCGCTCTCCCCCGCCCAGCGGCGCGGGCTCATGCATGACCGGTTTATCTTGCTTAAGCGCACAGCGGACCTGACTGATCAGGAGGCACTGCTGTTATCGGCATGGGTCAAAAATTATCCCGTACTTGGGGCAGTGCACCAGACCAAAGAAGCCTTTTTTGGTCTGTATGCGGCCACAAGTCGTGCGCAGGCCGAGCAACGGTTTGTGGCATGGGAACAGGCGTTGTCAGGGGAGATCCGCGAGGCGTTTGGGGAGGTGCTTACCGCTTGGAAACACTGGCAGGGGGAAATCTTGGCGTATTTTGCCCATCCCGTCACGAATGGGTACACGGAGAGCCTCAATAGCCTGATTCGGGCGACGGACCGTATGGATCGCGGCTATAGCTTCGAGGTGTTACGCGCCAAAATGCTCTGGGCGGAAGGCCCCATCGAAAAGGTGCCACGTCGCCCTAAGCTGACGCGGCAATCGATGACACCCTCACGGACCGCTGGCCTCCTGTAGGGAATGTGGGGCGCCCCTTACTCGACGGTGGATCGGCATAGGGGGCGGCAGTTAGCCGCGCCCCGGCCACACCACCTGGCATGCGGGTCCGCACCAGGCGGTTCGAGAAGTTGAGGTCATGTGAGTCGAGGTATTCCAAGATCGTCGAAGTATTTGACGGTAAGGACACGATTCAGACCTGCTTCACTGTGTCCCCACCAATGCCCAGCACCGCCAGCAATTTGAGCGGCCAGCTCATGAGTTGCACCAAGCGCCCGGAGACGACTGTAGACAGTCGTGCCCACGCGCCAGTGTTTGAGTTGGATCGCCCGCAGGCGGTGGCGCGTCCATGAGTCCAGATGCTTGAAGATGTGCGGGGTCTGCGCGAGACGGAAGTAGGACTTCCAGCCCGGCAGGTATGCCTGCATCTGTTCAGCGATCTGGGTCATGCCGTTGCCGCCGACCCGACTTGTGATGAGCCGGATGCGTTGCTTGAACGTGTCGAGCGCCTTGGGCGCGACGGCGATCTTGACCGTGTCCTTTGACCACCGCCGTAGGCAATAGCCAAGGAATTTGCGGCCAAAGACCGGTCCCACTTCGGTTTTCTTCTCGTTCACCTTCAGGTGGCGCTTGTCGTAAAGCTTCCTAAGCGAGAGCAGTACCCGCTCGCCAGCCTTCTGGCTGCGAACGTAGACGTTGCAGTCATCGGCATATCGTGCAAAGCGATGCCCACGCCGTTGTAAGTCCTGGTCCACTTCATCCAGCAGCACGTTGGCCAGGAGCGGCGACAGAGGTCCGCCCTATGCAAAGCGGGAGACTATGCAAAGTAAATGGTCGCACACGCCGGTTTCAAGGTATTTGCGCTGAGTTTACTCTGCATAATAAGCTGAGGAAAACGGTCGGCATCGCCGCCCCGAACCCCGAAAAACACCTCCTTTAGTCGAAACATAAGACATTTGACGGTCTGTCACTGGTTTTTCAGCTCCGGCAGCCAGACACATTATGCAAAGTAAATCGAGGCATGTGTCCAGTAACAGGCACTTTTTCAGGGTTTACTTTGCATAGTTACTTGCTTCGCATAGGGGGGCCTATGCAAAGCTTTGCATAGGCCCCCTTGCGGCGTTCCCTCCGACCTATCCATGACCACGCCATTCGTCATGATCCCGGCCTGCAAGTAGAGCCGAATCAGCCGCAGGACGGCCTTATCGGCAATGCGCTTGGCCAGCCGATCCATGAGGATGTCGTGATTGACCCGGTCAAAGAATTTCTCCAAATCCACATCGACCACCACCCGATAGCCTTCCTGCGCGTAGCGCTGTGCTTGCAGCACCGCGTCATGCGCACTCCGACCTGGGCGAAAGCCATAGCTGAATTCCGAGAATATCGGGTCAATCATCGGTTGCAGAACTTGTAGTAGGGCTTGCTGAATCAGCCGATCCAAGACCGTTGGAATACCCAGCTCCCGCATGCCACCTGTCGGCTTCGGAATCTCTACGCGGCGCACGGCTTGAGGCCGATAGGTTCCGCTCAGAAGTTCCGCCCGTCTGCGCGGCCAGTGGGTCCTGAGGAATTCCGAGGTCTCGTCAATCGTCAATCCATCGACGCCTGCACTACCCTTGTTGGCCTTGACGCGTTTCCACGCCGCTGCCAGGTTCTCACGCGATAGAGCCTGCGTCAGCAGACCGTCTCGCCCTAAGCCTTCCTGTTGTTGACACGCCGGACGTGCTTCATCACGAGCCGCTTTGACACGGGATTCACCCGCGCCAATTACGTCTCGCCCTGGTTGCCCAGGCTTCTGATGCGATGCACCGCCAAGTGTCATAACTTCCCGCTCTCCTTCTCGTTCGGCCCTTGACTGGTTGCCCAGCTACTACGGCCTCTGCTGACTTCTCGCTCCGGCTTGCGCCGTCGCCCTTTCAGGCATGAGGCGAGATCTCCCCAGGTAAGAACGCGATCTTTCCCCGCACAACCGCTGGATCTACACGATTTCACCTTGACCACAAAAGCTTTGCAGTGATGTGCCTGCTCGCCCTGTTCCATCGTGCCTCGTATCCAGTTCTTGTTCATCGGCTCACGGTTTCATTCCATGCTTCCTTCCCACGCTCGGTCACCCTCATGCAGTTGCACTTCCTTTCGTTCGCTGTGGTCAGCTCACGGGAGGACTTTCACCTCCATCGGGTAGGAGGAGGCGTTTCGCCTCCGTCCCCCCACACCACCGTACGTACCGTTCGGTATACGGCGGTTGACTATTTGTGAGACAACCCGTGATAGGTGTGATACGCCTCCCAGAGGGAGAAGA
>JAJZZA010000125.1 GCA_021797825.1 Bacillota bacterium | reverse complement strand
CCCTATTGTGGATTGATCGCTAAACGCAACCGTTCGAATCAAGCCTCCTTGCGGTGTATCGGGTGTGGCTTCGCTGGCCGTGCCGATACCCTCGCGGCGGGCAATATTGCTCGTAGGGCTGCTGTCAACCAGCCAGACGCGGGATCTCCCTCGGAGGTACCTGTAAGCTCCGCCCTAGGGCGGGGTTGTTGACCACTCATTCAACTGGCCGTCAGGAAGGCGCGAGAAAATATTGGGGAAATGGTCAAACGACTACCCCACGAACTGCTTGCGACGGAGCCCGGTAAAGTGGTGAGATATTGCCGGATTACGCGATATCATTGCGCATCAATACCTGGATATCGACCTGGAGGCTGTGTGGAGCGTAGTCAGAAAAGATTTACCACCGCTTAAAAAGGTTATCGGAGGGATAATCAGCATACGTGCCACCAAGCCGCTGGAAAACTGAACAGACAAATGCCGCACTATTCTGCCCCCGGGGCGGAGCGGCCTCTTAGGTTATCCCGGGCCGTTAGACACATCAACAAGCCCGATGTCACGTTGGAAACCTTGTCTAGGCCTGGATTGCCCACAAAGCTATCCACACGCTTGATGGCATACTTCGCCTTCTGCCTCGAAAACCCGATCTATTCCGGCCATAAGGACTCTGGGATCGCATACCGGGCAAAATCCCGGTACTTCCGACTCCATACCCCGCGTTCTGTCTCCGGGGCACGCTGAATCAGAACAGCATCGGTCCAACTTAAACGCGAGTCGACTTCCCAGGTTTCCAGTACGCCGAACCGCAGAGATTTGTCTTCGATCTGGATCCCCGGCCAATTCAGCACGGTTCGGACATAGAGTGCCACAGCCGTGCGGGTCGTCTGTTTGACGTAATGAGGCAACACGTAGGTCAATTCATGCAGGACCAGCGGGTCCAGCCACATGGTCACCGTACCGGCTGCCGCTAATCGAAGCAGAGCTTGACACGCCGCAGTATGGGGGTCATGCGCTTGAGCATGTAAGAACACATTGGTATCTACGTAGTCGTCAGGCCTGGCCCCTTTCCTCCCGCTCTTGATTGGCCGTCATGGCGTCTGCCAGGTCATGGTGCCACTCGGTATCGTCAATAGGTTCGTTGATCGGATGGCGAACATAGAGATCGTTAGGACTTAAAGCTGGAAGGATCTCGATCACAAGGTGCCGCTCGTCTTGAATGCGGATGACCCAGGATTGGCCCTCATGCAATTGCAACTTTTGACGGATAGCACGTGGAATGGTCAACACTCCTCGTCGTTGGAGCCTAACAACCGCCATGAACGATGCCCCGCTTTCCTGGTTACTCATATTCTAAAATTATAGTGTGTCATGTTTATCACGTTCGTTTAAGCAGATGGCCAACAAATGGGCAGCAGAACGTCAGCGTAATAGATGGATCGCAATGCGGGCAAAGGTTTCCCCCGGGGTATACGGCATGGCCCCATCGACGCTGCCGGCCTAACTCCTGCCGCTGGCGGGCATCGCCGCTCAATACGCCAACCCTCGGCTTAGGTTAAGCCGGCGTCCGGTGCGGACCCGTCCGCGGACCGGCCCACTCCACTCCGTTGTCAAACTCCATTGCGGTTGGAGCCGAAGCAACATCACACATTTGCAAGCCGCGTACTGATATGATAGATGCCCGTGTTCTCTGTAGGCTTATCGTTGAATTTGGCGGAACGCACGTCGGGGAAATATCGGGGGCAAAGTCAGCTGTCGACACGGGGTCATGCCTTGCTCCCCCAGCATCTGTTCAATGCGGTTTTCCACGTGGTCGGCAATCAGCCCGACTTTCATGTCTGGTACACGCACGACGTGCCGGTCCCACGGCTGACACCCAGGCCACTCGTAATGAGGTTAATCCCGGGCTCGCTCGCCGGTGGGGCGCAATGGCGGGAGCCAGCAGCTTTGGCGATTTGCCGGGACGAGTAAACGCGCTGGGTACAGGCGTAAACGAGGAGTTTCGGGTGGTGCGGAGGTCGACCACCACCGACCTGCGGTGCCTCAACGGTCGCGTCCGGAATGCGGTCGATGGCACCATGGACCACACCCACCACGTGGCGTGGGGGAATCGCCTCTTGGAGATCCATCGGCAGCGCCAATTGATCGGGAGCGTACGGTTGAAACAGCGGCCCGGCCGGGATTCCGGCGGATCCTGCCGCGGGTCGTTCAGCGGCCATTTGCGAAGGCTCGTCCGGCATGGCAAGACGGCCTCGCCCTGCTCCGACAGACCCCAGGCAATGAAACGGGGCCATTGGCGCGGTGTCTAGCCTTCTTTTATGCCCGAGTCACGCCGCCGCCGATGGGCCCGAGTTCGGCGGATAGTCCGCGGCCGCCGGTCGCAGTTCGCGGCAGGCGGTCTCATGGGGAGCGGGGGGATTATTGGTGTCCGCGATAGGAGCCGGGGAGGGTGCGAAAGCTTATCGCAAACCGGTTCCAGCTGTTGATGGCAACGACCGCCAGTGTGAGGCCGACCAGTTCGTCGTCGGCAAACCACTTTCTGGTTTCCTCATAGAGACGGTCGGGAACCGAGTCAATAAGCAGGGTCACCGACTCCGCCCAGGCCAGGGCTGCCCGTTCCCGCTCGGAATAGTAGGGGGTTTCCCGCCAAGCGCTGAGTCCGTACAAGCGTTGTTCCGATTCGCCTAAGGCGCGGGCGTCTTTGGTGTGCATGTCAATGCAAAAAGCGCACCGATTGATTTGGGACACGCGAACTTTGACCAACTCCAGCAACGCTTTGTCCAATCCCAAGTCCCCGGTGGCCTGGTCGAGACCCCGCAAGGCCTGATAGGCTTGGGGCAGGATGGCCGCGTAGGGCAGGCGCTCACCCAATTTGCCCGCCTCCTTTCGGTCCATGTGCTGGCGGAAGGCATCCCGGCGCCACAGTGACGGCGGTCTTTTACCAGTGTAGCCGCCTGCCGGAAAAAAAAGAAGATGCTTCTTAGGCAACCTCCGAGTTCAAGTCGGGATATCCGCATGGAAATCGCTTGACCGCGCGTCAAACCGGCCAATTTCGCCGGGGGTTTGGCCGCGGGTTCGTCGATGCGGCCGAAGGACGGTTTTGGGTTGCGCCCTATGGACTGTCCGAGGTGGGCCGAAGATCGGGGACGGCGACCCTTCTGGCCGTTTCGGGCGTCGCTAAATGGGCTCGGATTAGCGACTTCTGGTCAACGGCTTTGGACTCCCTGGGTCATGACCGAACGGGTTTAGGCGGAGTACGATCATAAGGGTGAGTACCCACAAAAATCTCCCGTGACCGATGATCGTGCGCAAGAGGCCAACGATTTGCGCCCGGCCCGATGGCAGACGAGGGGTGAAAGCGTGGAGCAACTGCAGCCAGGCATATCGCGGCGTCGGCTTATGCGCCATCTGGTCTTGGTTGCCATCAGTGTTTCGGCAGCGGGAACCCTCTTGCGCAGTCGCGTCCGCGCCCAAACGGTCAAGACGGTGACCAGCCGCCGACGCTGGTCCGGGGAAGCCGCGGCGCGACGGCTTTACCAGACTAAACCGCGCTGGGCCAGTTGGACGGTGCCGGAGTTCAACCAGCCCGACGAATGGTCGAATCCCACCGCCTGGATGGCGGCCATTCAAAATTCCCGTCATGTGGGCTATGTTCACGATAATTTCGACCGGTTGTACCCGGTTTCCAAGCTGCCCCACCACTGGGGGATGGTGATCGACGTTCGCCGATGCATCGGCTGTCAGGCGTGCGTGGTGGCCTGCAAGAGCGAAAACAACGTGCCGGTGGGCGTCTACCGAACCTGGGTGCAGGTGGTCGAACAAGGCTCTCTGGTCTCCGACCCGGCGGGTGCGGTCGTCACCGATCAGGGTCGCTATCAGCCCAATGTCAAACGGTTTAGCCTGCCGAGCCTTTGTAACCACTGCGATAACCCGCCGTGCGTTGAGGTCTGTCCGGTAAAAGCGACGTTTAAGCGGGAGGACGGCTTGGTGCTGATTGATTACCCCAAATGTATTGGCTGCGGGTACTGCATCAATGCCTGTCCCTACGATGCGCGCTTTTTCAATCCCATTCAACAAACCGCTGACAAGTGCACCTTTTGCGTCCAGCGTCTGGACCGCGGCCTGTTGCCGGCTTGCGTGACGTCCTGCGTGGGCCGGGCGCGCATATTCGGCGATCTCAACGATCCGCAGAGCGCCCCTACGCAACTGATTGGGCAGTATGCCACGACTCGCTTGAAAACCTCTTTGGGGACCAATCCGCAGGTGTTTTACATCGGTTTGGACGGGGTCCTGGCCGAGGGCGGCGCCGACGCCTTTAATACCGTCTATCCCTATGCGGTGGGCACCAATACCGAAGAGTACGACGATTTGACAGGTCGCGTCTTGTTGCAGACACCGACCGGGGGAGAGGGGGGGACGCCCTAATGCTGCATGGCACACTGATTGAGTCGGGGCTGGAAAACGTGTACTGGGGTATCTTGATTGTGACCTATCCCTACATCTCGGGGCTGGTCGCCGGCTCGTTCGTAGTCTCCTCGCTAAGCCACGTTTTCCGGCAAAAAGTCTACGACGCCTTGGCCCCCTTGGCGGTGTTGGTCAGTTTTGCCCTTTTGCTGGCGGCCCCCTTGACGGTCTTGGCGGACAGCCGCCAGCCGATAAATTTCTGGGAGCTGTTGTCGCGCGGGCATTGGCCCTACTCTCCGATTGCCTTCTTTATTCTGATCTGGCTCGGATACATCGCCCTGATGCTGTGTGAACTCTACTTTGCGTTCCGGGCGGAAAACGTGCGGCGAGCGGTGGCGGGCGGCCCCCGCTGGCGGCTTTATCAGGTTTTGGCGCTGGGCAACCGCGATTTGAGTCCGAAGACCGCGGACCGCGACCGGCGGGTGCTGGTGCTACTCTCCAGCCTAGGCATCCTTATGGCCTTTCTCTTTCACGGGTATATCGGCTTTATCTTCGGTTCGACCAAGGCGCGGCCGCTGTGGGCGTCGCCTTTAATGCCGGTCATGTTTATCGTGTCCGCCATGGTCTCGGGAATTGCCCTCATGTGGGTGGTCTATGTGCTCGCTATGCGCTATTTTGGACGGCCGGTGGATCGCTCCATCGCCGATGGGTTGCTGCGTTACCTGGTCCTGTTCATCCTGCTGGATCTGTACATGGACGCGGTTGATTTTCTTACCGGGGCGATTCCGGCCTACACCCAGGGCCCCGTGGCTGCCGGGTTTCAACGCATATTGCTGTCCGGTCCCTATGCCTGGATCTATTTCGGTCTGCAGCTGGGGGCGGGAATATTCCTGCCGCTGCTGATTTGGCTCGTCCCGCGCTGGCGAAAATCCTGGGCGGGCGGCGCCATCATGAGCGCGGGTGTTCTGGTCGGGGTCTATGCCATGCGCTGGAACGTCGTCATTGCCGGTCAAATCCAGTCCAAGATTTCGCAAGACCTGGTGGCGGTTACGGTGCCCTGGTTCGGCTTTGACTCGGTGCAGACCGTGCTTGGCGTATTCGGCGTGGCATTCGTGGTGTTTTTGGCCTTGGCCTGGCTCTTTCCGTGGAAGGCGTGGGAGCAGACGGCGACTGAGGAAAGCCGTGCGGCGGAGGCGAGGAGCGGAACGGCACAGATTCCGGCCCAAGGGGGTACGGTGTCATGAGCGGCCAGGGTGAACATCACGGTCTGATCCCTCCCTTGAACCGACGCCAATTTCTAAAGGGCGCCAGTTTGCTGGGGAGCGGCCTGGCAGTCAGCGGCTGGGGTTTGTCGCCGTGGATTGGCAACGTGTTTTACCGCCGGGGAACCTACGTCTATCCCGACCGTCCTCCAACCTGGCCGGGGGTTGCGACCCGGTACAGCGTGTGCAAACAGTGCGGCAGCGATTGCGGCCTGGCGGCGCACGTCTATGACGGGGTGTTGCAAAAACTGGACGGCAATCCCTATCACCCGGCGGCGACCGAACCCCAGGCCCCGTACGCCACCCCGGTGTCCAGTGCGGCGGTTTGGGCCGCACCCCATTCGCTCTGCCCGCGCGGTCAAGCGGGCCGGCAAACCCTGTACGACCCCTATCGGGTGATCGTGCCGCTTAAGCGCACAGGCCCGCGCGGCGCCGGGCGTTGGCAAACCATTTCGTGGGAGCAGTTGATTCGGGAAGTGACCGCAGGCGGCTATCTCTTTTCACGGGTGCCGGGCGAAGGCACCCGTCACGTGGACGGGTTCGGCGCCTTGTGGCAGGGGGGAACGGGCCGCCTGACACCGCTGGATCCCGCGTACCCGGAATATGGCCCGCTGACCAATGGCTTGGCGGTCTACTATGGCGGCGCCGAAAACGGGCAGACCGACTTCATTAACCGGTTTGCCGCCTCGTTCGGCACGGTCAATGTGGAAGCCGCCGACGCCATCTGCGACCTCAACCGCATGCAGGCCACCATGCAATCGCTGGACGGAATGACCGATCCGTTGAAACCGGACGTGGTCAATGCGGAATTCATCGTCTGGTTTGGCGCCAATGTGCTTGAGGCGCACTTTCCGATGCAGGCGCTCGGCCGCAAGGTGGCTGAAGCCACCAGTTCCGGCCGTCTAAAATACTGGGTGGTCGATGTGCGCGGAGGCAACGCCCTGTTGCACGCCGATCGCTGGATCGGCGTCAAACCGGGCGGCGACGGCGCGTTGGCCATGGGCGCGATCCGGTGGATTATCGAGCATAACGCGTATGACGGCAGCTATTTGGCGGCGCCCAACGCCAAGGCGGCGCAGGCGGCGGGGGAACCGACGTTTAGCAATGCGTCCTGGCTGGTGGTGGCCGACTCCGCCCATCCCCGCTTTGGACAGTTTCTGACGACCAGCGATGCGGGTCTGGGTATGGTGTCCGCGGACGGCGGAATGGGCGCCGCCACCTCGGGCAACGTGGTGCTGGGGCCGAAGCAGGTTCCGCTTGGTGCCGACACCGCCGTCCGCGGGACGCTGTGGCCGCAGGGCCCCCTGAACACCGAGCCGACTATGGTTAACGGGGTGGCGTGCCGGACCGCCTTGCAGTGGCTTTATCTCGAGGCGCGCCGTTTTAATCTCGCCGAGTATGCCGCGGCGGCGGGGGTTTCAGTGTCGACCATTCAAGATCTGGCCAGCGAGTTCACCCGTCACGGCAAACGCGCGGTGGCGGATTACGGACGGGGTCCCACCATGCACACCAACGGATTTGACGCGGGTCGCGCCATTATGACGCTGAACCTGCTGATCGGCAATGTCGACTGGGCGGGCGGATACGTCATGGGCGGCGGGACCGCCGACTATACCGGGACTCGGGCCGGCGCCCCTTATCAACTGGGCTCGTGGCC
>JAJZZA010000124.1 GCA_021797825.1 Bacillota bacterium | reverse complement strand
AGGCTTTGCCCGCCCGCCAGGATTCTTGCCTCGCCGGGGTTTTGGGCCAGCACCGACACCACCTCGTCAATGGTGTCGGCGCGCACGTAATCGAAGGCGGCGGGTTTCATCGTGCACCCTCCTGATCTTGGAGCAGGGCGTAGATGGCCTGCGGGGTCAGCGGCAATTGCGTGACCTCGCGGCCGAGCGCGCTGGAGACGGCGTTGGCGATGGCGGCTCCGGCCGCCATGACGTTTCCTTCGCCCAATCCTTTGGCTCCCAGCGGGGTGAGCGGGGACGGGGTGGACTGGTCGTCCAGCCGGATGATGTCGGGAACTTCAAAGCAGGTGGGGAGCCGGTAGTCGAGGAGCGTTCCGGTCAAAAGCTGGCCGTCGTCGTCGTAGACCATGGCTTCATAAAGCGCCGAGCCGATGCCGAAGCCGAGTCCCCCGTAGATCTGGCCGGAGGCCAGCAAGGGGTTTAAGATGGTGCCCGCGTCGTGAACGCTGACATAGTCCAGCAGCCGCACCTGGCCGGTGTCGAGGTCGACCGCCACTTTGGCCACGTCGACCAAAAACCCGTAGGTGGCGGACGCGTTGATGCGATCGTCGGCGGAGGGCGCGGCGACGCCTGGCAAGGTGAAAAAGGCGGTCTCCGCGAGACCGGGGTCCAGGCCCGCCGGCAGGGCGAGCGGGTGCCAGTGGCAGATCCCGGCCAAGCGCTTCAGCGAGAGGCCGGTCGCCCCGCCTGGCCGCCAGACCTGGCCCTGGCGCAGGCTCAAATCGCCTTCAGCGCAATGTAACTGGTGCGCCGCCAGCGCCAACAGTTTTTGCCGCACTTTTTTCGCCGCGTAATAAACCGCGCTGGCTCCAGCAGCGGCGAAGCGGCTGGAATAACTGCCCGAGGCGACACTCCAAGCGGTGCCGGCGGTATCCAGGTCGGCGGCTACGCGCACCTCGCCGGGGTTGACGCCAAGCACATCGGCCACAATTTGGCTTGCTACCGTTTCGTGTCCCTGCCCCTCGGGGGCGGAATCGAGGCGCACGCTGATCGCGCCGGACGGGTCGACGCTTACGGTGGCTGCCGCCGTCGCCCCCGATTTGGGCAGTTGCCGATCGCGTTCTTGCGGCGTGAAGGCCACGGTGACGTAGCCCATATTGGAACCCGACGGCTCCACCACCGCCGCCATTCCCATCCCGTAGCGGACGCGGTCGCCGCCAGCTCCCGCCGCCACCTCCGCTTGAAAGGCCTCATAGCCGCTGAGCGCCAGGGCTCGCTCAAACACCGCAGGATAGTCGCCGCTGTCATAGACGCCGCCGCTGACGGTGCGATAGGGAAATTGACCGGGGGTGATGAGGTTGCGCCGGCGCACCTCCCCCGGGCTTAGACCGACGGTGCGGGCGATGATGTCGACGAGCCGTTCGAGGCCGAAATAGAGTTGGGGGCCGCCGTAGCCGCGGGTGAGGCCGGTGGGCACGCGGTTGGTCATCACCGCATAATTCTCCACGCTTAAGTGGCGAATGTCATAAGCGCCGGTCAAGTTGCTGTGCACCCGGTACAAGGTAGCGGGTTCGGGTGCCCGGATGTAGGCGCCGACATCGTCGATTTGGACCATCTTCAGCGCCAAAATCCGTCCCTCCCGCGAGACTCCGGCGGTTAGCCGGGAGATGCGGGCGCTGGCGGAAGAGCTGGCCTTGATGTGCTCTAAGCGGTCTTCCACCCACTTTACGGGACAATGCAAGACTTTGGCGGCCAAGGCGTGCAGCACGATATAGGGATAGATCGCGGACTTGACGCCAAATGATCCACCGATGTCCGCCGGGATGTGAATTCTGAGTTGGTTGCCGGCCACCTTCAGGGCCTTGGCCATGACCGGCTGCAGGGTAAAGGGGCCGTGAAAGTTGGCCCAGACCGTGTAGTCGCCCGAGCCCTGGTCATAGCTGGCGATGACCCCGTAGGTTTCGATCGGCATGGCGGCCTGGCGCGGATAGTCAAACCGGGCCGCAATCACGCGGTCGGCGGCGGCCAGCACCTGATCGCAATCCCCATAGGCAAAGCGCCGATGATTGGCCACATTGTCCGGGGCGCCCGCGTGCAGCGGCGGAAGCTTGCCCGCCAGGGCCGCTTCGGGATCGAGCACCGGCGGCAGCATGTCGTACTCCACCAAAATGGCGTCGAGTGCGTCCTCGGCCAGATAGCGGGATTCGGCCACCGCCACCGCTACCGGTTCTCCCACATAGCGCACCGTATCGATCGCGATCGGGTAATACGCGACCGGGACCGAGACCCCCACGGGAAATGGGGAGAGTTCGCGGAGCGCATCCTGGCCCGTGATGACGCCAAAGACCCCCGGCATCGCCACCGCCCGGCTGACATCCAAAGCGATAATCCGGGCGTGGGCGTGAGGGCTGCGTAAAATGGCCGCATGCCGGATGCCGGCCACCGGTTCCATGTCATGAATGAATTGGGCGCAGCCGCGCAACAGGCGGCCGTCTTCGACGCGCGGCAAAGGCTGTCCGACCCAGGTCCCGGTAGCCCAAGCCTTCTCCTCCTCTCGGGCGCGCACCGTAACCCGCTGAGCGGAGGGGTCGTAAGGATCGTCCAATTGCGCTCCCTCGCTTCCGTTCCGAGACCAGGCACCGTGATGACACCGTCTATGCTAGCGCATGCCGAGCAAGAATAGTTGCAATATTTTGTGTATGACTTGCGGTTCTTTTGGATGCGGGGCATTTCTAGGGAGCCTGGCGGTAGAGTTGCTGAGCGCGGTAACTGCGCGGACTTTCGCCCATCACCCGCTTAAACGCGTTGGAAAAATAGGCGGCGCTGGAATAGCCGACGCGAAAGGCGATTTGTTCAATGGAATAGTTGGTGTGAATCATGAGCCGTTGGGCATATTCCAGCCGCTTGAACGTGACGTAGTCGTTAAAGTGCACGCCGACTTCCTGAAAGAAAAGGCGGCTAAAATGACTGGGGCTTAAATAAACCTGGCGGGATACCACCTCCAAACTCAAGTGTTCCGCTAAATTGCTGTCGATGTAGGCGACGGCGCTTTCAATGGGATAAGCCAAGTCGGCCGCCCGCGGCTTGGCCTGGTCTTGCACGGGGGGAATCCTCATCCGGCGGCGCTCCAGGCAGGCGGTTAAGGTCGGCGCGAGAGCGGGGGAGGGAGGCCAGCCGGAAAAGCCCAGCAGCCCACATTGCAAGGCTTGCTCGGCCCAGGGGAAGGTCGGGGTGGCCGTCAGCAAAAACCAATCCACCCCGGGTGCCAGACGCCGCCAGGCGGGGATGGCTGGGAGGGCGACCACGCTGTCGATTGTCACCACCACATCCACCCGTCCCAGCAACAGCATGGGTTTTAGGGAGGCGACGTCGAATGTGGTGATGCGGCAGTCGGGAAGGGTCCCGAGCAGATTCGGGGGCACGCTGCAAAGGCCGATGCGCAAGGCAACGCCTCCTTTTCCGGACTGTTTTAGGATTGTTGGGGAGCAAGTTTTCGCGTCAACAGCTTGCCGGATTGGCGAGGGAGATCCTCGACAAAGAACAGTTGGGGCCGAGCGTGATACAGCCGTCTGTCATGTTCGACCCATTGCCGGATGGCTGCCGGGGCGGCGGCCGCCACCACATAGGCGATCAGGTGCGGATCCCCTTGGGCGTTGGGGACGGCTACGACCGCGGCGTCGGCGACGCCGGGCGCGGTGGCCAGGGCCTGCTCAATTTCGTTGATCCAGATGGTGCGGCCGCCGATCTGGATGCGGTCGTCCACGCGTCCTTTGACCCATAAATCGCCGTCGTCGTCCCGGAGGACCAAATCACCGGTTTTAAACCACCCGTCGACGACCGCTTGGCGGGTGGCGTCGGCACGATTCCAGTACCCGCGAAACGCCTCGGGGCTGGTCATGCGCACCCACAACTGACCCACCTCGCCCGGGAGGGTCTCTTCCTCCCCGCCATTGAGGCTGACGATGCGGGTTTCGGTATGGACCCCCGGTTTACCCGCGCTGCCCGGTTTTTGGTCGAGTTCAGCGCACACGGAATAGGTGTAGACCTCGGTGCTGCCGTAGTGATTGACAAAGTGCTCCGGCCGCATCACCGCGAACACCTGCTGAGTCACCGAAGCTGGCATCGGCGCGCCGGCATAGCCGACATTTTTGAGCTGTCGCAAAACGCGCCCGCTGGGGTCCTCCAGCAGCAACTGGTGAAAGATCCAGGGCACCCCGTACAAGACGGATACCCCGTCTCGCGCGATCGATTCCAGCAGATGAGAGGGTTGGCAGGACGACGGCACCACCAGCGTGCCAGACAAGATGGTGGCAGTCAAAAGCGTCCGGATCCCCATGGTATGCGACCAGGGGGAGAGGGCCAAAGACGTTTCCGAGAACTGGCCGTGATTTTGGACGATGTGGGCGAACGACGAGAAAATCTCGTTGCAATGAGAGCGCGGCACCCCCTTGGGCGGTCCGGTTACCCCCGAAGTATAGAGCATCAGCGCCATGTCGTCCCCCCGGGGCGCGGACCGGGCCCGCGCTGGCCGCGCCGGGGTGGTCCCGGCTAGTGGCCGCGGGGCATGGATGTCGGCGCTGGTCAGCACCAACGGCGGCGCGCGGTGTCCCGGCGGCAGCGAAGTCATCACGGACGCGCCGCCGTCGTCGCAAAAGACGGCGGCGGGTTCGGTGTCCTCGATGCAATAGGCCACATCCGCCCCGTCCATTTGCGGATTTAACGGGACCAGCGCCGCCGACAGGCGCTGCACGGCCCAAAACAACACCCATAACTCGGGGCGGTTGCGACTAATCGTCAGCACCCGGTCGCCAGGCCGGACTCCCGCCGCGTCCAGGGATTGCGCCAGCGATTGGACCGAGGCAGCCAACTCGCCATATGTCCATCGGCGATCTTGATAGACCAGCGCAATGCGACCGGGAGTGCGCTTTGCCGACCGCATAAAATAATCGTAGAGGTTCATGACGCCTCCCCGGGAACAGATCGGAGCTTTGACTCCATGATACCACCCGTTATCGCGGATAGGCCCCCCCGACCAATTGCCCGCGCGGTTTTTTGGGTCGCAATGGACCGGCGCCGCCATGTCGAGCAAGGCTGCGTGGAAGGTCTCTGCTCGGCCAGCCGCGCGGCCCAAAGGCAAGAGCTTAAAGGCGTCTAATCATCCTGGTCGCATTTTCGCCACAAATGCGCCGCCGTTGCCGAGGGACCAGTCTTCATCGGTGGCGCCGGCGAATCATCCAAAACATGCCATATGACGATGTGCGGGGCCGTATGCTAAGCGACAACGGTTGCTCAGGCGGCCGCCAGAGTCGGCGGGTGATGCGGCTGACCCCTCATCGCGCTAGAGTCGGGAGGGGCTCTTGCGAGCCCCGTGGCCGGGTATAAGGGCTACTCACCTTGCGTACCCAACCTCCACAGAACCTCGAGACTCCCGAAGCCGGTCTTCCCATGGGCAATGGCGACCAGGATCGCTCCGGCACCCCGCTGTCGGGCGCGGTCGGCCACACCGGGCACCCCGAGCGGGCGCTGGCTTGCCTTTCCGTCTTTGGGGATCCCCACCCGCCGGACGGCGGGCGGAGGGTAGCGGTGGCGGTGGACCGTGTGGAGCCTGGGCGCTGCCCCGGTCACGAAGGTGGAAAACGCGTCTGGTTGCGCCATGCCATCGGTTCCGGGCGCCGTGGAGGGCGGAATAGGGTGCCAGGCTTGCCCCAGCCCTCCCAGCGTGAGACGGTGAGCCCATGACGTGTACCGTAAGGTCGGTGTTGGCGCTAAAGCTATGTCGTCAGTTCAGCTAAAATGGCGACCACCATAGTCCCCGTGGTCCGACTCACTCGGTTGGCATAATTTCGGGGGTTTTGTGGGGCGGACTAGGGGTTCCCAATCAGCGACAACCACCGCGCCCGTTCGCGATGATCCCGGCCAGGGGTGGTGGGGCACCCGCTGCGGATCATACCGCTGCCAAAAAGCATAACGTCCCAAGTTCCGCAAGTCGGCACGAGCAAGATTGTTGAATTTCCCTCGTTTTACCCGGACGGATCCCAGACAAACCCCCGCTCGATGCGGACGTCGAGGGTAGACAAGCTCCCCCCGTTGGTAGCGAGCGACGGCCACCCATGGATACCAAGCCGGCATCCCGTCGGATTGGTATCGCATGTCCAAGTCGTGCAGGGCGTCCAGGATTACGCTTTCCGATGGTTGGCTCACGCGTCGATAGGGCAGCTCAAGTGTCGGTTGGTTGGCTAGGGTTGCCCGCACCACCGCTCGCATAAGACGAGCGCATTGGAGGGCCAGGAGCAAGCGATAGCCGAGACCGGCTATTCGCGCGGGTTTTTCCACCAGGAAGGTTGAGGACAACCGGCGAGTGCCATTGCCGAATCGGACGGTCCGCTGGTCATGGAGACCTTATTTCTGCCCCCCGGGGGCGTCGTGATTTTCGCAGGATGCACCGAACGAAGTGATGGCCAAACCGGTATCTTTCATGGGGATCGTCAGATTCCAGGTGGCCGCTTTGGCGATTACCACGAGCAAATGACCCCGAGGTGATACAATGAATCGGCGCTCGCATAAATCAGGTGGATTTCATGACGCATGCTGGTATCCTGCTCGAGGGGAAGGCTGACTCTTGCCAACGGCAGGGCGTCAGACCCACGAGGCGCGTTGTGGCCGCATAGAAGACCTCCCCGAGGCACAGGTACCGACATAAAGGAGGAGCATGATGGCGAAACCCGATCGGCATCTGATCCCGCAGAGCCCAGACTTTCGTGAAAGGGTCCAAGAGAGTTTCGCTCGGCAAAAGGTTATGGCGACCTTGGGCGCGAAACTCCATCAAGTTTTGCCCGGATTGGTTGAGATTGAAATCCCGTTTCAGGACGATCTTACCCAGCAGCACGGGTTTCTTCATGCCGGGATCATTACCACCGTTGTCGACAGCGCCTGTGGTTACGCTGCATACAGCCTGATGCCCCCGGCAGCGTCAGTCTTAACGGTCGAATACAAGGCCAACTTTCTTAGCCCGGCCAAGGGAACCCGGTTCCTGGCGCGAGGCATTGTCGTCAAAGCGGGACGAACGCTGACGATATGCAGTGGGGAGGTATTTGCCGTTACCGACGCGGGAGATAAGCTGGTCGCTACCATGTCGGCCACTATGATGACCCTGGTTGGACAATCCCATGTATCGCCAGGATGATAGAAGGAATGCCGGTTGCTTAAGTGGTGATTGGGCGTGGAGCTCCTGGGTGCAAGCCGGGGGGGGAGCCAAATGGGAAACACGGCTGTTAGATCTCGGGCTGTTTGAGCGGCCCGGTCTCACGATCAGTGGCCGGGCGTCGCCGAGAGAAAACCCGGATCGGGAGGATCCGGGTTGTGTTAGCATTCGCACTCGTCCACCTCTGGTGGGGTGACGAGTCGGGTCAACCAGCGCTGGCGGGCCGCTTGTTGTTGGGCGAGGATCGTGAGATAACTCAAGCCGGGCCCGATGCGCGGCTCGGGTACCTGGGTCGCCGGCGGCCGAACCGCCTGACCAGCCGCCACCGCGTGGCCATAACACGAATTCTCATAC
>JAJZZA010000123.1 GCA_021797825.1 Bacillota bacterium | reverse complement strand
ACCATCATCCACCGCGAAGCGCATAGTCTGCCGGTTGCCGACTTAGCCGATGCGTGGCATCGCTTCTTTACGGGACCGAATGATCGACCTGTTTTCCACAAAAAGGGCAAAGCCCGATAGCTTCTACGTGGCCCACGATAAGCTCAAGATTTGGGACGATGCCGTGCGGATCCCTAAAATCGGGTGGGTCCGGCTCACCGCACTACTCACCGTAAGTAGCCCAACCCCACAGAACTCCGCGCGCGGATTGTCTGGATCGAAATCAGGCGCATGGCTATGAGGGAAATGGGAGCCACGGACGACGGGGTTAGCGAACATGATACGGGGCAGCCTCCCGGCGACGCTTGTTGGCGGCGTGGTGTCCTAGCTGTTGTGGCGAGAAGTTGACTTGTTGCGGATTTTTCCGAAGTCATCGCAGCACGGGAGCGCGTCCGGGCCTGGCCCCCCGTTTTCCCCGTCTCCACAATTATCGAACCGACTCTTCGGGCTGGTCAAAGACAGAACGCCCATCGTCCCGACGGCCGCTAGCTTTCGGGAACGCTGCCGGATTCAATTAGCGCGGCCGCATGCCGCAAGCGTTTGGCGGTCTCATCGCGTCCTACCGTCTGCACCAGTTCGAACAGTCCGGGACCCACGGTTTTCCCGCTCACCGCTAATCGGGTGGGGTGAATCAGCTCGGCCCGCTTCACGCCCCAGGCAAGCGCCAACTGGTCATAGAGCGCGGCCAGGGCGTCATGCGACCACTCCTCCAGCACGTCCAGATGCGTTGCCAAGTCGCGCAGCCGGCCCGGTGCCTCCGGTGCCGTGAAATGCTTGCGGACACCTTGGCCATCATAACTGGCAGGTGGCTGGTACAAAAATCGGATGCCTTCTGCCACCTGGCGCAAGGTATAGGCCCGTTCACGGACCAAAGCCACCGCCACGTCAAGCGGAGGACCGAGTCCCCAATTGATGCCGAGCCGTTCGGCGAACGGTTTAACCGCCTCCACGACTCGGGAGAGGGGCAACGTTTTCAAATACTGTTGCGTCATCCACTCCAGTTTTTTGGTGTCATAAATCGCGGCGGTATGCTGCACGCGATCCAGGTCAAACAGGCGGATCGCCTCGTCTAATCCTATAATCTCGTTCCCGGCGGGCGACGACCAACCCAGCAACAGCAGGTAGTTCCTTAGCGCCTCCGGCAAAATGCCTTGATCCAAATACTCCTCGACCGAGGTCGCGCCGTGGCGTTTGGACAGTTTGGACCGATCCGGAGCTAAAATCATGGGCACATGGGCAAACTGCGGAACAGGCCAATCTAGCGCCTCATAGACCAGAATCTGTTTGGGCGTGTTGGACAGATGTTCTTCGCCCCGGATGACATGCGTAATGCCCATACCATGGTCATCCACCACCACCGCAAAATTGTAAACGGGAGTGTAATCCGGCTTCATCAACACGAAATCGTCCAATACCTGGTTGTCGAAACTCACTGGGCCCCGGATGAGGTCATCCACCACCGTGCTTCCGCTGGCGGATACCTTAAGGCGCACGACGAAGGCCTTGTCCTGACGCTCGGCCCAGTCAGCGGGATTCAGACGGCGACAGCGGCCGCTGTAGCGGGGAGGCAGCCCCTGGGCTCTGCGCGCCGCGCGCTCGCGCTCCAATTCCTCGGGCGTACAATAGCAGCGATAGGCATGGCCGTCAGCCAACAGCCGGTCCGCCACCTCACGATGCTCCGCCAGGCGCTCGGATTGGCGATAAGGGCCGAAATCCCCTCCGACATCCGGTCCCTCATCCCACACGATTCCGAGACTCGCAAGACCGCGCATCATGGCCCGTTCCGACCCATCCACCTGACGGGTCTGGTCAGTATCTTCGACTCTCAACACAAACCGGCCGTCAAAGTGACGGGCATAGAGAAAACTAAAGAGAGCCGTCCGGGCGCCTCCTATATGGAGAGTGCCTGACGGGCTAGGCGCGTACCGGGTCCTTACCACCGAACAATTCCTCCTAGGGCGTGGATCTGTTCCCACAGTGTACCCGAGCCATCCGAGACGGGTCAAGGAACCCGGATGCTTCAGCCGAAAAGGCCCTAAGGGCAACGAGCAAAACAAATCCCGGGACTCCCGGCACCCCGACGGCGAAAATCCCGGCCAAAAAACCCCTGGGCGCCATCCTCCTCCCCTCCTCAGGCATGGTATGCCGCCAGGGACAGCCCCATGCGGTCGGCCGGACAAAAAATCCCGCGCGAGCCCAACCGTTCGCCACACGGAGTGGTCCGTTCCGTGGGAACGGACCGCGGCGGGGCCGGTGTCTGTCCCGCCCCCTGCCAGGGTTCTGACCGACCGCCACGCTTTAAATTTCCTGACGGCCCTCCAAGGCCTTTAGCAATGTCATTTCGTCGGTATAGTCCAAATCGCCTCCCATCGGAAGACCTCGCGCAATGCGGGTCACCTTCAGTCCCAGCGGTTTTAGCAAACGGCCCAGATAGAGCGCGGTCGCCTCTCCTTCCAAACTGGAACTGGTCGCCAGCACCACTTCGTGGGGCGACTCCTGGCCTATCCTGGCCAACAGTTCACGCACTTTCAAATCTTCCGGTCCAATGCCTTCCATGGGAGAAATGGCCCCGTGCAAGACGTGGTAACGGCCCTTGAACTCCCGAGTCTTTTCCATGGCGATGACATCTTTCGGTTGCTCGACCACCATTACCGTACCTTTGTCACGGGTCGCACTGCGGCACAATGAACACGGATCGGTGTCGGTAAAGTTAAAGCAGGATGAGCAATAGCGAATCCGCTGGCGCGCCTCGACAATGGCGCGCGCCAGCTGCTCCGCCTCGCCCTTCGGCCGATTCAGGAGAAAGAATGCGAGTCTTTGGGCCGTCTTGGGGCCTACTCCCGGCAGCTTGCTCAGTTCACCCACCAGGTCCTGAATCGGTTCCGGGTACAACATCTAAAAGAGTCCCGGCATCCCCGGGATGTTGAGGCGTCCCGTAATCTGGCCCATCCGGTCCGCCGCCAAGTCCTGAGATTTCTTTTGTCCCTCTCGCACCGCCGCGAGAATTAAATCCTCCAGCATGCCCACATCTTCCGGATCTACGGCCTCCGGCGCAATCTGAATGGACTGCATCTCCCCGTGACCGTTAAATATCGCGGTGACCACGCCGCCCGTTTCGACCGTCAGCCGCTCATTGGCCAGTTCATCCTGCGCCTTGGCCATGTCGGCCTGCATCTTTTGCATCTGTTTCATCATCTTTTGCATGTTGCCTGGATTGAGTCCCATGGTGCCAATCCCCCTTTATCTCACTGTTCGTCAAACCCGACCAAACGGACCTCGTCGCCAAACCAATCCCGCACCGCCTCCTTCATCGCTTCCGCCGTCATCCCCGCACCCGGAGATTCCTGACCTTGGGCGACCACCTGAAATTGCGTGTCGGCGCCAAACACGAACTTAATCGCTTTGTGCAAGACATCGCGATGATTTTTGTCTTCCGCCAGCAGCCGCTGGTGGGCCGGATACTGCACGACAATCCGGACCTGTCCGGGGCCAATGGCGTCCACCCGCGCATCCTGCAGCAGCGCATGGGTGGTTGGACGTTCCCGGCGCACCCATTCCAGTAATCGGCCGACGTCGCCATCGGCCTCTTTTGGCGGCGATTTTTGGCTGGCCGCGGTGTCCGCCGGAGGCAGCTTGATCGCCGGCTTCGGACCGGCCGAGTCGGGCTTGCCCGCGACCGGCACCGCGCTTTCCTGCCGCTCGGGGGCGACGGGGGGCACGGTGGCACGCCCGAGGGCACTTCCCGCCTGAAGTGCGTCCCGGACCTTGAAGAAAGCCAGTTCGACCACCAGTTCCGGCGGGAACCCGCCTCGCAGACGGCCTTCCGCCTCGGCCAAGGCGTCAAGCGCCGCATACCACTGGTCCGTTCCAATGTGTTCGGGCAATTGCTGATGCAACCGCAACAGCCATTGCCGTCGGTAAGGCGGAAAAAAGTCGGGAGCCACCTGCCGGTAGACCAGCACATCCCGCAACTGGCGGGCGACATCGCGCAGCAACAAACGGTAGTCCCGTCCGCCCTGCGCAGCTTGATCCAGGGTCGTGACCACCTCCGGCACACCCTCTTTCGCCAGGGCCACCAGCAGCTGCTCAAGCAACACGCGGTCGGTCGCCCCGACCAGTTCGGCCACCTCCGCCCGTTGCACGCCCTCCCCCGTCGCTATGACTTGGTCCAACAGGCTTAACGCATCGCGCATCGCCCCATCGGCAAATTCGGCAATCAACTCCAAAGCTTCGGCGTCTGCGGACACGTTCTCCCGGCGGCAGACGTCCTCTAGCCGGCTCTGAATTAGCGGGACGCCCAAACGCTGGAATTCATAGCGCTGACAACGCGACAGCACCGTGATCGGAAGTTTTTGCGGTTCGGTGGTGGCCAAAATAAAAAGGACATGCGGGGGCGGTTCTTCCAGGGTCTTTAGCAACGCGTTGAATGCCGGGTCGGTCAGCATGTGGACTTCATCGACAATGTAAATTTTCATCGAGCCCATGGCCGGACGATGCGCAATGCGTTCCTTGATCTCGCGGATTTCGTCGATTCCCCGGTTAGACGCGGCGTCGATTTCCATCACATCGAGATGCTGCCCGGTTTCAATGGCGCGGCAGGCCTCGCAGTCCAGACAAGGATTCCCGTCAGGCGTTAATGCGGCACAATTGACCGCTTTGGCCAGAATTCGGGCGACGCTGGTTTTTCCCGTGCCGCGCGGTCCGGAGAACAAATAGGCATGGCTTAGACGCCGTTGTCGCACCGCTTCTTGCAGCGTTCCAATGACCCGCGGCTGTCCCACCACGTCCTTAAAGGAGCGAGGGCGATACCGCCGGTAGAGCGCTGGTTGTGACACGCTCGAGCCTCCCTCCCGCAAGTGTTCCCTGCTTGCCTCATTGTATCGTCCCGGTGTGATGAAAGCCACAGGGCTGCACCGATCAGGCGAATCCGCGGCGCCACAGCGTTCCCGCTTACCGCTGCTCCCTTCCGGGCCTGACGGGGTTCACGGGTGCCGTCCGCGCGGGACCCAATCGATGCAGCTCCGTGGCTTGACAGAAGCGTCAAAAATGGCGGAGGAGGAGGGATTCGAACCCTCGAGGCAGGTTTTGGCCCACCAACACGCTTTCCAGGCGTGCGCCTTAAACCACTCGGCCACCCCTCCAAAATTTTGTGGCGGAGAGGGTGGGATTCGAACCCACGAGACGGAGTTTAACCGCCTACCCGATTTCGAGTCGGGCTCCTTCGGCCAGCTCAGACACCTCTCCACGTTCTGCTATTACGTTGTGCGGGGCTCACAGCCCTCGTAAAGGACGCCGTTCCCGAAAAAACTCCTTTAAAAGAGCGGCCGCTTCATCGCACAAAACGCCCGCGACCACCTCCAGCCGGTGATTCAAGCGGGGGTCATCGGCGATCTGATAAAGGCTGCGCACGGCGCCGCCTTTGGGGTCGTCCGCGCCGTAAACCACGCGCGCGATCCGACTCAGCACCATCGCCCCGGCACACATGGCACACGGCTCCAGCGTCACCACCAACGTCGCCCCCGCCAGCCGCCAGCCGCCCGTTTGCCGGGCCGCCTCCCGAATGACCAGCATTTCGGCATGGGCCGTGGGGTCGGCATCGGTTTCCCGCCGATTGCGGTTGCGGGCCAGCACCGTCCCGTCCTCCCGGAGCAAAACCGCCCCGACCGGCACTTCCCCGGCGCGAGCCGCTTCCTGGGCTTCTTGCAAAGCCCATCGCATCCAGCGTGTTACGTTGTCCATCCCTTGACCCATCTAAAAGTGGTGCGCCCGGGAGGACTCGAACCACCGACACAAGGTTTAGGAAACCTCTGCTCTATCCCCTGAGCTACGGGCGCAAAATGTTGGCACTTGAAACCATCTGTCCGGTTAAACTTCCACCTGGAACCGGCAAGATACTATACCAAAACCATAGCGGTCCCGTCAATTGACCACCGACCACAGCATAGCAAATCTTGCGGACCGTCGCAACGCCCGTCCTGTGGGCTGCCGCGCTGTGGCAACCCGTTCAACCAGTGCGTCGTGGCGGCGGGAGGTTGTGCTGCTCTATGCCGTTAATGCGCTTAGAGCGGCGGATCTGACCGAATAGCCATCCTGCGATTTAAGAAAGCGCCGCCGATATGTTTCCCTTCCTTTTTTAGCCCTATCCAGGCTGACCGCGACCCGTTCGCGAATCAATTCCAGCTCAAATTCGGCCAAGCCCAACAATTCCACCTGCAACCCGCCCAGTGCTGTGGTGGTGTCGAACCTTCCTGGGCAGTCTAGAATCCAATATGCCAGGGTCCCCTTCGGCCAACGGGTGGTGCAAGTGCTTGATTGCGTATTGCGGAAGGCCACTTTTGCCTGTTTTTGTTCGCCGTGAGGCATAAAAGTCGAGACCCGCTCAAGCTGGGCACTCCTCATGTCGTCATGTGAAGTCGAGACAGGCCGAACGTTGTACCGTCATTTAGAATGTGGGTTTATGGTGGCAAGGCGACGGTTCCGTAATAGGGCGCTAAATGGAAGGGGTTATTTCCGCTGTGCTGAATCCGTTGGTATGTCTGGGCGGCCCGCATGCACATGGCATGACAGTGACCCATGACACACGCTGCCGCTGCAGGGCAAAAGTCTACCCCGTACCATTATCGCCTCTTATGGTATAATCCGGGGAGAAGACATGAGAGGGGGGACTGCCCCATGAATGACGTGCATGCTCGGGTGTCTGAGGGGGGACGCATTGTCATTCCCGCCGATTTTCGCCGTCAGCTGAACATCAAAGAAGGGGATCTGATCCGTATTCGACTCGAAGATGGTGTCATACGCGTCACACCTGCTCGCACGGCGTTACACCGAGCCTGCGGGTTAACCGCCCAGCATGTTTCTCCCCAGCGTTCGCTCGCCGATGAACTCGTGACGGAGCGGCGACAAGAGACCGTCGATGCCTGAAATCATTGTGGATGCCTCTGCCGTGTTAGCCTATTTGCAACAGGAACAGGGCCACGACCTCGTCGAAACGGCTCTCATGGATCGGGCCGTGATCAGCGCTGTGAACTTGGCTGAGGTTGTCGCGAAACTGACCGATGGGGGGATGCCAGTGGCGGTGGTGGAAGAAGTGTTGGACGATCTGGCCATGATCGTCATTCCCCTCGACGTATCGGTCGCCATGACCACCGGGTTTTTCATTGCACAAACCAAACCCTATGGCCTGTCCTTAGGCGACCGTGCGTGTCTCGCCCTGGCCACGTTCCGCAAGAGTCCCGTGCTGACAGCGGATCGTCGATGGCTGGCGTTGTCCCTGCCGCTGGACATCCGCTTAATCCGGCCATAATGCGGAAACCGGGGTGGGTGTATCAGTGGAGCGAAAATAGCAGGAGACACGAACAATGGACCGACAGCGACTGGTAGGACCGAGCATTTTACCAAATCGGGCGTAAAGCCCCGGCCTTTAGGCCTGGGGATATAAGCCCGTGGCCCGAGAGGGCCCAGCCCTTGTGGATTATAGAACAATGTAGTATTCTATAAACATGTTGAAAGCCTATCGCT
>JAJZZA010000034.1 GCA_021797825.1 Bacillota bacterium | reverse complement strand
TGAAGGCACCGATCCCCATGGGCATCGCCCAGGCCTTTTGGACCCTTGGACCACCCTCTTACCCAACGAGTAATTTCCTTTATATGGTTAACCGATCACGGATGCTCGCGCACCCATTGTCGCAGGTCGCCAAAACTGGCCAGCAGGGCCACGTCGTCATCAGCCAAGTCCAGCATCTGTCTGGTCGTTTGTGCCGGCTGGCGCAGGTTTGGTGACCGGAATGCGTCCGTGCGGACGGTGTCAGCGACATCGGATTAACCCGGCGCCGGTCTGCCCTCGAGGTTTTTAGCCGGCCCGCCCGTGGGCATAATCCGCGCGGTCTTTGCCGCAAACCCCGCCACCCGGTGCCGTCCTGATTTGGGGAGGAGTGTGTTGCCCAGTGATTGCTCCCGTTTAACCGCGCGTCTCATGGACGGTATCCTGTGGTCCCTGGCAGTGGGGGACAAATTGTCCCCCAGCCTGGTCCCGGGGGCGGCCGTTTTGGGCGATAACCCGACCTCGCAGCACGGTCCACACGACGCGGCCGCGCAATGTCTTGCCTTGCCAGGGGTTGTCCGGATTAAGCGAGTACAGCGACGCCGGTTCGATCACCGTGTGGCCGGCCGGGTCGAGGACGACCACATCGGCGTCCAGCCCGATCGCCACACGTCCCTTGCGGTGGGCGATCCCAAACCGCTCTGCGGGACGCTCCGCCAGCCATAGCGGAATCGATGCGATCGGCAGCTCCCCGCGCAGCGCGACATCGAACAATAGCGGCAATAGGGTTTGAACTCCGGCCACGCCGGCGGGGGCTTTGGCCATGGGCTGCGATTTTTCGTCTCGGCTGTGCGGGGCGTGGTCCGAAGCGACCAGACTCACGGCGTTCGTCAGTAGCCCTTTAAGCAGGGCCTGGCGATGTCGTTCGGAGCGGATAGGGGGGTAGACTTTGCCCAACGTCCCGGCCCGTTCGGCATCGCTAGCGGTTAATGTCAGATATTGCGGGCAGGTTTCGGCGGTGACGTCTATTCCCCGCTGACGGGCCTGTTGGACGATGTCGACGCCCTCCTGACAGGCCATATGCACGATGTGCAGAGGACAACGCGACTCATGGGCTAGGCGGATGCCCATTTCAATGGCCAAGGCTTCGGAGACGCTGGGGCGTTCATACAGCAAACGGGCGTAGGCGCTTAAGGCGGGAGTCGACTGACCGCTGCGGTGGGTGATGATGGCCGCATCCTCCGCATGCATCGCCAAAACGCGGCCGGTGCGAGCCACCCATTGGCCGAGCTCGAGCACTTGTCCGTTAGAGGGGGGAGGGATCACCGCTTGCGGATCCGAAGCGCTATAGACCAAGGCGAGGGTGGTTTTGTCCAACGCATAACCCCAAAACAGTTTAAATCCCACCACCCCCAGTTGGGCTAGCGCGGCGACCTGGGCGGCCTCCGTCTGGGCGGTGAGCATGCCCCACAAGCCGAAATCGACGCGGGCCTGCGGCATTAAATGGCTTAGCCGGTCTTGAAAACTGGCCGCATCGATGACTGGCGGAATGCTGTTGGGCATTTCCAAAATGGTAGTGACACCCCCGGCGGCTGCCGCTTGCGTGCTATGCGCGAAAGTTTCTTTGTGGGTCAAACCCGGGTCGCGGGAGTGGACATGCGCATCAATCGCGCCGGGAAAGATATACGCGCCGTCCGCATTAAGCGTGCGTTGGCTGGCCAACCGCTCACCGGCAATGGCTGCGATTTTTTCGTGCAAAATATAGAGGTTGGCCTTGATGGCGCCTGCGGGGGTAAAAAGGGTACCGCCTTCAATACCGAGATCAAACATGGCACTGTCCCCTTTGACCAGATGTCGAGGCTGGAAAGCAAAGCGGCCCCGGGGCGGCCTGGTGCCGCCGCGGGGACCCGCCCGTTAGGCGGGCAGTTCTTTTCCCTTCATTTCCGGAACCATTAACCAAGTGACCACGGCCGCCACGGGATAGACCACAAACAACAGTCCCAGCGCAGCGGTCAGGCTCATGTGCAGAGCTAAGATGCCAATCAGCAGCGGACCAAAGCCTCCGCCAATACCGCGGCCGGTCCCGAAGATAAAATTCTCGGCGGTGGCTCGGGCGGTGGTGGGATAGTGCTCGGCCAACAACGCGCCATAGCCTCCCATGCCGCCATTGACGAAAGCGCCCAGCAAGGCTCCTCCGGTTAGGACAATCGTGGGATTGGCCAGCGAGAAATAAATCGGAATGATGAGCGCGGTGCCCAAAAAGAGGATGATGTAGGACGGCTTGCGGCCAATCGTGTCGCAGAGCCAGCCAAACAAGAGGATGCCCGCGACCATGCCCGTCGTCGTCCATAAGGTCCAAAGGGTCGTGTTGCCCAGAGAATAGTGATGGACTTTTTCCAATTCGGTTGGCATCCAAATCATGATGCCGTAATACCCAAAGTTTTGCACTGCGGTCAAAAACCACAACCCGATCGTCGCTTTCATCCGTGTCGGCGTGTTAAATAGCTCGATTAAAGGGAATGTTCGGGGGCGACGCCGCGCGGTCTCGAACATTTTCGGCTCTTTTAGTCCCCACCGCGACCATGCCGCCAGGATCGCGGGCAGGACGCCGATGACCATCACGCCGCGCCATCCCCAATGGGGGAGCACCAACAAGGTGACGACAGACGCCAATAGCACGCCTACATTGAAGCCGACGGCGACGTAGGAACCGGCTTGAGCCCGTTTTTCTTTCGGCCAGGTTTCCGTGACTAATGCCATGCCGATACCAAATTCTCCGCCAATGCCTATTCCCACGATAAATCGGAGGATAACCAAAAAGCTAAAACTCGGCGACAGCGCCGACAGTCCGGTGGCCAGAGCGTAAAGCAAAATCGAGAACGTGAAGGTGCGCACGCGTCCCACATAATCGGCCAAAAACCCAAATATATAGGCTCCGGCCCAAGTTCCTAACATGGTGGCGGTGGCAATTGCACCGCCTTTGACGGTGGACAGGGCGAAGGTCGCCATGATTGCGGGCAGGGAAAAAGAAATAATTAGCTGGTCTAACCCATCCATCATATAGCCCAAGATAGCTGCCCAGACATTGCGGATGCGGTCGTGTTGGGCAAGCGACGCTTCCGCCGTGAGGGCGGGGTCGGTATTCATCGGGGAAGTCCTCCTTTTGCGCCAATCTGGTGTCGTTCTCTCTCTCGCGGTTTACTGTCGATAAATTCGGGTTGATTGTCACGGGGAGTCTTACGACCCCCTTGTTTTCTCGGTCACATGGCGTTGGCGGCATTGAGGGAACACCGAAAAGGACAATCCCGGTCGCTTAAAACATACATTGGTGGACAATATTCTGTCAACAAAACGGGAACAACTTTGTGAAAACTGACGAAGATAATATGCTATCATAGTCGTAGATCAATTTTGAGACGGATTATGAGAAAGAGGTGCAAGTCATGGAACGATTAGACCGATTTGTCAAAGTGCTTGATTTTATCGCGCGCCACGGACGCCAAGGCGTCAGTCTAGCTCAAGTCGGCTACGCCATAGAACTGCCCAAAGCCTCACTGTACCGGCTCATCAATGATTTGGAGCAAGCCGAATTGATCATTCACGACACCAAGACCAACCGCTATTATCTCGGCTGGCAGGTATTTACTTGGGCGGCGCTGTTCTTGAATCAATCCAATTTTGTGGAATTAATCAATGATGCGGTGGCGCAGATTACCGCGCGCTGTCAGTTGTTTGCGTATGGCGCTATTTTTACGCGCGGACAGGTGATAACGGTCGCGACCGCCAGCCCGCGGGCATTTTATCCGGTCTACGTCAAGCTTGGCACCTCGGTGCCGTTGCGCGCGGCGGCGGTCTCAAAGATTTTCTTGTCCATGCTGGACCCCGAGATAGCGCAGCGATTTTTGCAAAATGAAGAATTGGAGCCCGGGTTTTGGAGTCCGACGCCCCACACCTTAACCGTCGATCAAGCCTTGGGCGAGTTGGCGGAGATCCGCCGTCAGGGCTGGGCCGCTTGCCGCAACGAACTGGAAATGGGCAACAGCGCAGTGGCGGTGCCGGTCGGTCCGCTGGAAAAAACTTGGGTGAGTTTGGCGGTGGTGGCGCCGACCGAAATTATCGCCAACCGAGAGCGGGAGATCTTGGATACCTTGCGGGACGTTGCCCAGTCGGTCGAAGGCCCGCTCGAACTGGCGCAAGCCATCGACGGCTAGGTTGTCATCGTCTTGGTCACCACGGGGAGGATCGCGATGAGAGGCTGGAATGTGGAGGCGGCCCGCGTCATCCGCAATCGACATTGGGCGCATGACATTTGGCTAATGACGCTGGAAGCACCGGACGCCGTGCCCAAAGCTCAGGCCGGTCAGTTTTTTATGGTGGTAACCGGATCCGGGGGGCCGTTCTTACCGCGTGCCATGGCGCCCGTGCGATTTTATGAGCAGCATATGGATATTTACTACCGCGTGGTGGGCGAAGGGACGCAGCAAATGGCGCGAGCGCAAGCGGGGGACAATTTGGATGTCATCGGTCCCTTGGGGACGCCGTTTGCAGTGCGGCCGGGACCGCTGGCGTTGATTGGCCGGGGCGTGGGAATGACGCCCCTCTTGCCGATTGCCGAACGCGCGCGAAGCCAGGGCGAGTCTGTGCGAACGTATCTTTCCGCCCGTTCCTCGCCATTACTGTTGGAGCTCGCCGGTTTTCAGCAACAAGGCGCGGTGTTTGTGCATACCGATGACCAGGCTCCCGGAGAATTGGTGACGGACCGCTTGGCCCGGCACCTGGCCGAAGGGTGGCGGCCGTCCGTGGTCGTCGTTTCCGGGGCGCATCGGCTGATGCGGGCCGTGCGCGATTTGGAACTCCGCTATGGGTTTTCCGCTTGGGCGTTCGTCGAAGAGAAGATGGCCTGCGGCATTGGATGGTGCCAGGGTTGTGCGATTGGGCCGCAATTTCGTCTGATCTGCCAAGACGGCCCGGCATTGCCGCTGGCGGAGGTGGTGGTTTGATGACCGGCCTGGAGGTGACGGTGGGTTCGCTGGCGCTGAGAAATCCGGTCATGCCGGCATCCGGGACTTTTGAATATCATCCGGATTCACCGCCGCCGTTCGACGTCAACCATCTCGGCGCGATTGTTCCCAAGAGCTTGACCCTTTATCCCCAGTTGGGCAACCGTCCCTCCCGGTTGGCGGAGACGCCTAGCGGACTGATTAATTCGATTGGCATCCCCAGCCTGGGATTGGAGCGATTCCTCGCTGAGGTGCTGCCCCGCTATGAGGGCCTGACGGCACCCGTAATGGTGAGCGTGGCTGGGTATTCTCCCCAAGAGTACCTGACGTTGACCGAAAAACTGTCGGCGGTCTCCTTGGTGGCGGGAATCGAACTGAATTTGTCGTGCCCTAATTTGGATCAGCACCGGATGCCGGCGCAGGACGTGGGATTGTTGAGGGAAAGTGTCAAGAGCGCCCGCTCGGTTACCGACAAGCCCCTATGGGCCAAGCTGTCGCTTGAAGTCACCTCAATTGTTGAAATGGCCCAGGCCTGCCTGGAGTCGGGAGCCGACGCCGTGACCCTGATCAACACGTTTCGGGCCATGGCGATCGATAGCCAGCAACGCCGCGTGATTCTGGGAAACGGCACCGGCGGCTTGTCAGGCCCCGCCATTCGCCCCATGGCTCTGGCCGCCGTGTGGGATGTGAGCCATGCGGTGGATATTCCGGTGATTGGGGTCGGCGGGATCACCACCGTCGACGATGCCCTGATGTTCCTGCTGGCGGGAGCTTCGGCGATTCAAATCGGGACGGCTTCGTTTCGGCAACCGTTGACTATGGTGCGCGTGATTGAAGGGTTAACGGGGCATCTGGCAAAACTGGGCGTGGCCAGCATCGCGGAGATCATTGGGGCAGGCCACCTGTCCTAGTCAAAAGGAAAACGGCGGCGAGAAGGGAAGAGGGATGCGCACCATGACGGACATCGAGTGGTTTTGGGCCTGGTGGCGGCAAGGTCGTCAATTTGGGCACGATCCCGCCAATGGGACGACGAGGCTGGCTTTCGACCCGGAAGATGTCGGATGGCGCCGTGAATTGGCCGCCACTTGGGAAACAATGGGATTTGACGTGCTCCTCGACGGGATCGGCAACGTGGTGGGACGCGTAGGCGCTCCTCCCTATGTGCTGGTGGGATCGCATACCGACACGGTGCCGCATGCGGGCGATTTTGACGGGGTTTTGGGCGTGTTGGCGGGCATGGTGGTGGCTCGGCGCTGGCATGGAGAGCAGGCCGGTCTCTTGCTAGTCGATTGGTCCTGCGAGGAATCCAGTCGGTTTGGGATTAGCACGGTCGGGAGCCGAGCCGCGACGGGCGCGTTAACCGAGCAACAGTTGTCGGCACGAGATGCTGACGGCATCTCGTTGCGGACCGCGGCGGCGAATGCCTTTGGTTATGGCAGCCGTCCGGTGTTTTCGATCGGCCAAGAATGCATTGTAGCGGCTTTGGAGCTCCATATCGAGCAGGGACGGGAACTCGTGGTGTCAGATGTTCCGGTTGCGGTGGTCAGCGGGATTGCGGCTCCGCAACGGTGGCGCCTGGAATTGCAGGGAGAGGCCAATCACAGCGGCAGCACCGCCATGGCCGACCGGCGGGACGCCTTGGCGCTGGCGGCCGAGGTCGTGCGGCGCGTGGAACAGCAGTCGTGGGAGTGGGAATCGCGGGGATTGCGGTCCACCGTTGCCAATCTTGAGGTAACACCGGGGGTCGCCAATGTCGTGCCTGCCGTGACCCGACTCCTCATCGATGTGCGGGCCCAGTCTTTATCGGGGTTAAAGACGTACCGCGATGATTTGCAGGCGTTTGTCGACGGGGCAGCGCAAAAACGGCGGATGCGATGGACTTGGACCACGCTAAGCGAAGAGCCACCCGGGGAACTTGACGCCCGCATCCGCAAGCATATGGCCGACATCGTCACCCGCAACGGGTTCCAGGCGATCACTCTCCCCAGTTGGCCGAGCCACGATAGTTTACCGTTGTCGCGCGTGGTGCCCACCGGCATGCTTTTTGTGCGCAACACCTCGGGGGTTTCCCACCATCCCGGAGAAATGCCGCGGTCCGCCGACATCGCCGTGGGGTTGGACGTGTTTTGCCAACTTGCAGAACGGGTGGCGCGCGAAAAAATTTAAAGAGCAGCCCGGGAATTGCCCAGAGCTGGTCGGCGGCGAGAGGAGACCCTGGGGGCACTGTCGCCGTCTCCGGGATAAGGCGTGACAACACGTTGAACATGCAAGGTTTAATCCGCATTGCGCCAGGGTCTTTCATCCGCGCCGCGAGGGATTCCCGCCTGGACTCATAACCCGCGCTCGGCTCCAAGACCCGGCTGCGGTTCTGCCGGGCCCCCGCAGGCGTCCCGCCGCGAGGGACGAGCGCATGGCGCTGGGTCCGGCGGGATTGTGTTACTCTAGATCGCAAAGTGTAACAAGGAGGACGAGGGTGGACGCGCAGACTGTCTGGGAGCGTCAATTAAAGGATATTGGGGCGGATTTGCAAGGGCACTTTCGACTGACGACCGGCCGTCACAGCTCCCGGTTTTTTATGTTGGCCCGAATTTCGGAACGTCCCCATATTTTGCAAGCCTGGTGTCGGCAGCTTTATGGATTAGTCAGCCATTTAGGAGTGGGAACCTTCGTCGGGGCCGCGCTGGGCGGAATTTTGCCTGCCTACGCGATGGCGGAAGTGGCGGGCGGTCGGGCTCTTTTTGCCAACAAAATGCCGGATGGCACGATGCAGCTCTACCCGGGCGCGTTATCACCCGGAGAACCCGTGATGGTTATTGAGGACGCGGTGGCCACCGGCTCATCGATTCGAAAGGTGATTCGCGCCATTGAGGAACAACAAGGACACGTGGCGGCCATTGGCGCATTTGTCGATCGAGGCACTCCCCTGGCCTGGGGGATGCCGTTTTACGCGGTGATGCGACTGGCGGAACCGGTTCCGATGTGGGATGCGGAGCAATGCCCGCTGTGCCAGAAGGGCGTGCCCTTGACGAGACCCAAGACCTAAGCGGGGACGTCACGTCGAAGTGTCCGGCGCGAACCCGTCCGCGGGCAAGACGATACGGAACGGCGCGCCCGCTGGCCGCATGACGAAGGGGCGGGAAACGCGAAGAGGACCCACCCGCGCCCGCGGCAGGCTGTGATCATGGTTTTAAGACAAGAAACCGGGCTCGAAAACGCAACTGGGTGCGCATGGGGACCGCCGCTGAGCGGGAAGGGTTTCGGGTCCAGGCCAGCGTTAAGGAATTCCGCCCGGTTCGGGTGCCCGAATGCGTGCTAGAAAAGACGGGACCGTTCGACCGCAGAAGCCACGTCCGCTCGGCACGATATACCAGACGGCTCAGCAACGTCAAACCTGCCAGCTGACGGCAAATCCATCCCGGGGAGGTTTAACCGGCGCCGTGATTCGCCAGGGGCTCAACCGTCTCGCTCTGCTGGCCTTATATGGGGCAAGTCTATGGTTTTTGCCGGGTCATGGTCCGTTCCCGGACCAATATCGCCAAACGCTATGGCTGGCCCTTGGCATCCTCTTGGCGGTGACCAGTCTCAGCGACTTGCTCACCAGCCGCATTTCCGCCAAGTTGCCGGCGCTGGCATTGGCGGTGTGGTTCGCCGTGTTTCTGGTTCACGGCGTCTTTAACACCGCGGTTCTGATTGGACTGGGGATCAATGGCGGTCTTTTGCTCATCGCGCTGCCGCTCTCCCTGCGCTGCGCGCGCTCCACCCTGGCTGCCGGCGATTGGATGATCCTCATGGCGGGAGCCGTGTACCTGTACCTGGCACCCGGATTCTTCCTCATGTGGATGGGGTTGAGCCTGGCGGCGGTCAACGGCTTTCGCTGGACGATGCTGCGGCTGCGCCTGTCTTCGGCGTCGTTGCCGTTTTTGCCGTTTGCTTGGTTCGGATTTCTGTTGGCCGGGCAGTTGGGGGCCCGCTTCCCGCAGCTCTTGATGCCATTTCACTAAATCACGGGGTTGGCAGGCGGGCGGACCGGAGCGGGGTTCTGACAAGTGCTTGAAGGCGTCGGCCGCCGACGAGGCTTTGCGCCGGGTTTGTGCGCCCGCCGCCATCCAACGGCGCCGTTGTTCGCCAACCGGGAGGTCGGCGTTAACCCGGGCGCTGCGGTTCTCCGGGCTCAAAGCCGGCGGACGGCGGTTGGGGCCGGGGCGAAGGGCCGCCGAACCGCCGGGAAAAGGTGACGAATTTGTTTCCGGTAAAATTCCACAAAAACGCCGCCCCGAGACCGGCCCCCATGGCCGGCACAACAGGAACCTGGGCAACCACGACGCACAGCCGTAAAGTCCATTCGTTCACGGCCAGGCCGGCGAGCGCCAGGCTGTAAAATACCGCCAATTGCCGTGCCACCAGCCGGGACCGGTTGCGAAACACCCACCGGCGGCTCAACGGGTAATTGACCAGGCCGCCGGCGATGAATCCCAGCCCTTGCGCCACGGTGTAGTTCGTCAGGTGACCCGTATAGAGCGAACTGCTGGTGAGGATGGCAACCCCTGCCGCCACCCCCCCGACCAAGATGTAGCGAACCACTTGGATGGTCAGCATGCGGCCGATGACAGCCTTGATCGTCGGCCTCATCTAGGCGCCTGCCAGAGAACGGGGAACGAGGCGCTCTTCTGGCAATTCTTCCAGGTATTCGGCATCGCCGTTTACCGCCCACAGATCGTAACGGCCGCCGTCCAGGTTGCGGGCCGCCAAGAGTCCCGTCAGCATCGCGTGGTCTTGGTTGTTGTAGCGGTGCATGCCGTTGCGGCCGATTACTTGCAGATCCGGGAAATGGTCGGCTAGATGGTTCCGAATGGTCGCCACCCGGTGGGCGTATCCGTCATCGTAGACCGGATAGGCTTTGGGTACCCGCACCACTCTGCCGTCAAAAACCGTGCCGCCTTGCAACAAGCCGATCGCCGCCACTTCCCGCGCGGCCAAAGCGATGAGTGTCGCGTCCTCCGCGTTCCACAGGCCGTCACCTTCAAAACAGAAATACTCCAAACCTAAACAGGTGGTCCTGGCATCCGGCACCATATCGGGACTCCAGTTCTTGAAGTTCTGAATGCGGCCCACCTTAACGGAGGGATCGTGGATGTAGATCCAGTTGTCAGGGAAAAGGTCCGGTTGGTCAATCATCAGCGCGACGGTGAGAAAGTCGCGATAGCGCAAGGCGTTGGCCGACTGCACCACCGCGGGAGGCGGTGCGGGATGGAGCGCTCGCACCAGCGAGCGGAGCGGCATGGAAGAAATCAGCTGGTCCACCTCCACCGTTAGGCTGGCGTCTTGGCCGCTGCCCTGAAGACGATAGCCGCCAGCGGCCATTTTTTCGATGCGGACAATCTTCATGCCCATGTTTAGCGTGCCGCCCGCCTCGACAACGCGCTGGGCGATGCGCTCCCACAACATGCCCGGGCCAAGTTTGGGGTAGCGGAATCGGTCAATCAGGGTCTTAATCACCGTTTCGCTGCCAGACGAACGCTGCGGGCGCACCGCGGACAGGACGGCGGTGGCCAAATTCAACCCTTTAATCCGTTGCGCGGCCCAGTCGGCACTGATCTCATCACAAGGGATGCCCCAGACCTTTTCCGTATATGTCTGGAAAAACATCCGAAATAATCGCGCGCCGAACTGATTGGTCACCCAGTCTTCGAACGTCAAAACGGGCTTGCGGGGGGCGATGCGGCTTCGCAGATAGTCGACCAAGCACATCATGGTATTCCCCAGGCCCATGTTCAAGAACGCGTTGCCCGCCTTAAGCGGGTAATCAAAAAATTTGCCCCCGTAAAAAATGCGCGACAACCGCGGGCGGACCAAAAAATCGTCTTGCAATACCTCGGTCCAATATTCTTCGATGTCCGGGTTCTTCGAAAAAAAGCGGTGGCCGCCAATGTCAAAACGGTAGCCCTTATACTCCACGGTGCGGGAAATGCCGCCGACGTAACGCGCGTCCTGCTCGAAGACGGTTACCGTGTGTCCCTTTTGGACCAACGCGTCGGCTGCCGTGAGCCCTGCCGGGCCGGCTCCCACGATGCCTACATGCATTGTTTGCATACCCCTTAAAATGTGACGTAACACCTCTTCCTTCGACATCGCACTGCGGAATCCTCCCCCCAAACCAATTCGCAGTTTGCTGCCGCCCCCGTCTCCCAAGCCGTCGGCGGACCCGGCCAGGCTTGACCTCTTCGGCCAGGATTCTCGCCGGGGCCGAGGTCCAGCCGACCGGTGTCTTTATCCTCGTCGCGCGGACCACAACGCGCTGGGGGAACGCGAGGCCAACAGACCGGCAACCGGGGCCGCGATGAGCAGCCCCAACGCGGCCAAAGCCACCGCCACGGCGGCCCCCCGGCTTAGGGTTAGCAGTGGCGTCGGGCCGTATGCGATGACCCCTCCCGTGACATAACGCCATAGGCCGGCATGGTAGTAGCGATCGAGGGTGGCATTAGCGGCGAGGCCGGATAGGGCCGCGGCCACCCCCAGCATCAGCGGGATGCCGATTGCTGAAAGTTTTTTTAACGCCTGGGCGGCAAACCAGGTGAAGGGCCCCAGCAAGAAGAAGAAATAGCGTCCTTGCAAGAAATCGCTGCCGGTGGCCAGATTGTACTGGATTTGCACCACCCATAAAACGGCCAAGCCCATCGCCATCCAGACGACGGACAGCCAGAATCCCGGTGTCCGGCGGGCGCACACCATGCCTGCCGCCAGCGTAGTCCCTAATATGACCGCCATCACGTTAAATACCCATTGCTGGCGGGACAACGGAAACCACCAGGGAAAATCGATGCCAAACAGCGTTTGGTTAACCAGCAGGTCTTTCTGGTACGGCCCATTGAGAAACTGTCGGTTAATCACCCAAGACACCGTTCGGGGATCCGTTCCCAGTCCTTGATAGGTCAGCGGGGGAACCAGGGCATGGTAGGCGTGCCAGGTAAACAGCAGCCAGGGCCCTCCAATTACGATGCCGGTCACCGCGGCGGCGGCCGTCCAGGCCAGCGCCCGTCCGCCGCGCTCGGTTCGCCATACCGCCCGCAGCACAAACGGCACCGATGCCGCCAAGCCCAAATAGGCCTCTTCTTTAGTCCATATAGCAATGCCCGCGACGACTCCAAACCCCACCGCGGTGATGGCCGGAAACCGCTTGGCGGATATCGCCCGCAGTGCCAGGTAAAACACCGCCAGGCTGGCCGCATCGGCGATGAGATCGTTCGACAGCGTGCCCCCCAACATGCCCAGGGTGGGGAACAGGAGTCCCGTCGCGGCGGCCAGGGTCGTGCGCAGACGTGCTCCGGGGATTAGCCAGGCCAATAACAGATCGAGCAGGACGCCGGTCAACCCGAGCAGCCCGGCGGAGAACAAACGGCCGCCGAAGGCCTGGTCGAAGACGTTGCGGACATGCAACCACGACTCCGCCCGGCCGATGGCCGCGTAATACAAAGGAGGATAAATGCCAACGTAATTTTGGCTGCCGGGGCGATCGCCGCCGGGTGCCCAACTGGCTTGGCTAACCTCGCGGGCGGCACCTCGGGCTTGCTGGGGGGTAATCGCCAGCCAAGCGGCGGGGTTGGTCAGCACCCGGTTGCGTTGGGTCAGCGCAATCGCCAGCGATTCCGCCGGGGACGGGCTAAACTGCCACGGCGCCTTTCCCGGCGCCACCACCTGTTCGATGGGGGGCATCCGGTGGTCTGCCATATATTGCACGTAAGCAAACTGCGCCGGTTCGTCCGGTCCTTGCCAGAGCGGCATGACTCCGAGCCAGGAGAGACCGATGGCCAGAAAGAAACCGAAGACCGCCAGCATTTCCGCTATCCGCGCTTTGCCCATGGACCGCCTCCGCTCCCGCAAGTCGTCGCCAGATCCCATCGTATCATCCGAGAGTATGCCGCGGCTAGACGGCATTATCCGCGCCACCCCGGCCGAGGGTCGGCCGAGGATGCCGCGCAGGCTAGCCGGTGCGGATTGCATGACGGAGATCGCCCGGGGGTCTCGGGTTCGGTATAATAAGGCGAACGGTGGCCATAAGAGACCGTCCCCGGCACTTTACGAAAGAGGAGCCGACACATGGATGAGACAGAGGAACGCGCACATTTTCACCATCACGTCCGGGATCGGATATGGACGCGTGAGCACTTGGCCAACCTTGAGCATCCGGATCGGGAAACGTATATGCCCAAAGCCCCCGTCCTAGCCGCCCTGAAGGCGGGTCGGGGCCAACGGGTGGCCGACATCGGCGCCGGGTTGGGTTACTTCACCTTGCCCTTGGCCGGGAGCGTCGGCCGGGAGGGCGCGGCGATTGCGGTCGATCCCAGTCCCGACGCGTGTGCCGAACTGGTCAAACGGGCTGAGCAGGCCGGATTGTCCCAACTGGCGGTGATCCAGGCTGGTGCGGAAAAGACGCCGATTTTGTCCGGCTCGCTGGACGGGGTGCTCTGGCATACGATGTACCATGATGTTCCTGACCTGGCGGCCGCTTTTTTGGAAATGCGGCGGATTCTCCGTCGTGGCGGCCGCTGGGTGATTGTCGATTGGCTCAAAGAGGAGACCGGCCTGGGGCCGCCGCTTTCGGTGAGGGTGCATCGCGACGAGGCGGAGGCGGCCGGGGTAGCGGCCGGGTTTTCGGTGCTGGAGCGGTTTGTGCCCGGCCCCGTCACCTGGGGCTTGGTGCTGGGCAAACCGTGATTGTGGGGACCGGCGTCGACATCGTGTCCGTGGCGCGGATGGCCCATGCTCTCCATCGCCATCCGCGCCTAATCGAACGGGTGTTTACGGTCGCCGAACAAGCCGCGGTAAGCCCGGGTCCCCATGCCGTAGCCACCTGGGCAAGCCGGTTTGCCGCCAAAGAAGCGGTGGTTAAGGCCCTGGGCGGATGGCATGGCGGGGCTTGGCGGGACATCGAGGTGCTATCGCGGCCAGGACATGCTCCCGAGGTGCGGCTTGGGGGGACGATCGCGCAGTGGGCGGGCCGCGGCGGCTTAACGGTCTGGCTTTCGATTAGTCATGAACGGGACTATGCGGTGGCGATGGCGGTAGCGGAAAGGATCGGCCCATGATGACGCCGGTGTGGACGGTGGCGGAATCCCGGGCCCGCGATGCGGAGGCGACGGCGGCGGGGGTTCCTTTTTTGAGTTTGATGGAACGGGCGGGGGGATTTGTGGCGGAGGCGGTTAGGCGTCGCCCGGGCACGCGTCGCGTGCTGATTCTCGCGGGCCCCGGCGCCAACGGCGGCGACGGTTTGGTGGCCGCCCGCCTGCTGGCGCGGCAGATGCCGGTCACGTTGTGCGTGCCCGGACGGTTCCCCGGGTTTTTGGGCGCCGCCGAGCTTTTGCGCGCTGCCCAGGCCTATGGGGCCGACGTCGTGACGGCCGAGGACGGCCTGCGCGCCCTGGAGACCGCCGACCTGGTCGTGGACGGTCTGTTGGGAACCGGGTTTCGGGGGGAGTGGGGGGAGGTTCCGGGCCGCGAAATTCTCGAACGCACGGCGGACCGGGGAATCCCGGTTTATGCCATCGACATCTTGTCGGGCGTGGCGGCGGACACCGGCGAGTATGGCGGTCCCCCGGTGCCGGTCGAGGCGACGATCACTTTTGGAGCACCCAAATGGGGTCATTTTGGCCACCCTGGCGCCCTCAGGACGGGCCGCCTGCTCGTGGCGGACATCGGGCTGGCCGGGGGCGCCGCCGGGGGCCGCTGGATGCATCCCGACCTGGCCGCCGCCAGTCTTCGTCCCCCCGACCGGCTGGGCAGCAAATTTGGACGCGGGCGGGTCATCGTCCTGGGCGGCTCTGCCGCGATGCCGGGAGCGCCGGTGATGGCGGGTTACGCCGCGCTGCGGGCCGGCGCGGGACTGGTCGAACTGCTGGTTCCGGCCAGTCTGGCCGGCCGACTGGGTGCCCCGGCCCCGTTGATTGTGCATCCTGGCGGGGAGACCCGCGAACAGACGCTGTCTCCGTCGGAAAGCGACTGGCGGCGGGTGGCTCGCGCCAGCGCGCTGGTGGTGGGTCCGGGGTTGGGTCGGCGGATCCCTCCCGGATTCTTGGACCGGGTGCTTGGACTGGGTCTTCCCACCGTGCTGGATGCGGACGGATTGGGCCTTTTGGCGCGCTATCCGCGAAGAGTCGGCCGTCACGTGGTGCTGACACCGCACAGCGGGGAAATGGCGCGGCTGCTGCAGCGAACGGTGCCGGCGGTCGATGGCAATCGCCGCCAGGCGTTGCTGGATGCCGTCGAGCGCTACGATGCCGGCGTGGTTTTAAAAGGAGCGTTTACCTTGTCCGGGGCGGGGGAGACGGTGACGGTGAACACCAGCGGAGGGCCGGAACTGGCCACTGCCGGAACCGGCGACGTGCTGGCGGGGATTGTCGCCGCCTTTTTGGCCGCCTCCTTGCCGTCGGCGCAGGCGATGGCGCTGGGGGCCTATTTGCACGGATGGGCCGGAACCCATGCGGCGGATCGCCAGAGTCGGGCGGTGACCGCGCTGGATGTGATTGACAGTCTGGGGGCAGCGTGGAAAAGCCTGCAGCAAAAAGATTGGCCGGCGGGCGCCCCGCGGCAGGTGAGCGCATGATCCCGAGTCGTGTGCGCCCCACCGAAGCGGAGATCGACTTGGCGGCGATTGCCCATAATGTCCGCCACGTGCGCAGCGTGGTGGGGGATGGCGTTGCGGTGATGGCCGTGGTGAAGGCCGACGGCTACGGACACGGAGCGGTTCCGGTGGCCCGGGCCGCACTGCGGGCCGGAGCAACCTGGTTGGGGGTGGCCACGCCGGAAGAGGGGGCCGCTTTGCGCGCGGCGGGGATCGTCGGGCCCATCCTCGTGCTGGGACCCGTGGTTTTGGAGCAGATCGAGTGGGCGCTCTATCACCGTCTGGACGTCATCCTGTTTGACCCGGGGGCGGTGGAGGCGGCCGTTGCCGCCGCCCGGCGATTTCAGCGGCCGTTGGGGGTGCACTTAAAGATCGATACCGGTATGGGGCGGGTCGGGCTGTTGGCCGACCGGTTTGACGCCAGCTGGATTGACCGGCTCAACCGGCCGGAAATCCTGTGGCGCGGCGTGATGTCGCACCTGGCGGAAAGCGATGCCCCCAGTCCGGATCCGACCCGTGAGCAGTTGGCCCGGTTTCTAGACATTTTGGAGTTCATCCGCACCCGCCGCGCCCTGCCCGAGTGGCTTCACTTGGCCAATTCGGCAGCGGCCCTGCGCTATCCCGGCACCCACTTTAACCTGGTTCGCTTCGGCATCGGGCTTTACGGGGCGAAACCCTTTCCCGCTGCCAACGGACTGCGTCCGGCACTGACGCTGCGTTCCCGCGTGGTGTTTGTCAAGCGGGTGCCTGCGGGGTTTTTTGTCGGATACGGCCGAACCTATCAAACTCCTGCCGAATGCTGGCTGGCCGCCGTGCCGATTGGCTATGCCGACGGGTATCGGCGAGGCCTGTCCGGACAGGCCGAAGTGCTTATTCGGGGTCGGCGCTATCCGGTTGCGGGCCGGATTTCCATGGATCAACTGACGGTGGCGGTGCCCGCCTCGCATGAGGTGGCGGTCGGCGACACGGTGACGTTGATTGGGCCGGACGGCAGCGAGGCCGTGACGGCGGAGGAATTAGCCGAGAAGGCGGGCACCATTTCGTACGAGATCTTTACGGGCATTTCGCAACGCGTGCCGCGACGTTACCGAAGTGCGCATTGACACCTAATTTTTGCGCGGGATATGATGAGGCAGAAGATCACTTGTGATGCCATGCACGAAAAGCCAGGGAAAGAGGTGAACCGTGTGGAAGAAAACCGGCGGGTGGTGGTTCGGTTGCCCCACCGCCTGATTGACGCTTTAGACGCGGTAGCGGGGGGGGAGGGACGGCCGCGCAGCGACGTCATCCGTGAGAGTGTAGAGTTTTACCTGGCCGAACAAAAGCGGCTGCAGCTCCGGCAGCAGCTTATCGCCGGTTATCAGGAACTGGGATTTCTCAATGCCGCGCTTGCAGAGGAGCAGTGGGATTTGGCGGGACTAGGTCGGGAGTAATCGTGGCATCCGAACTGACAGTACGGCGCGGCGACATTTTTTTTGCGGACCTTTCGCCCGTGGTGGGATCCGAACAAGGCGGGGTCCGCCCGGTTCTTATTTTGCAAAACGACATTGGCAATCGCTACAGCCCGACAACAATTGTCTGCGCCATTACGTCGCAGGTGATTAAGGCGCGGTTGCCGATCCACATCGAAGTGCGGGCGGATGAGTCCAATCTGGACCGGGATTCGGTAATATTGCTCGAACAAATCCGGACCATAGACAAACGGCGCTTAAAAGAGCGTATCGCTTACCTGAGCCCGGACATCATGGCACGCGTCAACCTGGCGCTGTCGATAAGTCTGGGGCTTACCGATTTGTAACCCCGCACGGCCGGCGCGGACAATGCGCAGACGAGCCGGTTCGCGCGGACAATACCCCGGCAAGAAAGGAGGCCGTATGCCGTATGACAAGACCCGTGATCGCAGTGACGGTGACGCACGAATTGCAAAACGGCGAGGTTCCCCGCGACGGGGTGCGGACGGCCTACCTGCAGGCGGTAATGGACGGTGGCGGGGCTCCGCTGCTGCTGCCTAACGTGCCGACCAGCCGGGACGTGTTGAGACTATGTGACGGTCTCCTGCTGACGGGGGGCGGCGACGTCGACCCCGGACGGTTTGGTTCCGCGGACGAGGGAACGGAGTGGTCCAGCGTCTCCTGGGAGCGCGACGAGACGGAACTGGCGCTGGTCTGGGAGGCCGACCGGCTGGGGATGCCCGTTTTCGGCATTTGTCGCGGGCTGCAAGTGATGGCGGTCGGCTTTGGAGGGACGCTGATGCAAGATATTTCCCGCCAACGGCCAGACAGTCCGCTTGCCCACAGCCAAAAACCTGCCCGGCAGGTGGCGACCCACTCCGTCGAGGTTAGTCCGGGATCACGGCTGGCTGCGATTGTGGGAATCGCGCAGGTGCCGGTCAACTCATTTCATCATCAAGCGGTGGACAGAATTCCGACCGGATGGCAGGTGACCGGCCGCTCGGAAGACGGCCTGATCGAAGCCCTGGAGCGTGCGGGTCCCGCGTTCCGCCTGGGGGTGCAATGGCATCCCGAAGATCTGGTGGGCGGTCAACCCACTTCGGCTGCGCTGTTCGCCGCCTTTGTCAAGGCATCGGCCGAGTATCGTCAAAGGAGGTCCTCCGATGTCTGAACGGGCGGTCGAAATCTGGCGCGGGGAGCGGGTGGAGAGCCGGGCCTGGGCGGACGTCGCGGTTGTCGACAGTCTTGGCCAACTCCAGTTTTGGCTCGGCGATCCGCATCGCGAGACTTTTTGGCGATCGAGCGCCAAGCCGTTTCAAGCGATGCCGGTGATATTGTCGGGAGCGGCCGCGCAATTCGGGTTTGGTCCGCGGGAAATCGCGATGGTGAGCGCGTCGCATGGCGGCGAGCCATTCCATGTGGAATTGGTTGAGGAGATTCTAAAGCGTCTGCCGGCAACCGCCGGCGACTTGATTTGCGGTGCGCACGCTCCGTCCCATCGGCCGTCCGCCGAGGCTTTGGCCAAAGCCGGAGATTCTCCGCGGGTGGTTCACAACAACTGTTCCGGCAAACACGCCGGCATGTTGGCGACCGCGCGGGCGCTGGGGGCGGATTACGCGGGCTACGCAGATCCGGGACATCCGGTCCAGCGGCTAATCCGGGACAATGTGGCCCGCATGACGGCCATCGCCCATCCCGATGACATCTATAGCGGAGTCGATGGGTGCGGGGTGCCGACATTTTATCTTCCGCTCAGCCGCATGGCCTACGCTTACGCCCGCTTGGTCGATCCCCGCGGACTGGATCCGGATGTGGCCGGTGCGGCGCTCATGGTGGCCGAGGCTATGCGCATGCATCCCGAACTGGTATCGGGCACGGGTCGGCTGGAAGTCACCCTGTCCGAGGCCACGGGCCGCCGATTGGTCGCCAAAGGAGGCGCCGAAGCGGTGTTTTGCCTGGGCCTGCCGGAACGGGGGCTCGGCATGGCGGTAAAGGTGGACGACGGTCACAGCCGGGTGCTGCCCGCGCTGATCCCGGCCCTGCTGGACCAAATGGGGGTGCTTTCCGCGGCGGAATCACGGGCCCTGGCCGATACCGTGAAATTAACCCTTTACAACCATGCCGCCAAGCCGGTGGGGCGGCTTAAAGCGGTGTTGACGCTCCAGGCGGGACGGATCCGGTAAGGGTCCGCGCTCCCCCAAGCGCCGCGAACACCCATGCCGCGTGGCCAGCCTGCCGCCGGATGGCACCTGGGCCCGGCCGAAAGTCGACAAGCCGACGTCTGTTGGCAGGAGATCGCTGGCGGCGTTTCTGCCTTCTCTCGGTCGGCGCGGCAGCAGGCCGGTGCGTTTTGCTTTCGCTGCGGTGTTCAGCCGCCAAGACGCGACCGCGATCCGCTTGCCGCTCGGGCCGTGGTTTGGTGGTGTTACGCGGGCAATCGGTCTGGTTTTTGCACGAGGCCCCCCGTCCAGGGATTGCAATTATGGCAGGGGCGCTTGGGGCTTTTGCGCCCAGATCACCAAACGGTGTTTAATAAAGCGGTCGGGGAGTTCGGCCAGCGCGCCGGGCCGGGCAATCTGGCGGAGATACGCCAGCGCCTGCTGTCCGGCCGCCTCCTGCGGACTGACGGGGCTTAGCCATTGCTGCCAGCTCATGGGTTCGGTGGAAGGCTCGGCCGAAATCTCGCAAAATCCCGCAGAGTGTAACGAGGTCTGCCATTGTTCTCGCGTCAGCGCTTGACGGTGCGAGGGGTCACGGAGTCTCTCCAACGTGTTGAGATGCCCGATGGCGTCGGCGGGCGCCGTCATATCGGATATGCCGATCCACCCCCCGGGGACCAGCACCCGCCGGGCTTCTTGCAGAAATTGGGCAATATCCGTAAAGTGGTGGGCTGCGCGCCGGCAGGTGACGCGCTCAAACGCAGCGGCGGCAAAGGGCAAGTGCTCGGCCGTCCCAATCATCCAGGTCACGGCGACGGTTCCTTGGCGGGCGAGCGCCTCCGCTTCCCGCAGCATGGCCGGGGAAGGGTCCAGGCCGGTGACGGCGGCTCCCTGCGCAGCCAGTCTGAGCGCGGTGTGGCCGGTCCCCGTGGCCACATCCAGCACGCGGGTGCCAGTGAGGGGCGCCATGGCGCTAGCCAGGGTGTCGAGGTCGGCTCCGCGGGCGTGCGCCCTGCTGACGCGATAGGCCGCATGGTGTCGTTCGAAGAAATCTTGGGGGTCGCTCATGACGTGCCGCCTTTCGACTAGGTTTGGATGCGCGGCGGGGCGTTTGCCTTCCCCCGCCCAGCCGTCACAGATCATTCCGCCAGAAAAAATCACGCATGGCATGGTTGACTACCTCCGGTTCCTCGATGTGCGGCAGGTGGCCACAGGCGTCAATCACCAGCAGTTCCGCAGCCGGCAGGGCTTCGGACAGGGCATGGCCATAGGCCAGGGGGACAATCTGGTCCTGGCGTCCCCAAATCAACAGCGCGGGCATGGTCAGCTTAGCCAAATCCAACTGGGCGCCGGGACTGATCGGGGAGGATCTCAGATAGGCGGCAAAGCTCCGGCGTCCCTGATTCAGCTCTTGGGCATCCTGCAAGGTGCGATACGGGGTCTTGCGGCGGTAGGCGTCGGGATTGTGCACCAGACCCGACATGAACTCGGCCGCAGGCAGGGTCAACGGATTGACGATGGGCACATGGGGCAGGGTAACGCCCACCGAATCCAAGATGACCAGCGCACGGGCCCGGGCCGGATCCAACGAGGCGGCCGTCATGGCCACCCGGCCGCCCATGGAGTTTCCCCCCACGACGAAACGGTCGACACCGAGGACCGTCATCCACTGCAATAGCACGGATCCCAGGCCGTCGACGGTATCAATTCCAGGGATGCGCTCCGACTGGCCAAACCCCGGCAAATCGGGTGCGATGACGCGGTAATCCGTGGACAATTCTTCCATTTGAGCGGTCCAAGCTTTGCCGGTGCCTCCTCCCCCGTGGAGAAGCACGAGCGCCTCGCCTTGTCCTTTTTCGAACCAACTAAACGGGTGACCCTGCCAACTGGCGGTGAGACGCGCGATCGGTGCGTGCGACGGGACCACGACTTGTCTCCTTTCTTCCGGTTCCGGTGGTGATATTGTAGCATGGCGTGAGGATAGCGGGCGCGAGTGGCGGTTCTTGACCCGGCGAGCCGCGGGATGCGCAATGGGTTCTTGCGGATCGGTGTCGATTCAGGGAACAATAAGGCAGAGAGCGACGCAGGCGCCAAGGGCGCAGCGGGTCACATAGCGGAACACGAGGCGGGAGTGACGGGCGGATGAATATCCGGGACGTGGGAGAACGGGGATTAATCGCCTTGATACATCGGTTGCAGACCACGCCGCCTTTGGGCTATATCGGAATTGGTGATGACGCGGCCTACGTGCCGCCGTCCGCCACGGGATGGCTCATCAGCCAGGACATGTTGGTGGAAACCATCCATTTCCGCTGGGATTGGATGACACCGGAGCAGGTGGGTGCCAAGGCGGTAGCGGTGAACGTGAGCGATATCGCGGCCATGGGCGGCGTGCCCAAAGCGATTTTGACCAGCTTAAGTGTGCCGGCTGCCTTGCGGGTTGAGGCCGTGGAAGATTTATACCGGGGCATGACCCGGGCCTTGGATCTCTGCGGCGCCGTCTTAATTGGCGGGGACACGGTGGGCTCGCCAGATCGGCTGGTGATTGATGTCACCGTGTTGGGCCATCCGGGGCCCGTCGGGCCGGTGCGGCGGACAGGGGCCAGACCCGGCGACCGGTTGGTGGTGACCGGCCGGCTGGGGGCGGCCCACGCCGGATTGATGCTGCTGTCCCACGGAGTCATGTGGCCGAGCCACTCGGTTCACGAACGGAGCGTGCAGGTGGCCCACATAGCCCCTAAGGCGCGGTGGGAGTGCGGCGTGCCGATTGGCCAGGCGGCGCACGCCTTGACCGACATCAGCGACGGCTTATACGCCGAAATCGAAGAACTGACGCGCTTTGGCGGTATCGGCGCGACGCTGTTCGGGGAAGCGCTGCCGATTGACCAGGCCACTCGGGCGGTGGCGCGGGCTTTTCGCGCGGACCCCATTGAGTATGCCCTCTATGGGGGCGAGGATTATGAACTGCTGGCGGCCATTGCGCCGTCTAAGATCGCAGAGGTTATGCGCATTGCGACGCAGACCGGGGTGGCGATAACGGAGGTGGGCGTCATTACCGACGATCCCGGCATTCGCCTGTTGCGCGATGGAGAGGAGGTCAAGCTGGGTGGGGAGCAAACCTTCAACCACTTCCGAGTGGATCGTTCCTCTTGAGGACTTAACGGCCGTCCAGCGCGCAGCGGGGCTGCTGGCAGAACTCTTCCGCCCGCCGGCGGTAGTTCTCCTGTCAGGGCCCTTGGGGGCTGGCAAGACTACTCTGGTGCAAGCCATCTTAAGGCAGTGGGGTGTAACGGAGACCGTCAAGTCGCCGACTTTCGATCTGGTGCATCTCTTTGTCCTGCCGCAATGGACGGTCTATCATGCGGATTTGTACCGGATCGAATCCGACGACGAACTGGACGCCGTCGACTTGCCTCCCCCGGGCGATCCCGGCGCGGTGGTGCTGGTCGAATGGGGGGAACGGTTGGTCAGCCGCTACCCGGATTATTTCACCGGTGTGTTGACCCCCCGGGCCGCTGGCGGAAGACTCTTGACGATGACCGGACACGGCCAGGAGGCGATTCGGCTGCGGAGATGGCTCGCCGTGGGGGGCTTTCGGCGGGGAGGGGAGGAGACGTTGGAGGACCAATCCGATGGGATTTAAAGTGCTGGGGTTTGATGCGTCAGGACCTTCTTTGGCCGTCGGCTATCTTGACGGCGACGCGGTTTGGGCGGACTGGCGGTGGCAGAAACCGCGCCTGGCGGGCAATTTGCTGGTGCCCTGGATTTCTGCCGTGGTGGACGAATTCGGGCGTCCGGACGGGATTGCGGTGGGAATCGGCCCGGGCTCGTTCACCGGGGTGAGGATTGCCGTGGCCGCCGCGAAGGCGCTGGCGCTGGCTTGGGAGATTCCGCTGGCGGGGGTGGTGTCCTTGCGCGCCTGGGCCTTGGGAGCGGCGGCGGGCCAACACGTGCTGGTGACCAGTGAACGGCGCGGCACCGCCTATTACGCGGGATTCTACTGGCGTGCAGAGGATGGCCCGGTGCCAATCTGGCCGGAGCAGGCCATCAACGGGCCGTTGCCGGCGGAATTTCCGTTTGCGGATCCGGTCACCGTGATTGGCCCGATGACCGAGTTGCCGGATTGGCGTGAGCAAGTGGGACCCAAAGCCCAGGCCGGGGATGTGCCCCTAACGGGATCGGCGGTAGCCCGATTGGCCCGAATCGGGTTACAATTGGGGCAATCCGTCTCCCCCTTGGCCTTGAGTCCGCTCTACCTGCGGGCCCCGGCAGTCAGCCGTCCGCGGGGGCGCGGTCCCGAAGGCGGGTGAGAGTGATGGCAGTCAGTGACCAAGAAGGACAAACCGGCTCTGAGATTCTTATCCGGGACATGTATTTGTCGGATCTTGATGCCATTATGACCATAGAAGGACACTCCTTTCCCACGCCCTGGTCGCGCAATGCCTTTCAGACCGAACTGCTGGAAAACAATTTTGCGACGTATCTGGTGCTGGATTATCACGGTAAAGTGGTGGCCTACGGTGGCATGTGGATTATTTTGGATGAGTCCCATGTCACCAACGTGGCGGTGCACCCGGATTACCGGGGACATCATTTGGGTGACCGCATGATGCGGGGATTGATGGAGCGGGCGCGACTCTTGGGCGTGCAGCGCATGACGCTTGAAGTCCGCCGGTCCAACCAGGTGGCGCAAAATCTGTACCATAAACTGGGGTTTATCCAACTGGGGGTTCGGCGCGGGTATTATACCGATACGCGGGAAGATGCGTTCATTATGTGGAAAGATCCCCTGTAGCGGCAGATGGCCGGGCATTAACCGGTGCGGTTGCGGCGGACCGCGACATGGTCGTCGGCGGGGTCGGGGGTCTCTTCGCAGCCGGGTGGAGTGCCGGGACCGCTGCCGGCCAGGCGGCCTCCCCACCAAGCGGCGAAGCCGCCCACAAAACCGTAGAGCACTGCGTACATGAGACCGGTTATGAGGGTGCCGCTGACCACATGTAGGTTTAGCATGGCCAGGGCAGCGGCCCGCGGCACGCCGTGCAACTGGCGGATAAACGCTTCTTCGGCCATGGGCAGGTGGCGCAGGTATTGCCCGATCGCGGTTCCGGCGAAGGCGGTCACGGCACCGGTCAAAAAGGCGGGGGTAAACCGCTTGCGGCGCCGCCGGCCAAGCCCCCGGCCCAGCGCCGCAAACAGGATGGCGCTCAATAGGAACACCAGGAAATGCGCCACCGGGACCACGCCGTAGGTGACCGGCCACAGAGTGAAAACCGCCGGGAGGGTGTAAAGGATAAGCAGCAGGACACCGTAAAACAACAGCAGACCCATGGTTTCGATCCTTTCCGGCAGGCCGTCGCAAGGGGCCGCCGACAGTGTGACTGGCAGGGATTAGGGTGGGCGGCAAGGAGGCAAACCATGCGTGTGCTGGGAATCGAATCGTCGTGCGACGACACGGCGGCGGCGGTGGTCGAGGATGGGCGCCGGATCCTGGCCAGCCGGGTGCTGTCGTCCGCCCGGCTTCAGCAGCAATATGGCGGAGTGGTGCCGGAAGTGGCGGCCCGCGAGCATGTGATGGCGATCGTGCCCGCCGTGCAAGAGACGCTGCGGGCGGCCGCGATGAGCGTGTCGGCGGTGGACGCCGTCGCCGTCACCCGCGGGCCGGGATTGTCCGGGGCCCTGCTGGTGGGCGTGACTTTTGCCAAGGCGCTTGCCGCCGCGCTGAAGAAACCGCTGATCGGGGTCAATCATCTGGAGGCCCATTTATACGCCAACGCGTTGGTGGAGCCGGTCGAACTGCCGGCCTTGGCGCTCTTGGTCTCCGGCGGTCATACCAGCCTGTTTTGGTGGCAGGATCACGGGCATTTGACCCTTTTGGGGGAGACCCGCGACGACGCCGCGGGGGAGGCATTTGACAAAGGGGCGCGGGTGCTGGGTCTGGGCTATCCGGGCGGACCGGAAATCGAACGGTTGGCTGCCGCGGGGATTGACACGGGCCACCGCCTGCCGGTGGCCCGCTTGGGAGCGGATTCCCTTGATTTTAGTTTTAGCGGGGTCAAGACCGCGGTACAGGACCTGGCGCGCCGTTACCCGGATGATCGGGCCGGTATCGCGGCGGCCTTGCAGGAGGCGGTGGTCAAAGCGTTGGTGCTGGGGGTGGACCGCGCTTGGCGCCGGGTTTCCGTCAAACACGTCTACCTGGCCGGGGGGGTGACAGCCAATAGCCATTTGCGGGCGGAATTCGTCAAGTGGGGCGGGGACCGGCAGGCGACCGTGCATATCCCTCCGCGCGAATATTGCACGGACAATGCGGCGATGGTGGCCGCGCTCGGATATTGGCGGCTTAAACAGGGCGAGCGGATGGCAATGGACGCGGGGCCGCAAGCACTTTTCCCGCTGGGGAGCGGATAAGGCTGTGTATAACATGTGGACAGGGTGGATAATTATGTTGACTTTCGACTTTAGGGAGCCCAGCCAGCGGTAAAGCGAACGTCGAAGGAGCGAGCGCAGGTGGTCTTGGACTTTGGGCAATGGTCTCCGGAGATGGACTCCCCGGTGTTTGTGGCCCCGGGTTCGTACATTGTCGGGCAGGCCAAGATTGGGGCATATGCGTCCATTTGGTTTAATGCGGTGGTGCGAGCCGATGCCGAAATGATACGCATCGGGCCGCGGTGCAATATCCAGGACGGCACGGTGCTGCACGCCGACCAGGGATTTCCCTGCCTACTGGGCGAGGGGGTTACGGTGGGACACCGCGCCATCATCCATGGAGCCATAATTGACAGTCATGTGCTGGTCGGCATGGGCAGTATCATAATGAATGGCGCGCATATCGGGTCCCATTGCATCGTGGGCGCGGGAACCGTCGTAACCGAAGGGGAAAACATTCCCGCCGGCCACTTGGTGCTGGGATCGCCTGGGCGGGTGGTGCGCCCCGTAACGGATGCGGAACGGGCGCGGATTGTTGCGGCCGCCCAGCACTACGTCGATCTTTGGCTTGCTCAGGGATGGCGTTTTCATTAGCCGCGCGGCATCCGCCAGGGGTTTTGGCAACCGGGACCAGACTATGACAGATGCGGTATCCAATCCGCGAACAGGCATGGGGTGAGGCAATGCGGCGCGTCCATTTCATTGGTATCGGCGGGTATAGCATGAGCGGTCTGGCGCTGTGGTTAAAGGCCCAGGGCGACGCGGTTACGGGTTCCGATATGACTCCGTCGTCACGCACCGAACGTCTGCTCAAGGCGGGCATCCCGGTCTTTTTTGGCCATGACCCGCGGCTTGTGGCCGGATCCGATTATGTCGTTTACAACAGCGATGTGCACGAAGACAATCCGGAACGGCGAGCGGCCGCGGCGGCCGGTATCGATCTGCGACACCGCTCGGAGGTCCTCGCCGAGGTTTTGTCCCGCTACCGCACGGTGAGCGTGAGCGGCACCCATGGCAAGACCACCACGACCACCATGATTGGCACGGTGCTGGTCTCGGGCGGATGGGATCCCACGGTGCTGGTGGGGGGGGAAGTGCCTCAGTTCGGCGGCAATCTGCGCTTGGGGGCCGGTGCCTGGGCGGTGGCCGAAGCGGACGAGAGCGATGGCACGTTTTTGCGGTACTCACCCGAAATCGCGGTGGCCACCAATATCGAACCCGAGCATCTTGACCACTTTCAAAATCGTTTCGATGGGTTGGTGGGGGCGTTTCGCCAATATCTGAGCCGGGTGCCGCGCGATGGCTTGGCGGTAGTGGGCGTCGACAACCCGGTATTGGCGCAGATGGCAAAGGAACTGCCGGCTCCGGTGCGCACTTATGGGCTGGTGCGGGAGGCCGATCTGCGCGCCGAGCGGATTCGGACCGATCCCCAAGGCACCATATTCCAGGTCTGGGAATCCGGTACGCTCCGCGGGACTTGCCGTATGCCGGTGCCAGGGCGGCATAACGTGGCGAACGCGCTGGCCGCGGTAGCGGCGGCCCGCCACTTGGGTATGGGTTGGAGCGAAGCCCTGGCGGGCCTGGAAGGATTTCAAAACGCGAATCGACGGTTTCAAATCATTCATGCCGGGCCGATTCGCGTCGTTGACGATTACGCGCACCATCCCAGTGAAATAGCCGCCACCGTGGCTGCCGCCCGGCAGGTGACCGGAGGACGGGTGATGGCGGTCTTTCAGCCTCAGCGGTATTCCCGCACCCGGGCGCTTTGGAACGAGTTCGCGCGGGCCTTCGGCGGTTGCGATTACTTGTACCTTACCGAGATTTACTCGCCGCCCGGGGATCCGCCGATTGCCGGCATCGGCGGCGAGGCGCTGGCGGCGGCGGTCAGGGCCGAGACTGGCGGCCCGGTTCAGTTTGTCGCCGATATGTTCGACGCCGTCGATCCGTTGCTGGTGATGGCGCGGCCGGGCGATACGATCTTGACGATGGGCGCGGGCAATGTGTTTCGTGTGGCAGAGGCGTTGGCCAGACGGCTGTAAGGGGCGTGGTGCGGGGATTGTCGCCGGATTTTGTGGTGTGATAGACTTGTCAAAAATTCAAGGGGGATCCTTCTGGTGGACTTCGACGATAAATTTGGATTGGAGGGCCTGACTTTTGACGACGTCTTGCTGATTCCGGGAAATTCCAGCGTGCTGCCCCGCGATGTCGACCTGCAAAGCGATTTCACCCGCAATGTGCCCGTCAATGTTCCCCTGGCGTCGGCCGGGATGGATACCGTCACCGAAGCGCGGATGGCGATTGCCATTGCCCGCGAGGGCGGGATCGGGGTCATCCACAAGAACATGTCGATCGAACGGCAGGCCAGTGAAGTGGACAAGGTCAAACGTTCAGAGCACGGAGTGATTATCGACCCGATTTATCTGGGACCCGACAACACCGTGCGTGAAGCGATGGAGATGATGAGCCGGTATCGGATTTCGGGCGTGCCGATTGTTCGTGACGGCGGGTATCTTACGGGGATTCTGACCAACCGGGACCTGCGCTTCGAAGAGCGCTACGATCAACCGATTAGCGACGTGATGACCAAGGTGAACTTGGTGACAGCCCCGGAAGGCACCACCTTGGAAGAAGCCAAAGCGATACTGGCTAAACACCGGATTGAAAAGCTTCCGTTGGTCGACCGGCAAGGGCGGCTGCGGGGGCTCATTACTATTAAGGACATTGAAAAGGCGCGGAAATTTCCCCATTCCGCCAAGGACCGCAACGGCCGGCTATTGGTGGCGGCCGCCGTGTCGGTGGGCGAGCAGACCGTAGCCCGGGTTGAGGCGCTGGTGGCGGCGCGGGTGGACGTGGTGGTGGTGGACACCGCGCACGGCCATTCCGACGGCGTGCTGCAAACCATCAAATCGCTCAAGCAGATGTTTCCACACGTGGATATCGTAGGCGGCAATGTTGCCACCCGGGCTGGTGCCGAGGCGCTGATTGAGGCGGGGGTGGACGCGGTCAAGGTGGGGGTTGGCCCGGGATCGATTTGCACAACGCGGGTCGTGGCGGGCATCGGGGTGCCTCAAATCACGGCGGTGTGGGAAGCCTATCAAGCCGCCCGCGTCCATGGGGTCCCGGTGATCGCGGACGGCGGCATCCGTTGGTCCGGTGACGTGGTCAAAGCGTTGGCCGCCGGAGCGGCGACCGTCATGATTGGTTCCTTGTTTGCCGGCACCGAGGAAAGTCCGGGGGAAATGGAGATCTACAAAGGACGCTCGTTTAAGGTGTATCGCGGGATGGGATCGCTGGGGGCGATGCGCCAAGGATCGGGCGACCGGTATTTTCAGGATGACCTCGATGTGGAGAAAATGGTTCCCGAAGGGATTGAAGGCCGTGTCGCCTACCGGGGCACGATGGCCGATACGGTCTATCAATTGTTAGGCGGGGTGCGGGCGGGAATGGGCTATACGGGCTCGGAGAATCTCGCGGCGTTGCGGGCGGACGGCCGGTTCATCCGCATTACCGGGGCGGGTCTGGTTGAAAGCCATCCGCACGATGTGCAGATTACCAAGGAGTCTCCCAATTACAGTTTATAGACGCTCTGGGCGGGGATGCAACGGAAGGAAGAGGCGATTACGTGGCGCGGCTGACGATTGAGGGAGGACACGCTCTCGCCGGAGAGGTCGGGGTTGAGGGCTCGAAGAACAGTGCCCTGCCGATTATCACCGCGGCTGCCTTGGCTGCCGATGGCGTGTCGGTTCTGGAAAATGTCCCCCGCTATACCGACATCTTGGATTTGTGCCAAATTCTTCGCGACCTGGGCGCCGACGTAAAATGGGAGACCGACAATCGTCTGCGCATCGACGCGCGCCATCTGACGGGATACGCACCGCCCTATGAACTGGCCCGCAAATTGCGCGGCTCGACCTATTTGGTGGGATTGCTGCTGGCCCGCATGGGGCGTGCGGAAGTGGCGTTCCCGGGCGGGTGCCAGATTGGGTCCCGGCCCGTAAACTTTCACCTGCAGGGATTTCAGGCGCTGGGCGCGGAGGTATGGCTGGAGCACGGGTCGATTCACGGCGTCAAACAGGGACGGCTGGTGGCCAACCGGATTTATATCGAACGGGCCTCATTTGGAACCACCATCAATCTGATGATTGCGGGCAGTCTGGCGGAAGGCACGACGGTACTCGAAAACGCCGCCATGGAGCCCGAAATGGTCGATATTGCAAACTTTCTCAATGTCATGGGAGGACGCGTGCGGGGGGCCGGAACCAATCTGATCCGGATTGAAGGGGTCCGGAGGCTGACCGGTGCCCGCCATGAAATTATTCCGGATCGGCTTGAGGCCGGAACCTATCTGCTGGCGGGTGCCATCACCGGCGGGGTGGTATCGGTAACCAATGTCATTCCGGAGCATCTGCGGACACTGCTGTTAAAATTGCAGCAGGTCGGAGCCGAAATTGACGAGGATATGGACTGGATTCGACTGAGCATGGGCCGGCGGCCGCGCGCCGTGGATTTCGAAACGATGCCGCATCCCGGTTTCCCGACCGACTTGCAGCCGCAAATGGTGGCGTTGCTCAGCGTTGCCGACGGCGTGGCGGTGGCGCGGGAGAGCATTTTTGAAAATCGCTTCGCGTACACCAACGAACTGGTCCGGATTGGCGCCGATATTAAAGTCGACCGGGAAAACGCCATCATTCGGGGCGTGTCGCGTTTGACGGGGGCGCCGGTGTCCGCGCAAGATATTCGGGGGGGCGCGGCGCTGGTCCTGGCTGGACTCTGCGCCGAAGGCACGACGATGATCGACGGGGTTGAGTATATTGATCGGGGCTATCACGCGATTGAGCGTAAGCTGGCGCATTTGGGGGCACACATCACCCGCACCTGACGCCGCGTGGCAACCAGCCCCGCAGGGGAGGTAACAACAGGATGCGCGAAACAGTCGTGGCCGGCGTGGCACGGACACCCTTTGTGCCCTTCGGGGGCGCATTGCGGACGGTGGCCGCGACCGACCTGGGGGCGTTGGCCATTCAGGGCGCGGTGCAACGCGCCGGGATTTTGGCGGACGACATCGAGTATGTCTTTATGGGCCAGGTGATTCAGGCGGGCTCGGGGCAAATTCCGTCCCGGCAGGCCAGTATCAAAGCGGGAATGTCGGAGCGGGTTCCGTCCGACACCATCAATAAAGTCTGTGCGTCCAGTTTGCGGGCGGTCAATTTGGCCGACATGGCCATCCGCTCCGGACAGATTGGCTCGGCGGTGGCCGGCGGCATGGAATCCATGAGCCGGGCGCCCTATCTGGTGGAGGGGGCGCGCTGGGGTCTTCGCATGGGAGATGCGACTTTCGTCGATGCCGTGGTGCATGACGGGCTTTGGTGCAGTTTCGGCCAGTGTCACATGGGCGTCTACGGCAGCGAAGTGGCGGCGGAATACGGGATTTCGCGCGAGGCGCAGGATGCCTGGGCGTTGGCCAGCCACCAGCGGGCCATCGCCGCCATGGATCGGGGCCTTTTCAACGAAGAAATTGTTCCCGTTCCGGTGGCCTCCGGCAAAAGCGGAACGTCGCTGGTGGCCGAGGATGCCGGACCGCGCCGGGATACCTCGCGGGAGAAGTTGGCCAGTCTTAAGCCGGCGTTTGTCGCCACCGGCACGGTTACCGCCGGCAACGCGCCTGGGCTTACCGATGGGGCGGCGGCGCTGGTGCTGATGGAACGCGATGCGGCCAAGGCTCTCGGCCTGCCGGTCTTGGCCAGCATCGTGAGCCAGGGGCAGGCTTCACGCGAACCCCGGTATTTGCACACCGTCCCCGCCTATGCGGCCCAGGCAGCCTTGGCCAACGCCAAGCTTGCGGTTCGCGATCTGGCTCTTATCGAAATCAACGAGGCGTTTGCCGCGGTGGCGTTGACCAGCGTGCAGTTGCTGGAGGTGTCCCCGGATCGAGTCAACGTTAACGGAGGAGCGGTTGCCCTGGGCCATCCCATCGGCGCTTCGGGCGCCCGGATTCTTCTGACCTTGATCTTGGAATTGCGGCGCCGGGGCGGCGGATACGGGATTGCCACCATCTGCAGCGGGGGCGGGCAGGGCGAGGCCACCTTGGTGCGGGTCGACTAAGCCTGGCGGACGGGCACCGAAACCATCCCGTCTCCTTCAAACGAGGCGGAGCGTGCATGCGTGTTTAATACCAGACGGGCCAGCGTGCTGAATCCGCATTCAATTGGCATGAGCACTGTTGCGGAGCGGAGGGGAACCGCAGCGAGTGGCTGAGATCCGTCAGGAACGCCTTGCGGGTGGGAGGACTGCGCGCCGTGCATGTCGTCAGCTGCACGTGTCCCCACCGGTCGGTCCCCCACTTCCATTGCGCAGGAAGACACCATGTGGCCCCCAGACTGGCGGGACGCTGAATGATGTTCCGGTCGACGAGAACTAACCGCTAGGCCGATGCCGGGTTGGCGGAACTAGTGGTCTAAGAGATGGTCTGGCCACGCGCACGCGTGGCCCAGGCGTTTCAGGACCGCCTGATCTGGGTCGCCCAGCCAACGCGGGTCCCGAAGGTCTACGCTGCATGCTGCCATCCGGTAGGGCCGGGTTGCCAGACTCGCACGTTAACGCCTGCGGTTTTTGAACAGGCCAACAGGTCGATGCCGAGCAGCCGCATTAACGGTGGGGGGGTGAGAAAGGACCACGGGGCGACAAGGGTGATCGAAGTCCAAAATATGCCGCTTCATTGGTTGGCGAATGCCCGCAGCGTGGTCGACAACACGGCTCCAATGACCACCCCTGGCCATCCGATCCTGGCGGTGGGGCACTACCAAAGAGGAGCATTCGAATCGCGAACAACATGCTGATGATAGGAGTCGAAGACATCCACGGATGCCACCCCGAAAAGATGGCGGAGATTAACTGGCCACGCTGACAGGGCTGGGGGGGAAGTGTTTACGCGTCTTAGCACGACTGGTGAGACGTCTCGGCGATCCAACCGACGAGCAAATGGCACAAAGTCTCTTTGTATTGCTCACGAGCCTCCTGCCCGCTTGCGCTGCCTGCTCCCAGGGCGCGGCCAAAAGGCGTCGGCAGGAACCAGAAGAAGACCGTTCCGAGCGCAACCAGCAGGAACTGCTCGGGATCGAACCCCGGTCGCGTCGGTCCGCCGACCTCGATCGCCCATTCTAACACGGACCCGCGAAGATGCGCCAGGCGCATCTCGTACGCCGGCATGGCGGGTCCGCGAGCCAACGCCGCTTGATCGACAAGCAACTCGGCGAGTCCGGGATGGGCATCCATGAGATCGAAGTAGCCGTCGACCAGCCGCCGTATCTGGACCGGCGCCGGGCCGCCTTGCGTCCTGACGTCGGCCACCAGCCGATCAGTCCGTTCGAGCGCATCGAACATTAGCGCGTTTAGCATCTCTTCTTTGCTCTGGAAGTAGTGGTAAACCAACGTGCGCGTGATTCCGGCGGCTCGAGCCACATCGTCCGTGTTCGTTCTCGCGAATCCTTCCTGTGCAAAAATTCTCCGCGCCGCCGCGAGAATGCGCTTGCGCTGCGTCTGGGGATCGGCTCTGGTTCTCATCGACCGCCTCGACCTCCTTCCGCACGCCTCGCAACGTCCGCAAAGGCATCACGCACCGACTCCTCGCGGCCGTATGCGGTGTTAAAGCCCGTGCTGCGGATCTTGCGATCGTCCCACACGCGGTTCCGGGAGAGCGCATCAACCGCATAGCGTGTTAGCCGCGGATATCTCACGATGCGCTCCTGCACGGTTGCAAAGGACAAGGCGAGCCATCGCGGGATGTCTACCGTCTTGGCGATGACACCTCGGTGTTGGTCGAGAAGATCTTTGAGCTCCGCCCAGGTGAGTTCAAACCCGCGCAGCAGATAGGTTTCCCCTGCTGCCTGCGGGAACTGCGCGAGCCATTCCATCGCGCGGCCGATGTCCCTGGTATCCACGGCGGAGAACCGGCTCTTGCCACCGCCGATCATCGGGAACGCGTTTGCGGCATGCGCCTGGCACATCCGTGAGAAGAAGGACGCCTGGTCTCGCGGGCCGATTGTGCTCGCGGGCCGCAGAAGTACGTATTCGAGGCCCGTTTCTCGCCCGATTTGGTGCACGGCCTGCTCGCGTTGGAGCGCGACCCGCGAAATGCCGTGCATCGGGCGGACTGGCGTGAACTCATCGGCAGGGTTTGCTTCGATGTCGAACCCGTAAATGACGATCGTGCTGAGCTGAAGAAAACGCGGTGTTTTGACCCGTGCAGTCGCTCGCATCAGCCGAACCGTCAGGACGACGTCCACCGCGTGCGCTTCGGCGACCGCTCCCCCCACCTTCGCCGTGCAGTTGAAGACCGCATCGCTCCCGGAGATCACTCGCTCAATGTCGATGGCATTCGAAAAGTCCACCTCGGTCACACGGATGCCGAGAGCATCAAGGAACGCACGGTCGGAACCCGCTCGTACCGGGGCGAGCACATCGTGTCCGGCAATGCGCAACTGTTGCGCCACGTGGCCTCCAATGAACCCGCTCGCGCCGAAGACAACCGCTTTCATCGGCACTCGACTGGCATCTGGCCAAGGCAGGCCGTGAGGTCCTGCTCGTCGTTTGATTCGGCTGTATTGGTGTCGCTTGAACTGCCAGGGCCGAGAGTCTCGGGTTCGCCAGCGACCTCCCCATGATACGTCATTATGGAGACACTCCTTGAAAAAGATTGGTGATACGACAAAAAGACGATGCCGTGGTAACGATGACTGAAACAGCCCTGAATCACCACCTCCACTCCGCTGGTTCGCGTCGCCTGCGCAACCGATTTGCCGACCATTTAGCGTTCTACCGGAACCCATACTTTCAGCAGCGCGCCTATGATATCGGCCGTGTCGGCGGGGTCGGTGAACGCTCTGTGGGGAAGCACTAGAGACTCAAGCAAAACCCCGCACAGAGCGGCCCGGAAGGCAGCCGCCTGCTTAACCGCCTCCCCGCTTCGCCCAAGAAGGGGAATGCCCGGGCTTGCCGTTCAATCGCACCTTAGCGTCTTATCGACACTGTGTCAATAACAATTAATATGCGAACACGGGTGCATAACCCCTAAAATTCTCCAGCCACGGTCGCAACCGTGGGGGTTCGGGCTTGCCGGCCGCCGGTTTAGGGGGTTTTGCGCCAGATTCCTGCTCTGAAAAACCCCGGGGCACGATATATGGTAGGGGCGAAGTCTAGATACAACTTATGGGGCAGGGCAGCAGGGAGGGCATAATCACCCACAGGCCGCCACCCCATTGCCACCTTGTGGATCGGCTATCGCGGCCGCCCGCGCGTCCACCGCCCTCCCACCGGCTAGATGCCGGATACGCCGGCCCGTGCGAGATC
>JAJZZA010000122.1 GCA_021797825.1 Bacillota bacterium | reverse complement strand
CGAGGGCTTCTCCCGTTTCCCCAGCCACTGTCCCTCCCTGTCGCCGCGGATACCCCGCCGGTGAGAACTGCCGTTTCAGACTCGTTGCGGTCAGCTCTGGTTGCGTTCGCCCGTGATCGACCGTCTCCGCCACCGGAGTTGCGGGTAACGAGGCACCGTCGGCGGTCATTGCCCATGACAACCTGGAGTTTTGCCCGTGCTCCTGATGAGCAAGCGGTCAGAGGGCTCCGCCGTCTCGCTTTCGCTCCACGGTGCCTCTCCGGCTACGGGAGGGGAGTCTCTTCTCCCGGTTGGACTTGCACCAACTAGTTCCGGTGTCCTTAGCTGGACACGCCGATCTGCCATCGCAACCGATATCATTCCAGGGTTTCGGTGGCATCCGCCACCATTTCCGTTAAGGTCGTCACAATCAACACATAATCGGCTGCTTCCAACGTCTCTGGCGCGACGGTGTAGCCCTGATCGCGAGCATCCGGGCGCGCCTGTTCGGCGGCTTGTCGGGACTTGCGCAGGGCCACGATGCGGACTTTGAGAGGGGGCCGGCCTTTGGTTCCGGGGATCTGCCCCCACCATTCGCCGGGCGTGGCATCGGGCAACCGACGCACCGCCTCCAGCACAGACCACGGGTCGCCATTTAGCGTTTGCAATCGCAGCGCATTCCATCCGAACCGTACGATGACGTGGGTGCGGGAGACCCGCCGTGGGTCTTGCTTTTACCTTCCGACCAGCGAAGCGTTCGGCCATGGCGTCACGGTGACGCGTCCTGCAGATCCCCGCCGAACCCGGACGGTCGGATTTCCCGAGTCCGGTACTGATGTTCTGCGTCTCCATCCGCACATCATCCCCCCGTCCGAAGCTCACGGTTTCAACAGTTTCTTAAAACTGTATCTATGGATAGACATAGTTGTATAATTTATCCATGGAACGAAAACTTGTTGGCATTCGAGAAGCTGCAGAATTTTTAGGAGTCACCCCCTCGACATTACGGCGATGGGAACGCGAAGGAACGTTGGTGCCCGACGAACGGACGGTGGGCGGTTATCGGCGGTATGACTTGGCGCGGATACGACCCGAACGGGTTCATCGCCACGCCGCCTCGCACAAGACCATCGCTTATGCGCGGGTATCGAGCCATGACCAGAAAGACGATCTGGAACGGCAAAAACAGGTGTTGGAACTCTACTGTGCCCGCCAAGGGTGGACGTTTGAGGTTGTCGCCGACCTTGGATCGGGGATGAACTATCACAACAAGGGCCTCAAACAGCTCCTCAATGACATTCTGGCCGACCGGGTCGGTCGGCTGGTCGTCACGCACAAAGATCGCCTGCTGCGTTTCGGCGCGGAACTGGTCTTTGCCATTTGCGAAGCGAAGCATGTGGAGGTCGTGATCCTCAACCAAGGCGAAGACACCACGTTTGAGGAAGAGCTGGCGCAGGATGTTCTGGAAATCATCACGGTCTTTTCGGCTCGGCTCTACGGACGGCGTTCGCCCACGACCCAGCGCATATTGGACGGCGTCAAGCGGGCCGTCAAGGAGGCGACCCCATGAGTCTCGCGCAGAAAATCGCCTTGGATCCGAATGATGCGCAGGAGACGTACTTTCGGAAGGCGGCGGGAACGGCGCGGTTCGCGTACAACTGGGCCTTAAATCAAGGGCAACCGCAATACGCGGCCAGCCAAGCGGATCCCGCAGTCCCCAAACCTTCCGCGCTGGCCCTGCGCAAGCAACTCAACGCCATCAAACGGGAGCAGTTTCCCTGGATGCTGGACGTCACCAAGAACGCGCCGCAAATGGCGGTGATCCATCTCGGCGCAGCCTTCACGAATTTCTTTGAGGGACGCGCGGGGTATCCGACCTTTAAAACGAAGGGGCGTCACGATAACTTTACTGCGGACCGGCGCAGGGATCGCAGATCCATGCCCCCATTCAGCAGGCGAATGAGACGCAAAGTCAACGGGTTGCCGGGGCAGCGGAAGCCCGGCACCCCGAGACCCTCCGGCCGCGGGCGCGGCCGGCGCAAGCCTCCATCGTGGACCCCTACCGCGCCACCGTCATTCGCGAGGGGCAACGCGGGGGGAATCACCGGACGATCCATCCTCTCCTCCAACAGCACGGGTTCGTCGGGAGCGCCAATACGGTCTATCAGGATATACTCCAGCTGCACCGAGAAATCCCCGAGGCCCGGCACCCGGTGGCGGTCACCCCGCCGGCAGACCTGCCATGACAGCAGATCGCCCGGGATACGGTGGACCAAGCGGTGCTGAAACGCGCGGCCGACACGCGCCCGACGGCGGCGCAAGCCGCCGCGCCGGTCACCGTTCAGCCCCCACGCCCGCGCCCTGATGTTGGGCGACGATCCGACCCAGGCGGCGCCGCCATCGCCGAGCCCAGATCCGGCGCAGGAAAAAGACCCCGGCCCAGCAAAAAAACCCAAAACCCTGACTCCCGACGGCTTTCCAGCCCTCGGGGCCGGTTACCCCCTGCTGGGGATGCTCGTGCAGTTTTTGAGCGACTGTTATCACGTTTTTGATGCCGCCGATCCGGCGGCATGGGACGCCTTTATTCAACAATACCAAGCCTGCGCCATCGACCCCCTCGTCCAATATGCCACCGGGCTCCGCAAGGATTATGCGGCTGTGCAACATAGCCTCCGCTATCCCGAGATCAGTAATGGCCCCCGCGAAGGCATGAATAGCCGAATAACAATGCGACACCGGCGCGGGGGCGGACGCGCCGGGATAGAACTGCTGAACGCTTACCATGTGCTCAACTCGGCCGACCTCACCGGATAGCTTAGATCCTCGGCTTTGAGAAAGAGCCCTGTAGTTTAGATGGATGGTTAGCGGTTGTCCAGCAATATTTTCCCCGGCACCTGAGAAGTTACGCTGCTTTGCCGCATTTTCTCCGCCTCGAGGACCGCGGGATTTGGGGCCGTCCGGGATCCCACCACGTGCCAGCGCGCAGCGCCCTCCGGTGACGGCCGATCGACGATGTCCCGGGTAACGGTCCCCACCGGGTTGCGGACCCACGGGGTCGTCCGCCAGGTGTCCCAGGCGGCCTCGGCGTCCGCGGGACAGGCCAACACCCGCCGCTCCCCGGAACCCCTCGCGCGATCCAGCCGCTTGGCATCGCGTGTTGGCATCGCGTGCCACCCGTTCCGCGGCTTGGGCCTCCACTCCGGGGTGTTGGCGCTAATGCTATTTGTCATCGGTTTAGCTAAAGTGGCGGCCACCATAGTCCCCGTGGTCCGACTCACTCGGTTGGCATAATTTCGGGGGTAAGAAAAACCCCCGCTGCGAGGCAACGAGGGTTTTGTGGGGCGGACTAGGGGTTCTCGATCAGCGACAACCACCGCGCCCGTTCGCGACGATCCCGGGGCCAGGGTTGTTGGGGCACCCGCTGCGGATCATACCAGTGCCAAAAGGCATAGAACCGATATAACGTCTCCACGCGCGACACCAAGGCGGCGGCGTTCACGGGAATGGTCAACTGACACGTGGCCCAGTATGTCCAGACCTCCGGGGTCGCCGAGGGCCAGTCATAGCCCATAAGGCGCAGCCAGGTCCACGTGTCGGCCAATTGACGCGCCCAGCGCCGCAAGCGCTGCGGCGAAACGTCCTGCCACGCCCAGAAGGTGAGAAACGTTTGGCAGCCCTCATCTTGAAATCCCTGGGGATCCCAGACCGTCACCCACGGCTGGTGCGACCAGCGCTGAACGGTAAAGTCGCCATAGGGACTCATCCGTCATCCCGCCATTCGCGGACTGCGTGTCGCACGTGCGGCTCATCCACGATGTCGGCGTGCTGACTCTCGGCGTCCCACAGCCACGCGGTGGCCAGATGATTAATGACGCGCGGCAAGCCGCGCGACTCCGTGGCCAACACCGCGAGGGCCGACGGGGTGAAGAGCGCCCTGTCTACCCCCGCTAGACGACAATGATGGGCCACATAGGCGGCGGTGTCCGCTTCCGCGAGGCCCGTGAGATGAAACCGCAGGCCGACCCGTTGCTGAATCGCCTCGAAAATCTTGAGTCGGAGCGTCGCCCGCAGGTCCGGTTGCCCGACGAGAATACAGGTAAACGGCGTAAGCGCCTCCATCCCGGTGTTCAAGACATACCGGATCTCCTGAATCATGACGCTCGGCAGCCCCTGGGCCTCATCAATAATCAAGACGGGGGATTTGTGCTGGTGCTGATACAGGTCGGTCATGAGGGTCACAAACTGCCGCCGGGCCTGGGGGCGGTGAAAGGGCGCTGCAATGCCCCAAGCGTCTAACGTCGACTGGTAAAAGTCGTAGGGGGTTAGATGAGAGTCCGCCAGGTAACAGAGCGGATGGCGCTGCGGATCCAATTGCGCGGCCAGATAGCGCATCGCGCTCGATTGGCCGGCGCCCATGTCGCCGGTGACGACACCCAAAAGCCGCCGCTCCACCATTACCTGCAAGCGCGCCGCCAGTTCGGTCAATTGCGGACTCATAAAGAGCCCGGTCACTGCGATGTCGCGTTGAAACGGCAGGGACGTGAATCCCCAGTGATTACTCGGCACGGGTCGGCACCTCCTCGGTCGTCTCCGGACGGTCGGGCGTCGGCTGAGCATACCGGATCTGGGCCCGTTGGGCATCGCGCTCCATCTGCCGCCGATCCGCCGCCAATTGCGCGAAGTTGAGCCCCGTGGCCGGCGCCGCCGGCGGGAGATCGGTCTGGGGCGTGTCGCGGTGGCGATGGTGGCGCAAGACCAAGGGCGTGGCATCCGGATACGCCCGGCCCTGAAAACTCACGTGAATCTGGTCCAGGGTGAACGGATCATACCGGCAGTCGACGACCTTCCCGATCAACGCCAAATCCACTTCGTAGCGATTGCCCGCCAGCTGAATGACCCCGGTTTTGTCGACTTTGCGCTGCTCGTGCCACAGAAAAATGCGTTGAATGTCGGCGACCGGGAGCCGGCGGGGAGCGCCATGCGTGGCTTGAGACTGATCCCACGCCGCTTGCGGCGTGATGCCTAACGCGCGCTGGACTTGCTGATGATACCCCTGCTCCAACCAGGCCTCCCAGTATTGGTTTAAGTCCTCCAACGTCCGACATCTGCCGGCATCGACCAGGTGCTGCAGTTCGTGGGTTAGTTGCTGATCAACGCGACGGAACACACGTTCGCTTTTACCCTTTCCGGCGGGGCGGTATGGGCGACTGTGGCGCAGGTCCGTGCCCAGTTCCGCGCACACCCGCCGCAAGTACTCCGAGGCGTACACGGAACCGTTGTCGACGTGCCCTATCTCGGGAATTCCCTGTCGAATGACCGCCCATTTAAGCACTTCCTCGAGACGCGGCCGATTTTCATCAAAGAAAAAACGGCTGCCAACCACGTAGCGGGTCGCGTCGTCAATAAAGGCGATCAGGTAGACTTGTTTCCGCCGCTCTGGGTGCGCGGGATCGGGCAAGGACAAGGTCATTTGCGAATCCCCCTGCCACTCAGCGTTGTAGTACGGCGCTTGGCGGCGCCGGAACGTGTCGGCTGGGGGGGCGGCCACATAGGCGGCCGCATCGACCTTCCGGAAGTGATAGGTCAAGGTGCTATGTTTGAGGGTGCCCCGCTCGATTTCGTGAGCCCACTCCAGCATCTGAATGATCCGACGGGCGCTGCGGTGCGGATCTTCCGCCCGCAAGGCGACCGCCCGATCCAAGACGGCCTGGGGGACCCGACGCCCAGGCTGGTCGGCTCGGTGCCCGGGTTTCAGCGCTTCGAGGCCGCCCGTCCGGTAGGCTGCCACCCAGCGTAACAACGTCCGCGGGTGGACCACGCGGCATTGACCATCCGGCCAGGTCCAGACCTGGGCCGCTTGTTGTTCCAACAATGCGCGTTGCTCTCCATACGCAAGTTTGCGCACGACTAAGGGAGCAATCACGGTGTAACGAAATTGCGCCACCACCTCGGGTGGGTTGTCCATCGGCGATTGCATGCCGACATCACCTCCATCCCGAGCCTACGCCACCCTTAGCCGGGCGACAGCCCGGCACAGAATGTGATGGATAACCAGCCCCAGAGGACACTGGCACCGATCCAGCCCCCGCGGCGTGCCGCGGGATCCATCTCCACGTGGTCCCGGACGGCCCGCCAGAGCCGGCGCCAATGCTGTATCGGCGACTCCACGTAGCCTGGGAACACCGCGAGGGCGCGCGTGCCCAAGTGCTGCGCAATCCATTGCACGGCCGCCTGCACAATCGCGGACAAAGCGGCCTCCCAGCGGACTTGCCACCGCTGCAGCGTGCGCAGATGATAGGGCAGTCCATGTGCCGTGAGCCACTGCTGACAATCGGCCCACGTCCAGCCGTACTCCCCCCGCCAGACAACGCCGACCGCCAACGTCACCCCCCAGGTCGCCGTACTGTAGGGGCGAAGATCGTAGGGTAAAGCACTGTCGGTCGTGGCACACGACCGACAATAATAACGCTGGATCACCAGGGTCGCGTCGGGGGGAATCGAATCGGCATGCCGGGTATACTGTCCATCTTTCACCAAGCGATGCGACGGATCATGGGGGCAGACCGGGTCCACGGGATCCACGTGTCCCAGCCACTGTTGGCGGCTAGACACGGTGAGGTATATAATGGCCATAGATTCACACCTAATCGGACCGGGGGAAGGCCAGTCAACCTTCAAAACCCTCGGTCCCATTTTTTAGACTATATCCCTGATGGTACTAAAAATCCCCCCGATTGGGGGGAACTAAGACCAGAACCATTAGTCAGACCCATGACAAAAAGAGTTAGCCAAAACACGGGGCCGACGCACGCACTACCATCAGCCGCAGGTCGCGGTCCCCTCACCGCCCCGCCGTTTCCCAGACCTGATAGGCGGCGGCGCCGGGCCGATCGGAGAGAACCCCACCGCGGTCCACGCGTTCGCCGGGGCGGCGGCGCGCCGAGTGGTCTGCTCCCCGCCAACCGTGTTGGGCCGCCGCGAGACGCACCGAATCGGGACGTCATCCCGATCCGTCACCGTGTCATGGAGCAGGCGTTTCGCATCGGCCACGAACAGGCGTTGCGATAACAGTTCGGAGGACAGCGCCCGCCCCTGACTCCAGAGGGCGTCCCGACTCCCCGTGGGGTCGTCCCGGTTGCCATCACCCACGTCCACAGCGATCGGAATCCCCTCGTCCCGGGTCACCAGCCCGGCCACGCGTGGTTTACCCTCCGGATGGCCGTCTTGGTTGTACCCGTCGCGGGGCTGGGGGCCCCTTATGGTGATCGGCATCCGGGCCATACCAGGTCACGGAGGGGGTGTCCGCGTGCCCGGTGGCGGTCTCATCCCCGCCCCAGCGGTCGATCGCTGGGCGACTCAGTCCGGCCAACGGTTGGCCTCCTGGGGATTCGCACAACTTTACCACAGCCCATCCCCTCGCATCATCCTGGAAGTTATGGGCTTGGCGCTCCGCGCCAAAGCGGATCGCCAAACCAATCCCGTTCCGTGTAGGCTAAGCATCCAGCGCCGAGGTCTCCTTGCAGAGACGGGTTTCCGGATGCTCGCCCCCGAACCGTACGTACACCTCTCGATGTATACGGCTCTCCATTTACTCAGCAACTACAGGCCGTAG
>JAJZZA010000033.1 GCA_021797825.1 Bacillota bacterium | reverse complement strand
CACCAAGCGTTCCAAATCTCCCAGTTCGGCGAGTTGATCCCAACTAAAAAAGGATGGTTGTGGTATGATAGCCATACGGGTCAGCTCCTTGCGGTAAAGTGTGGTGTGTTACCTCGATTTTACCAGAGCTCGGCCCGTTTTGTGTGTCCGCATGCGGGTTTCCGGTATTTTCGAAGACCGCCCACCGGGTGGGGTCAAATCGGTGCGAATCGCCCGACCGCGTGCTGGAAGCCCGCATTCCTTCGTCCGCTGGTGGGGGAAAATGTTCTGAGGGGGGCCCACAAACCCTGACATACCAACGGGTTCAGCACAGCGGAAAAAGCTCGAAGTAGTTACAACCTCCCCCGAAGCGATGCACCCAAACCCGGCGCGTCTCTTGCGGAAACCGCTGCGCGGCGACCGCCCGCTGGCTCAGCGGTAGCGGTAGCGGCGCTCGGGTTGAAAGCGGAATATGGTGAAGAGCACACGCACCAGGCCTTCCAGATATTTTCTCGCCGCCAGCACCAAAACCCCGGCCGCCACTCCGATGGCTCCGCCCGCAATGACGTCGGTCGGCCAATGCACCCCCACAAAAACGCGCGCGATGCTCACCAAGACCGCTAACAGGATGGCCCACCAGCCATCTCGCCGTCCGGCGAAAAACAAGGCCGTCGCGAAAGCAAAACTGCCTGCGGCATGGTCGCTGGGAAACGAGGTGTCCGGCGGATGGGGGATAAGGCTGCGCACGAGATGCGGCTCCAGCACGAAAGGCCGCGGGCGATAAGGAAGCCCATGCGACAGCGCCACACTCACCATCAACGCCAGCACTCCGGCCACCGTCGCATAGACGACCGCCCGCCGCGCGCGGTTCTGGCGCAGCGGCGGCCAAAACCAAAGCAACAAGAAAACACCGGCCCAAATTTCTGGCGCATAACGGGCTAGCACGATGCCCAAGCCATTGACAAGCGGATTGATTGCCGTCCATCCGTAGATAATCTTCTGCCAATGATAGTCAAAGGCCGTGACCGGAAACGTTTCCGCCAGCAACAGACTCAAAAGGGACCCTCCCCGATTACGGGTTGACTTTTCGCTTAGTCGAGTATAACACGGCGGGAACTTCGCCCGCGGTGCGGTAACTGTGGGCTTTTCGGCGTGCATACACGTTGATCAGAATGCCGATGCCGGCGGCATCCGTGAGAAATGCCGATCCGCCATAACTCATAAAGGGCAAGGGCACTCCAGCCACCGGCATGATGCCGGAAGCCATGCCCGCGCTTTCCAGCACATGAAAGGAAAACATGGCCACCACCCCCGCCGCCAACAAGGTTCCGTACCGATCCTTGGCCTGAACCGCAATAAACAAGCCCCGGGCGATTAACAGCAGATAAACGGCCAAAATCGCCATGGACCCCACGAAACCCAATTCCTTGCCGATCACGGCGAAAATAAAGTCGGTATATGATTCCGGCAAAAAACTCAACTGGCTGGCATGGGCCGCTCCAATGCCGGTTCCCCACAAGCCGCCGGTGCCCACCGCAATCCGCGATTGGATGACGTTAAAGCCAGCCCCCAGCGGATCTTTGTTGGGATTGAGAAAGATGATGAGGCGATTCAACTGGTACTGGTGCATGGGTATCCACACTTGGGGGAAACGGAGGTGGAGGTAGATCCAACCGATCATCGCCAAAAGCCCGCCCGGAAACATCAGCAGCATTTTCAACGCCGGCACCCCCGCCAGGTAGAACATTCCGGCGGTAATGGCGACGAAGACGAGCGTCGTGCCCAAGTCCGGCTGTTTTAGGATGAGCAGCATGGGTATCCCCACATGGATTAGGGGGGAGATTAAGTCCCGCCATCGGTCGAGCCGTTCTTTTCGGCTCAAATGCGTGGCCAAGGTAATGACGACCGCGATCTTCGCAAACTCGGACGGCTGCAATTGAAAGGGCCCGACATTAATCCAGCGCTGGGCGCCGAGGGTGGTGTGCCCCTTAACCAGCACGTACGCCAGCAGTGCGATGGATCCCCAATACAACACTGGGCTCAATTGGCGAAAGCGCGCGTAGGGGATGGCTGCGATTACCGCCACCGCCACGGTCCCCAGCACAATCCAGATAATCTGCCGTTTGACAAAATAAAGCGGATCGGAGGCCGGAGCGATGGTCTGGGTCGCGCCCGCGATTAAAAAAAGACTCAGGCCCGAGGTCAAATACATCACTGCCAGGCTAATATAATCCAGGTTGCGGATTACCCGATTGTTCTCTTCCATTACCAAGCCCCTTATCGTCAATCCCCGTGGTCGGCGACATCGCGTTAAGTATACCGAACAAACACCAAGACCGTCGACCCGGGCATTGAGGACCGGAGTTACAGCGACTTTCGCTTTACGTTCCGGATGGGGATATTGGCCACCAACGCCGTTGTATTCTCGTTTCGGGAAAATTCGACCTTGAATCCCTGATCGTCTATTTCCATGTACTGGGATATGACTTTCAACAGGTCGTTTTTCAAGTCTTCGAGCGCCTGCGGCGACAGGCTGGACCGATCCTGCACCAATACCAGGCGGAGACGGTCTTTGGCCACTTCTTTGCTCGCATCGTCCCGCCCAAATACTCTCGCGAACAAATCAAACATGGCTCTACCTCCTCGGCTCACCCTTTGAACCCTATCATTTTCCGCAGTTTGCCAAACAATGTGTCCTCCTCGAGCTTCATCATGGGGATGTTTTCCCCCAGCAGCCGCCGGGTAATATTGCGATAGGCCTCCCCGGCTCGCGACTGCCCGTTTAACACCGCCGGTTCACCGCGGTTGGTTGACACCACGATCGCTTCGTCATCGGGCACCACGCCCAAGAGCTCGATGGCCAATATTTCAATCATGTCGTCAATGTCCATCATGTCGCCTTTTTTTACCATGCTGGGCCGAATCCGGTTGATAATCAAAAAGGGATTGTGCTTTTCCTGAGCCTCCAAAAGACCAATAATCCGATCCGCGTCCCGCACCGACGCCACCTCGGGGGTTGCCACCACCAGCGCTCGGTCGGCTCCCGCCACCGCATTCTTAAACCCTTGTTCGATCCCGGCTGGCGAGTCAATCAAGACGTAGTCAAATTCCTGTTTCATCCGATCGACCAGGTCTATCATCTGTTGCGGAGACACGGCGGTCTTGTCCCGCGTCTGCGCCGCGGGTAGGAGATAGAGGTTTTCGAAACGCTTGTCCTTGATGAGGGCGTGCTTTAATTTCGCGAATCCCTCCACCACATCCACCAAATCGTAAACAATCCGGTTTTCGAGACCCATCACCACATCCAGATTGCGCAGTCCGATATCCGCGTCGATCAACGCCACTTTATGCCCGGCTTGCGCCAACCCCGCCCCGATATTGGCGGTGGTCGTGGTCTTGCCAACACCTCCCTTTCCGGACGTGATGACGATTGCTTCTCCCATGCAGTTCTTTCCTCCCTTACCGTCCCGGGTGGTTCTGTCCGCTGGACTGCCACCGGTCGATTACCAACCGTCCATCTCGAATTTCGGCCACTTCCGGGGTATCCGGCAACGCGCTCTCGGTAAGGTCGGGGGCCCTCCCAATAAACTGCGCAATCCGCAGTTGGGTCGGATTAATCCGGAATGCGCAGACCACTGCCTGTTCGTCTCCGTCCGCGCCAGCATGCGCCACACCCCGCAACCATCCCATCACCACGATATCCCCTCGAGCCGAAATTTCAGCCCCTGGGTTGACGTCGCCTAGCACCACCACGTTGCCGCCAAACCGCACGCGCTGGCCCGAGCGCAGCGTCCTGCGGATAAGAAGCGTGGGCTGGCGCCGGGCCTCGTCTTCATAATCGGTTGTCTGCTGTCCGGACGGGCGGCGGCTGGGATCAGTGTCGACATCGCCAGGCGACATCTCCGAGAGGCCGTCGCGCCGGGGCGCCGGACGCGATACCTCGCGGGAGGCTGTCCGCTCACCGGTTATTGCCATTCCGTCCTTTGCACGACGCGCCATGCCCTGGCCCCCCTCGGCTGACAACACCTTCTATCACATTCTCTCTTTCGCGACGAACTCCTGCTCCCGGTCGCCGCCGGTTAAACATTTTGCATGGGCCAGCGGGCGTTGGCGGCGTTGCCCGCCGGGCTCGCCGGACGGCGATGCGCTTGGCTTACGGCGCCGGAGTTCGCTCCGCTGCCAATGAGGCCGGCTAGCGGCGGGGCATCAGATCTTCGGGCCACCGGATAGCGGGTGTCGGGGTTCGCCCCGGGCGAGCCAGGGTGCTCGGAGTTTCCGGCAAGAACCTGTTTACCCCCCCCCGGCTCCGTTCGTAGGCGCCCGGGGGGTAGGGAGTGTCAGAGGTCGGGTCCATACATGCTTTCAATTTCATGGCGCGAACGAAAGCGCAAGATGCCTCCGATCGCGGGCGTCATCAGCATCGCGAACAACACCGAGCTCGGCAGCGGCCGAACAAACCCCAACCAAGCAAAATGGTAACCCGCCACTCGGAGCAACACCCATTGCAGGGGAGTGGCAGCCACTTGCGCAACGCCTGCCAGCAAACCCGGCACAAAGACCTGGTCACGCACAATTTTCCCCTGCAGGATGGCTACCAGATAGCCGATGAAGGCATAGGTCAACGCGTTTAAGCCCCAGGTCCGCCCCGACCACACGTCCATCATCAAGCCTCCGAGAAGACCCGCCGCCAAGCCGCGCCGCGGGGTTTCATAGACCGCGATGAGCACCACCACCGGCAACACCATACTGGGCACATACCCCACCGGAAAAATCACCGGCAAGAGAGCCGTCTGCACCAGCAGGGCAAATACAAACAACACCAGCCAGGTCGGAAACCGAAACTGCCACATCTACGGTGCGCTCCCTCCAAAAATGGGTGGCACGGAACTCCCGGATGGATGGGACAGCACCACCATCACCGTCTGCAAGCGGTTAAAATTGACGGATGGAAGCACGACCGCCTGTTCGGTCAATCCAAACTGGGCATGCTGAACGCTCACCACCTGCCCCACCAGCAATCCTTTCGGGTAATACTGGCTATAGCCGGAGGTCACCACCGCATCCCCGACCAGCACATCGGGGTGATGGGCAAAAAGTTGGAAGGTCAGTGTACCGTTCACCGGATCGCGCCCCTCCAACACCCCCACCGACTGCGATCGCACATCCATCGCGCCAACCCCGCTTTTCGGGTCGAGAACCAGCATGACGGTGGCGGTGGTCGGGGACACCGCGACAATGCGGCCCACCACGCCTTGCGGAACAATTACCGCCATGCCGGTTTGAATCCCGCTAGACGTCCCCCGGTCAATCACCAGCGTCTGAAACCAACTGTCCGGGTTGCGCGAGATCACATCGGCCGCCTGCAGATGCCATCCCGTCAACGTTCCACGCAAGTCCAGCAGCCCCCGCAAACGGCCGTTGTCGGCCATCAGTTGGGTCAATTCCAGTTTCATGCTGTTATAGAGCAGGAGTTTTTGCTTCAACGCCTGATTTTCCTGTTGCAGCGCAAACAGCTGGCTGACGGTGTTAACCCCGGCGCCGACTTGATGGCCCAAAAAAGTCAAACTGGACGAGGCGGGGGAGACCACGGTGGCTAACAAGTTGCTCAGCTCAACCACCTTCCCGCGAACGCTGGAGGTGTAACTCAGACTCAGCGCCCCCAGCATCACGGCCAGAATAACGACGAGCGGACGTCGGAACCGATAGATAAAACCGCTCATAGCCACCCTCCCCTGCCCACGTATCGACCCATGCCCGATCGCCCAAGACTCGGCCGCACTCCCCGTCCGCAACCAACCGCGCGCCGAGCCACCCATCTCCCCCGCAGGAAATCCTGCCGGCATCGGTCCGGGGAGCCGAGCGCCCCGGCCCCGCGGTTTGCGACCGGGAAGCCCACGCGCCGGCGTGAACGGCCAGCGGGTGGCTCGGCGCGTGGATGGGGATCGCGACCGCCCATATTGCCCAGGGCGACGAGGCGGGATAACGGGAGCCCTTTTGCCATGCGGGCGCATGCCGATGCTTCTCGGTATGACGTCAACCCCGCCCGCTTGGCCAACGTCCCGCGCGGGTTCAGGACCGGGACCAACCTACAGGTGTCGGGTAATCCTCCCGCCTTAGCGTCGGTTGCGACGGCGCAGGGCCTCCAAATGATGGGGGTCGTCAAGCACCATCCCGGTCCCGCGCACCACCGTCAACAAGGGATCTTCTGCGCCATGAACCGGCATCCCCGTCTCCGAACTGACCAATTTGTCAAAATTGCGCAGGAGTGATCCCCCCCCCGTCAGGACGATTCCCCGGTCCATGATGTCCGCCGCCAGCTCCGGCGGCGATTTTTCCAACGTGGCCTTAATCGCGTCGACAATCGCGTTGACGGTTTCCGAGAGGGCTCTTTGGATTTCGGTCGAGTTGACCTTAAGGGTCTTGGGCAATCCGGTCACCAAGTCGCGGCCCCGCACATCCATCGCTTCCTCATGGTCTGGCGGATAGGCAGAGCCAATCGTCATTTTGACCTCTTCCGCCGTTCGCTCCCCGATCATCATATTGTACGTGCGTTTTATGTGATTCATGATGGCCTCGTCCATTTCATCGCCCGCAACGCGAATCGATTTCGACGTCACAATCCCGTCCAGGGATATAATGGCCACTTCACACGTGCCCCCGCCGATATCGACGATCATATTGCCGGTGGGCTCGTTGACCGGCAGTCCCGCCCCGATCGCCGCCGCCATCGGTTCTTCGATGACCAGCGCTTCGCGTGCCCCGGCTTGGACGGCCGCGTCCTTCACCGCCCGCTCTTCAACCCCGGTCACCCCCGACGGCACGCCTACCACCACCAGCGGGTGAAAGAAACGGACATTGGATGTCGCCTTTTTAATAAAATATTTCAGCATCGCTTGCGTGGTGTCGAAATCCGCAATCACCCCGTCTTTAAGGGGACGCACGGCCCGGATGTTGCCTGGGGTTCGTCCCACCATCTGTTTGGCTTCCTGCCCAACCGCGATGATTTCGGCGGTCATCTGGTCAATCGCCACTACCGACGGTTCCTGCAGCACAATGCCCTTCCCCTTGACAAACACCACCGTGTTGGCGGTGCCCAAATCGATGCCCATGTCCTTGGAGAAGGCGCCGAAAAAATTCTTCAACATGAGACCAAATCCTCCCTAATTCGTTTCGGCCAACTCGCCATAGCTGAAACTTATATGCCGTGCTCTGCCTATAATGACATGATCGAGGACAGGAATCCCCAACACTTCCCCTGCCTCTTGCAAACGAGCGGTCAATTTGCGATCCGCGGTGCTTGGCGTGGGATCACCGCTGGGGTGGTTGTGGGCGACAATTACCGACGCCGCGGAACGTGCGATAGCCTGGCGAAAAATCTCCCGGGGAGCGGCGTCCACGCCATCAAGCCCTCCCCGAAACACGGTCTCCACACCGAGTACATGACCTTTGGTATTAAGGAACAAAGCGCGAAACTCCTCCTGCTCCAGATCCCGCATGTCACTGAACAACGCCACCGCATCATCCGGCCCGGATATTTCCACCACGCCTTGCCGGCGAATCCGGTGGCCGATTTCCAGGGCCGCCAGCAACACCGCAGCCTTGGCGGTTCCCATCCCCGGAATTCGCATCATCTCATCCGCGTTCTTGCGGAGCAGTCCCTGCCAGCCTTCTTTTAGCAGTCGCTGGCTGACATCTAGCACCGATTCCCCCGATCGTCCGGTGCGAAGCAGGACAGCCAGCACCTCCGAGTCTGACAACACCCGCGCGCCGTGCCGCAACAACCGTTCCCGGGGGCGCTCATCGGGCGGAATCTCTTTCATCGGACGCGCCATCAGACCAGACCCATGCGGTGCAACAGACGCTTGACGACGTCAAGCGGCAGTCCAATGACGGTTTCGAGATTTCCTGCAAAGCTCTGCACCCACTTCCCCGCCTGACCCTGGATGGCGTACGCGCCCGCCTTGTCCATGGGCTCGCCGGTAGCGATATATCCATCGATGTCCAACGCCGACAACGCACGAAAGGTTACTTGCGCCATGGCCACCGTCGTAAACCCGCGTCCCTGCTGTTCATTCCAAACCGCGACCCCGGTAACCACTTGATGCGTGCGTCCGCTTAACTTGGTGAGAATCTGACGGGCCTGTTCGGCTGTGCCCGGCTTTCCGAAAATCTCCATGCCAACCGCAACCACAGTATCCGCACCCATTACGGTGGCGGCCACGTGAGTCCTCGCCACTTTGACCGCCTTTTGCGCCGCCAGCCGCCGAACCAAGGCTTCCGGCCGTTCACCCGCGCGCGGAGTTTCGTCCACGTTGGCTGCAATGACCTCGAAACTCAACCCCAACGCGCGCAACAACTGGACGCGGCGCGGCGATGCCGACGCCAAAATAAGTTGTGTGCCGGGCTCTGACACCGCATTTACCCCCGTCGCTGGTACCATATCAGTCCACCGATGAGGCCAATGATTCCTCCCAGGTTAAGGTCAAGCCAAGCCCCAATGGAAACGCCAAACACCCCCAAATTGAGGGTCCAATTGGTCCCCGGTCCTGACCCGATGACAAAGTCACTATGCCCCAGAGGCGGCCAGACGGCAGAAAGCAGATGGCCCAAAAGCGATCCGACCAGAGCCCCTGTCAACATATAAAGCAGGGCCAGCCAAAAGCCTTGTCGGCGACTGCGCATGGTCCACCCCCGAACCGGAATCTCTCATAAAGCTATTCGATGTGACATTCCAATACAACATCCCGTTCAGAATAACACCCGCTATGGCAGGGGACAATCGCTTAAAGCTGCCATCGATGACAAATTATCCTAAAGACTATCGGAATCATCCGTCTCGAGTCGACAACACGAACGGCCGCTCGGGCTTGCCAGACGCCCTGAAGATGCCGGCCGGTCACCGCCAGCCGGCGAGCCCGATGGTCCCCCGACCCTCAAGCAGACCCCGGCCACCCGGGTCCGTCAACTCCCAACCGGAAAGCTGGGTCTGCGGACAGCCGGCGCTTTTGCCGAATCCTGCGGTTCTTCCCGTCCCGGGGCCGTCGCGCCCGCCAAGCCCGAGCTCCGGCAACGGTTAAGAGACGCCAGCAGAGCCAGTGAACCGGTCGTCAGCAACGCCGCTGCGTCATCGTGGCTGATGGCGGACAACGCCTCTCCCACCGCAGCCACGGGATCTTCGACAATCCCCCTTAACTGCGCGGAGGAAATCTCCCCGGCCAAGGTTGCGGGCCAGGTTCCCCGGCGCCCCGGCACGCGCGTCAAGGTCACGCTGACGACATGAGGCAGCAACATCCGCAGCATCTCCTGCGCGGGTTTATCCTGCAGCACCCCAAAGACCACATGCCATCGGTATTGATCCCACGGGGCCGCCGTCACGGTGTTGACGACCGCCCCGATGCCATGGGGGTTGTGCGCCCCGTCCACCACCCATAAAGGCCGCCGCTGCAGCACTTCGAAACGTCCCGGCCATTTGACCCGGATGAGGGCGTCCCGCGCCCCATTCAGGCGGCGCACGATGCCCAGCTCCGCCAGCGTGGCGATGGCGGTCCAGGCCGTCACCAGATTGTCCGCCTGAAAGGCCCCGTAGAGCGGCACTCGCACCTGCCCCAGCCCCGGCACCGCGATCTCCGCTCCCGCGGTGGTGGCCACCCCGGTCAGCCAGGGTTCGCGGACCTCAATTCCCCGACGGCGGGCGATGTCCAAAATCGTGCGCCGCGCGGCCGGGTAGGGCTGACGGGCCAACACCAAGCGGGTGCCCGGTTTCAAGATCCCGGCCTTTTCCGCGGCGATCTGTTCGATCCGGCTGCCCAGATGCTCCATGTGGTCAAAGGCGACCGGCGTGATCACCGACAACGCCGCAGGCGGAATCACGTTGGTGGCATCGAGCCTGCCGCCCAACCCCACTTCCACCACCGCCCACTCCATCCGGCTGCTGGCGAAAGCCAGCAGCGCGATGGCAATAATCGCCTCAAACGACGTGATGGGTTGCGGGAGCCCCGCCGCCGCCGCTCGCACCGTCATCCCGATATCTTCCCAGAGCGCCGGGGCAATCGGCGCACCCTCCAGCACAACCCGTTCTTGGACCCGTCCCAAGTCGGGGGAGGTAGTCAGTCCCACCCGGTATCCTTGCGACCGCAGGGCCTCCGCCAACATGACCGCGGTTGAGCCTTTGCCGTTGGTTCCGGCCACGTGAATGAAGCGCATCCGCCGTTCCGGATGACCGAGGCGCTCCATCAGCGCCTCGATATTCTGCAATCCGGGGCGCACGCCGAACAACGCCAGCCGTTGAATCCAGCCGGAGACGGTCACCGCAAATCCCTCAGCCGTTCCTCCAATCGGGCCAGGCGCACCATGGTCTCCTCGCGGGCTTGTTGGGTCTTGGCCACTACCGCCTGCGGAGCCTTGGTCAGGAACTGGGGATCATCCAACTGGCGCACCAGACGTTTGGCCTCCCGCAGCGTCTCCTCGCGGGCGCGAGTCAGCCGCATCCGCTCTTTTTCCAGATCCACCACCCCTTCCAACGGCAGATACACGGTGCCGCCTAAACAGACTCCGGCACTGGCCCGCGGAGGGTGTGCCCCGGTTTCCGCCACCCAGGTCATGGCGGACGCCTTGAGCAAATCGGACACTTCCCGCTCCAGTTGCCGCCAGGCTGCCATCGCGTCCGCATCCTCCGCCCGGACCACGAACTCGACCCGTTGGCCGGGGGGCAAATTCACTTCCGCGCGCAGATTCCGTCCGGTCCTCACCAAGCTGGCCACACGCCGGAAAATCTCCACCGCGTCCGCATCGCCGCGTTCTCTTTCGGGTTCCGGCCAGGGCGCCAGCATAATACTCTCGCCAGTCTCTGGCAGCGCCTGCCACAGCTCTTCGGTCACAAACGGCATCACCGGGTGCAGCAAACGCAGCGCGCGTTCGGCCACCAACACCAAGGTCGACAGCGCCGCCCGCCGCTCGGCGGGATTTGCGAGCCGAATCCGGGTTTTGGCCATTTCGATATACCAATCACAGTAGTCATCCCACAAGAAGTCATAGATGCTGCGCGCCGCCTGGCCAAATTCAAATTCCTCCAGAAATCCCGTCATCGCCGAAATCGTATCGTTAAGCCGCGTCCAAATCCATTGGTCGGCCGGATAGACGCTAACCGTGCGGTCGACTCTGTCGGTCGGCGACCAATTTAGGAGGACAAAGCGCAGCGCATTATACACCTTGTTGGCAAAATGGCTTCCTGCCTCAAAACGCTCCCAGCTCCAGCGGTAATCGTTGCCGGGCGCGGATCCCAGCACCAGGGCAACCCGCAACGCATCGGCGCCGTATTTTTCCACCACCTCAAGCGGATCCACCCCATTGCCCAGCGACTTGCTCATCTTGCGTCCTTCGGCATCGCGCACCAGGCCATGCAACAGCACGGTATCGAACGGTTTTTGGCCGGTAAAATGGATCCCCTGCATAATCATTCGCGCCACCCAATAAAATATGATGTCGTAGCCCGTGGACAGCACCGAGGTCGGGTAGAAAAGTGCGAAATCCCGGCTCTCGGCCGGCCAGCCCAGTGTGGTAAACGGCCACAGCGCCGAGGAAAACCAGGTGTCCAACACATCCTCGTCCTGGCGCAGCGGACCGCCGCATTGGGCGCAGGCCGCGGGGGCGGTGCGCGCGACCGTCAGGCTGGCGCACGCGTCACAATAGTACGCCGGGATGCGATGTCCCCACCAGATCTGGCGTGATACGCACCAGTCATGGATGTTTTCCATCCAATTCATATAAATCTTTTCGAACCGCTCCGGCACGAACCGCACGTCACCCCGCCGCACTGCCTCCATCGCGGGCTCGGCCAGCGGTTTAACGCGAACAAACCACTGCCGCGACAACAACGGCTCGATGACGGTGGCGCATTTTTCGCAATGGCCCACGGAATGGGAGATGCTCTCCTGAGCGGCCATCATCCCGTCTTCCGCCAACGCCTGCAACACCGCTTGGCGGGCTTGGTAACGATCCAAACCCTGGAATCGGCCGGCAGCCTCGGTCATTCGTCCGTCTTCACCGATCACCTTAATCCGCTCCAAATGATGGCGATCACCAATCGCGAAGTCGTTGGGGTCGTGGGCCGGAGTCACTTTGACCGCGCCGGTTCCGTATTCGGGATCCACCTCGGCATCGGCTACGATCGGAACCAGGCGGCCGGTCAAGGGCAACCGCACCGTTTCCCCGATCAGATGCCGCCATCGGGGATGGTCGGGATGCACCGCCACCGCCGTATCCCCCAGCATGGTTTCGGGACGTGTGGTCGCCACTAAAATTGCTCCGGCTCCGGAGGCCAGCGGATAGCGCAACGTGGTCAGGTGGCCCGGCTCCTCTTGATGCTCCACTTCGATGTCTGACAGGGCCGTGCGACAGGATGGGCACCAATTGGTGATGTAGTCGCCCCGGTACAGCAATCCCTCTTCGTACAGCTGCACAAATACGTCGGTGACGGCCTGCGACAGGCCGTCATCCAGCGTAAACCGGACCCGTTCCCAATCGACCGATGCCCCCAAACGGGCCACTTGCTCCAAAATACGTCCGCCGTATTGTTCCTTCCAGGACCAGACCTCCTCGACGAACGCGTCCCGGCCCAGGGTGCGCCGGTCGCGCCCTTGCTGGCGCAAGAGTTCATCGACTTTCATTTGGGTGTGAATACCGGCATGATCGGTTCCCGGCAGCCAGAGTGTGTTGTCTCCCCGCATTCGGTGAAAGCGGACCAGAATGTCTTGCCACGTGTTGTTCAGCGCGTGTCCCAGATGCAACACGCCGGTCACGTTGGGCGGAGGCATCACCACCGCAAACGCGCGCCGCTGAGGGTTCTCGCGGGGTCGGAAGTACCCTTTCTGGCGCCAAATCTGATACCACTTTTGTTCAACGTCGGCTGGGCTGTAGCGTGGACTCAACGGACTCATGACGGCCCTCCCCTGGTTATCGCGCAACCTCCTGCACGGACAAACATCCCCTTTCGCTTAAGGGCGAAAGGGGATGCTTCGCGGCACCACCTTAATTTGCCTTATACACATAAGGTCTTCAGCGCGCTCTATCGGACGCCCGCCGTCCCGGCCACCGCTGTGGACAACCGGGAAGCCTCCGGGGCCACTTTCAGGTTTACCGGGCGGAGATTACAGCCTACCACTCCGCTCTCTTAACCGGTCACACCCTGATTCTTCCCTTCATCGGCATCGTCTGTATTAACCTGGCTTAGGTTGGGTTCTACTCTGAGACAACCGCCAAAACATCGTCGGCCGACAGGATCAGGTGTTCGACGTTGCCGATCTTGATTTCCGTTCCGGCAAACTTCGCGAATAATACCCGTTGTCCCACTTTGACCTTAACGTCCTCGCCGTCGCCCACGGCTACCACTTCGCCGGTTTGCGGTTTGTCCTTCGCGGTATCAGGTATGTAGATCCCGCTCTGGGTCCGTTCCTGCTCTTCCACCAGCTTCACCAATACGCGATCACCCAACGGCTGCACCTGCATTGCCAGTCCTCCTCCAACAACATCTCATCAAAAACTCCCACTACGTGGTAGGCATGTATCATTATAGCCGACCAAGGTCGAGTGTCAATTCGGTTTGGCCCAAAAAGTCAAAGAAAGGCAAAAATAACCCGTCTCTTTTGGAATTCGCCACATATGGTTAGAAGCCACGCGCAATACCGTGTCCGGACGGCGGCTCAGCGAGAGGAGACGGCTACCGTGAATCCAACCGCATTGACCAGGGCCGCCAGAGGGGTCCGGATTCTTGGCATGCTGCTGGCGCTGGCGGTCGTGACGGCATGCGGAAATCATCCGGCCGTCCCGCCCCCGGCGAAAAACCCGCCTCCCCAAGTCTCAATTCAATTCTCCGTTCCCACCCGGCTTTCCGCGCTGCCGTTTCTGGTGGCGGAACAGATGGGCTTCTTTACCGGAATCACGGTCCGCCCGTCCCCGGCGCCGGCTTCCATCCGCGTCGGTGCACCGGGGGGACATTGGCCCATCGTCGGAGTATTGGCCGAACGCCCGGACGCCTTCCTGGCGGCTCCCTCTCCCGACCCGCATTTCCGTCTGCGCAGTTTGCGGCAGTTGACCATATACTACAGCCCCGTCGAGACGTCGAACTGGCCGCTGGTTAGCCGGGTTTTAGACCACCATTATGCCTTCGGCGCCGTGGGATACTCCCTCTCCTTTGGCCAAATCGAGCGTTTGTGGTCACCCCGCCATCTGCCTTGGGCATTGGTTTCCCTGAGCCAATGGATGCAACTTAAAGCGTCTCATCCCGACACCACCCTGCTATCCTGGATTGGGGCCGCAACCGGTCCCATTTATCACCTGGTAATCAGCGCCGATCCCAACACCCCTCATCTCGCCGCAGTGCTGCGCGGGATCGATCTCGGTCTTTGGTACGTGCACACCACCCGCGCCCGTCTCCTGGCCAAACTTATGGCTTCGGTGTATCACCAACCGGTCGGCCGGCTTGCCGCGGAGATTGCGGCCGCCCGCGCCATGAATTTCTGGCCTGAGGCCATTATCCCCACCGAACCGCCGTATACCCGAACGGCGGTTTTGATGAGCCGGCAGCCGCCTCCCTGGTGGCCCGCCTATCCCACCGGGGTTAACCCGCGTCCAGCCGAATCGGCCCTCAGCCAACCTTGATAGGTTTGTTGGTCGATTTCCATCAGAATCACGTCCCCATGCCCTTTAAGCCGACCACTTCCGAGCAGGCGGCCGACTTTGTGAAAACCCGTCTTAAGATATGCCCTAATCGCCCGATGATTTTGTGGTTTCACGCGCAGATAGACTTTGGCCAATGCCATTTTGCAAAACGCAATCTCCAGCACCGCCCGCATGGCTTCAGTCCCCAGTCCCCGACCCCAATAGCGCTTGTCGCCAATCGAGATGCGGAGCTCCGCCTCGCGGGTTCGTCTGGCAATCTGTTCCAGCGCTATGTCCCCAATGAGATTCCCCTGACCGTCGATAATCGCAAAGCCGATGCGATGGGGATCCCGCAAAAAATCCCCCCACCACTGTTCGACGCTTTCCCGGCCGGAAAATTTTTTCCCCGTCAATCTTCGAATATCCGGATCCCGGTCCCACATTTGCAGGATGGCAATGTCTTCCGGCCGGAGCGGGCGGATGCATCGATAGATCCCCAATGGTGCCAGCAGCACGTTGTTGTCACCTCGCCGATTGTTGCGCCCTCTATCTATTCGACACAAGTCAACCGGGTCCTGTCATCGCGTTTCATCTCCCGCCAGGTTTTGTCTGGTGTTTATGGAACAGTCTGGACGACTTCCCGCCGCGCGCGACGCCACCGCATCGTCCGCCATTTATCCTACGGCCGGCAGCCGAAGCCGGTTCCGCTCTGCTACAATGGCCAACATAGAGCCCGCCAGCCGTTACGGCGCGCGGTGCCAAGACCCCGGAGAGGAACGCGCCCATGGCCCAGATCATGCTTTTGGCCGTCTCTGCGGTGTGGGGATCCACCTTTTTGATTGTCGCGCACGCCGTCCGCCACACCCCGCCCATCGTCTTCCTGGCCCTGCGCTTTTCCATCGCGTCGCTGGTCCTGTTCCCTGGCGCTTGGCGGGCTCGCGGCGGCTGGGCCGGACGACCGGCGGGGTGGGCGGGACTCTGGCTGTTTGCCGCATTTTATCTGCAAACCCGCGGTCTGCTGTTTACCGGACCGGATCGCGCAGCGTTTTTGACCGCGCTTAACGTGCTGTGCGTTCCCGTGCTGGAGTTGTTGGTTTATCGCATGCCGGTCCGCAAAACCTTCTGGGTGGTCGGGGGTACGGCATTGGCGGGTCTTGCCCTGGTGCTGCATCCCCGCGGAGCCAGTCTCAATGCCGGCGACCTGATGGTACTGGGAACCGCGGTGGCCATCGCGGCGCAAATCATCGCCACGGCCAGAATACCGGCGGGAACGTCGATAGCGCGTTTCACCTGGGTGGAAATTTCCGTGACCGCATTACTCGCTTGGGCGGGATCGGCAACCGGACCCGCCTGGCATCTCTCACCCGGACTGATCGGCGCCGCGCTCTACACCGGAGTGCTCGCCTCGGCTTTGGCCTTCTGGGCGCAAACCTGGAGCCAGACCCGCTTGCCGGCATTTGCGGTCGCCCTGATTTTCATCACCGAACCCCTCTTCGCCACCCTCATCGGCGCAACATGGGGCCATCGTCCCCTGACTGGGTGGGAAATCGTGGGGGGCATGATCGTCGTCGGATCCCTGGCGAGCTACGAATGGCTGCGATTGGGACGGCCTTTTGGCGAAACGCCTTGACCGGCTCTCCCGAATTGGGTAGGTTGAAGTATGGGCAATTTGTCGGGGAAATCCCTTTGGGTTATGCGGCACGGTCGGCCCGACCTACCCCCTAACCCATTTCTTATGGATCGCGAGCAGTTCAATCGGTTCCTTAATGCCTACGATGACGCAGGCCTAAGTTCCCTTGAAACAGACAGGCTCTCAGCCCTGTACCGGAACTTCCCCGAACCGGACCGGGTGATTTCGTCCAACCTGCCGCGCGCTTTAAAAACCGCCACCCTCTACGCCCGGTCTCGTCCCATTGCCGTTGACCCGCTCTTTCGCGAGATACCGGTCTGGTTGCCGGACCAGCCCAATTGGTTCCTGAATCGTCGCTGGCCGGGAGAAATGTGGTGGAACTACTTGAGACTGCACTGGTTTCGCGATCAAGAACCGGAAGGCCGCACCCTGAGCTTGCGCCGAGCCGAGCAGGCCATCGCCCTCCTCAAGTCACATCAGCAAGACGCGGATCGGTTGGCGGTGGTCTCGCATGCCGGTTTCTTAATGGTGATTATCCACTTGCTCCAGTCGCGGCGCGAAATCGCTGGCCGTCGGCTGCCCCATATCAATTTTGGGCAGCCCACTCGTTATGTCTGGCGATAACGGCCTAAATTTTTAGGCCGACCGCACGGATGGCCTGGCGGACCTCATCAATCCCCTCTCCGGTGCGGTTGGAGACCAAAATCACCTTCCGTTTGTACAGCAAATTGAGCCGTTCCCGGCGAGCTGCTTGCTGCGCCCGGTTCAGCTTATCCATTTTGGTTCCCACCACCACCACATACAGGTTCCTATCGGCGGCCCACCGCACCACCATATCCTCTTCTTCCTCGGGATCCCGGCGCAGATCCTGAACCAAGACCCCGCCCACCAAGGTCTGCCGCTCCGTCAAATAGCGTTCGGTGGCTCGCCCGAATTTCTCGCGGGCAGAACGCGACACTTGGGCGTACCCATATCCCGGCAGGTCCACCATATACCATCCCGGCATGGCAAAAAAATTAATGCGCTGGGTTTTGCCCGGGGTGGCGCTGATGTTCGCCACCTTTGCCCCCATCAGCCGATTTAGCAACGACGATTTCCCGGCGTTCGACCGGCCCATGAAGGCAAACTCGGTCTGGCCATCTTTGGGCATCTCCCGAAATTCCAGCGCCGACGCAACAATGGCCCGTCTATTGGACACCTGGCTGCTCCCCCATCTCTGGCAGCGCAACCCGCAGAACATCATCAAGCTGTTCAACCAGGAAGATGTTTAGCGCCCGCCGGATATTACGCGGCAGATCTTCCAAATCGGCCGCATTTTGTTTGGGAAGGATGACGGTCCGCACACCTGCCCGGTGGGCCGCTAAGGTCTTTTCCTTAATTCCCCCCACCGGCAGCACCCGTCCCCGCAGCGTAATCTCGCCCGTCATGGCCAAGTCCGCCCGCACCGAACGCCCGCTCAACGCCGAAATAATGGCCGTCGCCATGGCGATGCCGGCGGAGGGGCCATCTTTGGGTATGGCGCCTTCCGGAACATGCACATGCACATCCCATTGTTCGTGAAAGGAGGGGGAGATCCCCATTCGCTCCGCCCGCGACCGGATGTAGCTAAACGCCGCCCGGGCCGATTCCTGCATCACATCGCCCAGTTGTCCGGTCAGCGCCAAGTTGCCCTTGCCGGGCATAATCGTCACCTCAATGGGCATAACGTCCCCCCCCACTTCAGTCACCGCCAGGCCGGTAACCAACCCGACCTGGTTGCTGGTTTCCGGAGTGGCATGGTGCACACGGTGCGCTCCCAGATAACGGGTCACGGTTTGCGTCGTAATCCGCACGGGCGTGGGACGGCCCTGAACCACATCGCGGGCCACCTTGCGGCACAACGTGCCCAATTCCCGTTCGAGCTGGCGGACCCCGGCCTCCCGTGTGTAATGGCGAATCACCGTGGACAATGCCGACGCACTCAGCAAAATCTGATCGGGACGGAGTCCGTGGTTCGTGATCTGTTTGGGCCAAAGATATCGGCGCGCAATATGCAGCTTCTCTTCCTCGGTGTAGCCGGGAACCACAATAGTTTCCATCCGGTCGAGCAGAGGCCGGGGAATCGTATGGGAAACATTAGCGGTGGCAATAAACATCACTTGCGACAGATCAAACGGAATCTCTATGTAATGATCCGAAAAATGGGCATTTTGTTCGGGATCCAACACTTCCAGCAAAGCGGCCGAAGGATCCCCTCGAAAATCCATCGCCATTTTGTCGACCTCATCGAGCAAAAACAAGGGGTTTTTTGACCCAGCCTGCCGCATGCCTTGAATCACCCGTCCCGGCATGGCTCCTACGTAGGTTCGACGGTGTCCGCGGATTTCCGCTTCATCGCGGACTCCGCCCAGGGATGCGCGCATAAAATTGCGTCCGGTGGCGCGGGCAATGGAACGGGCCAATGAGGTTTTGCCTACCCCCGGCGGCCCCACCAGACATAAAATCGGCCCCTTAAGGCTGTGCGACAGTTGTCTGACCGCCAGATACTCCAGGATCCGGTCCTTGACTTTTTTCAGTCCGTAATGATCCTCCTGCAAAATCCGCTCCGCTTCGGTCACGTCAATCCGTTCTTCGGTGGCTTTGCTCCACGGGAGGTTCAACAGCCAGTCCAAATAGTTCCGAACCACCACCGCCTCCGCCGACATGGCGGGCATTTTGGCCAACCGGTCAATTTCGCGGTCCATTTTTTCGCGGATCTCCGGTGCTAAACCATCGATCGCCTCGACCCGCTGGCGAAACTCCTCCACCTCATTTTGTTGGTCGTCGCGTTCGCCCAACTCCCGTTGGATGGCCTTAAGCTGCTCTCGCAAATAGTACTCTTTTTGGGTGCGCTCCATTTGCTTGCGCACGCGCCCGCTAATCCGTTTCTCAAGTTCAAGCAACTCCAGTTGGCGGGACAGCAAGTCCGAAACCCGGTTAAGCCGGTCCCCCACCGGAAATGTCTCCAAGATTTCCTGTTTTTCTGCCGTCCGCAACTCCAGGGAATTGGTAATCGCATCCGCCAGTCGACCGGGATCGTCGATGTTCATGCTCACCGACGCCTCCCCGGGCACTTTTTTGGAGTTCTTAATGTACACCTCGAACAAGTCAACCACGGCCCGCATCAAGGCCTCGGTTTCGTCCGTCAAGGTCCCGTCCTCTGCGATGACCTCGTCAACTACCCCGACAAAATGTTCTCCCCGATCCGCGATGGTGCGGATGATGGCCCGCGATACCCCTTCCACCACGACCTTCGCGCCGCCGGTCGGCATTTTGAGAAGTTGTTTGACCTCCCCCACCACCCCCACTTCGTAAAGATCGGTTTCGCTCGGCTCATCCTGGCGCGTGTCTTTTTGGGCCACGAATACCAGTCGGCGGTTCTCCAGCATGGCCACTTCCAATGCCTTCAAACTGCGTTGCCGGCCCACCTCCAGCGGCACCACCATGTACGGAAAAACCAATACTCCGCGCAAGGGCAGCAAAGGCAGTTCGACGCTCATCCCACTCGCCTCCTTCATGGGACGCCCCGCAGACTTTATGGTTAGGCCCCCTCTCTATCTTAACCATCCCTGGCCAATCCTTGAACACAACGCCCGCAATGTCTACCCGCTCTCCCCTTGGCGGCCAAGCGGACAGCGAAACTGTTTTCGGGCAAGCTCTCCCCTCCCGCTGACGGTGATTAACCAGACCGCAAACGGCCAGCGGCCGGTGCGGCAGGTGGCTGCCCTTCACCCCGCGATGTTTTGGCCCAGAGAAAATCCTGGCGCATGTTTAGTCGCCAGGATGCTCTCGGGTCTCGCGCCCAGGGCGGCACCAGGGTTAGCCCGCCGTGTCGGGCCTAATCGGGGCGCTTGCGACCAATAGGACGGGATGACCGGGCGGGCCCGTAACGGGCTCAGTTTCGCCGGCCAAGGCGTAATCCAGCACCTCCTGCAATGTCGACACGGCAAGCACTTCGATCCCGGCCCCACGAAACCTCTCTTGCCAATTTTCCCGCGGGATTAGAACCCGTTGGCAACCCGCGAGCCGAGCCGCTTCCACCTTGGCCACCACCCCGCCCACCGGTTTAACCCGCCCATGGATCGATATCTCGCCAGTCATCGCCAACTTGCTGTCACAAGGTTTTGAGGTCATCGCCGAATACAAGGCGGTAGCCATGGATACCCCCGCCGAGGGACCATCCATCGGCACCCCTCCCGGAAAATTGATATGCAGATCGTAGTTTTCGGGAGATACCTGCAACGTGCTGCGGAGCACGGTCAGCGCGTTCTCGACCGAACTGCGCGCCATCGACTTTCGGCGCATGGTGCGGCCGTGGCCGCCCATTTCCTCTTCGTCCACCACGCCGGTGACAAATACGCGCCCGCTGCCCGGCAGAACCGCTTGGGCCACAGCCTCCACTTCCATCACCATTCCGATGTTCGGCCCATACACCGCCAACCCATTTACGGTCCCCACCGAAGGCTGTTCGGCCACGGTCTTCTCCGGCCGGGGGGTGTACTGGCCGGAATTGACCACCCATTCCATATCGTCTTGAGTGACCGCACGCCGGCTTTCGGTGGTGGCCATACCGGCTGCCACTTGCACCATATTTACGGCTTCGCGGCCATTCGTGGCGTAGTGTTTAACCACCTCCACCGCGCCCCGTTCCACATCCACATTCATTTTATGAGCAGCGTTGGTCGCGATATGGGCCACCTCGTCGGGCAATAGCGATCGAAAATACACTTCGAGACATCGCGATCGGATAGCCGGGGGAATATCATGCGGCTGACGGGTGGTGGCGCCCACCAAACGGAAATCGGCCGGCAACCCGTTATCGAAAATGTCCTGAATATGCAGCGGCACATTGGTGTCCTCCGCATTATAGTAGGCCGATTCGAGATAGACCTTCCGATCCTCCAATACCTTCAGCAACTTGTTCATTTGAATCGGATGCAGTTCCCCGATTTCATCGATGAACAAAATGCCGCCGTGCGCCTTGGTCACTGCGCCCGGTTTGGGCTGGGGTATGCCCGCCATTCCCAACGGACCCGCTCCTTGATAAATCGGGTCATGCACCGATCCAATCAACGGGTCCCCTCTTAACCGGGATCTGCTCCTACCCAAGCCCAGCGTCCGCAGGCCGGCGCCCGTCGCAAAAAAAGACGCAACCGTCGCGGAGATCGTGTCGCGCAACGGCAGCCGTAGTCAACGCGCTAAGCCTGTCCGCCGCGGTTTGGCCGTCGCTTGCCGCCGTCGTCATCGGTCGAAACCAAACGGGAGAGCCCAAGCCGATGCCACATCATAGCAAAACCGGGAAGCCATGATCCGGCGGCATGCAGGGAAATTCCGCCAAGCCCGCAGCGCGCGATCACACAGGTCCTGTCACGCGGGCGAGTCGAGCGGGCACGCCGCGGCTGCGGGTGCCCGCCCGTGGCCGTCTAACAGGTGTCAATCGCTGCGCTTCGCCGCGGAATCGGTCCACACCCCCGCTCCGGCTTGGCTGCCCAATCCGGCTTGTGGACCCGGCACCTCATATTTCCCCATAATCACCGGAAACAAAAGCGCATAGCCCAATTGCAGCCCCGACGCAGCCAAAAATGGCCAAACCAGCGAGCCCAGTCCGATCATCCAGCCCCCTATCGCAGGACCCACGGCGGCGGGAATGCTCCAGGAGACGGCGTTCACGCTGCTGGCCAGACCCCGTCTCTGATCACGCACCAAACTTACGCTAAACGCTTGCCTAGCGCCCATCGAGCCGCGGTTGACAATCGAGCGTAAAACATAGAGGACGGCAGCCAACCAGAACGCCGGCATAAAGGGAATCGCCATGAGCAAGGCCACCCCTAGCAGCCGGGGCGCAACAATCGAACGAATCAGGCCGAACCGTTCCGACATTTTGCCCACAATCAGAGAAGAGATTCCGGTCAGAAAAAACGCCAAGGCAAAAATGGGTCCAATCGCGCCGGGCCCTACGCCAAACTTCAAATTGAACCAATACGGCAGCAACGGCGCCACTAATCCCACCCCGAGCGAATTGAACATGTTGACCACGGCCAGCCAGATCAACGCCCGATTTTCGCGGAGTGTGATGGCCGCATCATCCCTTGACGTGCCCGAGAACACCGGGTCCTTCTCGCGGACAGTTCCCGGAGGCGCTTCCCGCAACCCCCAGATTTGCCAGAAATTGATCGCCGCTATCATGGCATTTAGCACAAACAGGGGAACGTAGGCGGCGGCTCCCACTGCGCCTGGCAGCAAATGCGGCAAGAGCGCCGCCAGCAAAGAGCCCAATCCCATTCCCCAAAACTGCAACCCGGCATTAAAGCTGAACACGCTGCCCCTGCGCTGGGGGGGAATAGATTGCGCTAGCCAAGCCTGTTCCGCCGGGGCAAATGGACCCGAGGCCCCATTGGCGCCCCGCCCGAATCCGAACAACGCGGCGGTCAGGACCAAAACCCACGCGCTCGGGAAGATGATAATGGCTAACGTGCCCATCACCAGGCCCACCTCGTAGACCAGCAGGAACCCGCGGCGGCCTATGCGGTCGCTGGCCACCCCCACCAAAAGACTTAACGCGGCCCCCGCCAACCCTCCGGCCATTAACAGCAGCCCTATTTCGGGTGCGCTCCAAAGCCGACTTTTCAAATAAAGGGTAAAATCGACACCGAGCGCACCTTGGGCAATGCTGCGCAAGAAGCGGGCGGCGATCAATTGGTGGACCACCCGGTCCAACGATTTCCATCCCGCCCAGGTATACGGTGACGGTGTGGTGGTCATTCCGCCATCTTCTTCCCGGTGCCATCGCCAAGCTCAAACAGCCTGCGCAACAAATCCAGCAACGTGGCTTGCTCCGCATCAGACAACCCCGCCAGCACCTGCTCCACTCGCCCCGCGAATTGGTTTTTTGCTTCTTGTAAGATGTCCCTGCCTAAAGCGGTAATCGCCACACGCACGATCCGTTGATCCTTTTCTGCGCTGTAGCGAGTCACGTAGCCGCGCCCTTGCAACTTGTCAATCATTTGGGTCACTCCGGGCGACGAGATGTGCAGTTGCTCCGCCAACTGCGAAATCGCGGGCGAATCGCCAGGCAGTTTCATCATCAGCCGAAGCTGCGGCCGTGACAACTCGCCATAATGGCCGCCAAGCGCGTCTTGCAATGCAATAAGATACTCGACCATCGTGCCCAAAGGCTGAGTCACCCTCCCGCCTCCTCAAAAAACCCTGTCGGTTATGATAGTACCACAGATCTATAAGTTAGTAACTTAATTATATATGCACCCGGCACCGGAGCGAGTCACCCCCCGGGGTTTTCGCCTCGGCGGGAATATGCCGTAAGTCGCGTCTTGTAAGCTCCTTCGTGCGACGACAATCTCCTCCTTGCTGCGAATCGTCCCCGAGTCGGGCGGCGCTGAAGATTTCCTGCCCGGTCGAATCTGCCGCGGGGTGGAGAAATTAATTGCCGTTTCGTTCTTAGGGGAATTGTTTGCCGTTCGACGGACGGGTCGCGGCGATGCCGCGCCAGTCCTTTACCCGCCAACCCTGGCATTTCACGTTGAAAACCGGGGTCCCCGTCAAAGACGGTGAGCGGCTGCAACGCGCGGTCACTCTGTATTCCGTTGTCTCCTGACGGCTGCTGTGGATGACCTATCACGCCGCATCGATCCCGATCAAGCGCCTCCGGTCGCGTTTTCGCCGGTCGACGTTACGACGAGCGGCCACCACCTCCAAACCGGAGCGGTGACGGGGAGCCGGGCGTCAAAACCTGTTGGTGCGGATATCGGCAGTTGCAGTTCCTCTATGGATGGAACGCGTTGCCGGCACCCCCCTCATAAACTTGCGGAGGTCTTCCCGCCGCGGTTCGCGGCGGACCTGTCGAATGCCACGAAACAGGCCGTCGCGGCCTGGCGCGACGGGTTGCCACGATTCATCTGGATATCTGGATTTACGGGTCAAGATTCGCCCGCAACCTCAGGGCGGACCAAGTCCGGGACACTCTCTGGGCGGTCAAGGCCGTCGACATTATTTTGGTCGCCGCGGGCGTATGTCGCGCCACCATGATTGTTGCCCGGATGGTCTACCAGGCCGTACGGATCATCGGCCCTCGTCGAGAATCGACGGTGCCGGGACGAGACGCGGGCGACAGGTTAGGCTCTTCCGCGGTCGACCGCACATTCCCCGGCCCACGCGGAATTTTTTGGGGTTGTTACAGCCGCACCCGCCTTAATTATCCTCCCCGCGAAGAGAACCCCTTCGTCCGATCGGGGGCCCCGGGCAAGGACCGGGTGGGTTGGTATGGCCGCCGACGCGCCGCTTCTTGAATTTGGCACTGGTTAGGCGCGGCAGCCCCATCTCCGAAGGATGAAATGGAGACTGCTATGCTGTCTCAATGTAGATTTACGGGCGAAAAGCCCCTTGGTTGCAAGGGGCTTTCGCTTTTTGCGGCGGGATGGCCGCGATGTTTCGTGAGCTCCATTCAGCGAGGATGGCCATCTACTCCGGGATTGGCAATTTGCGCGAGTAATCCATGATCACCGAACACATAAACCACAACAACCCCGCACCGGCGAACATCATCAGAGCCCAGAAAAACGAGTGCGTGACTGTGAGTATGGCCCCAACCGTAAACGGTGCGACAATACCACCGACATTGCCCATAAAGTTCATCGCTCCACCCAAGATGCCGACGTGCGCTTCGTCTGTCAGGATGGCCGGAATGCTCCAATAGATGCCCGCCCAGCGGAGAAAGAAGAGCACAACCGCCAGCAGCGCGACGGCCGCCGAAGCGCTCGGAATAAAGGCCACGAGAAAGACGGCTACCGTGGTGATGGCCGCGGCGAGACCCAGCAATGTGCGCAGCACACGATTGCGCGCAGTGCTTTTGCGCAGCCAGTAGTCCGCCAATTGTCCACCCGTCAGTTCACCCACAAAACCCATACCAAAAATGATGAAGACCGCCCCACCCGAAACCGCGAAAGGAATGTGGCGATATTTGGTCAGGTATTCCGGAACCCACGACAAGAGTCCGTAGAACACAACGTCAAAACCCAACCACCCAAGACACATCGTCCAGAAGCTGACATAGCCGAAATAGTTGACGAGGTTGCCACGCCGGGGATTGTTGGTAATTCCGCGATCCTCGTCGCTATGAGCATTGGTCAGATACGCCAGCTCCGCAGGCTGAACACGGCGATGTTCGTTGGGATGGTTGCGAATGACGGCTGCCGCGAGAATGCCCAACAGCGTTGTGAGAACTCCTGCAACCACAAAGGCGGCTTGCCAGGAACCGAGCCATCCAATCAACCCCACGATGGTCACCCCACCGATGGCGGTCCCCAAAGGCGCGCCGGCATCGAGCAAGGTTCCTCCCCGGGCACGTTCGTCCTTGGTGAGCCAAACAGCGTTCAGTTTAGCGCCGGCTGGGTAAATCGGACCTTCGAATACGCCCAGCAACAATCGCAAGAGGACCAGAACCCCGGTGGTTGACGCGATGGCGGTTAGGGCCTCGACCACGCCCCAGCCGATGGTTGATGCCGCCGTAAGGGCTCGCGGTTTCAGGCGGTCCGCGAGCCACCCGGAGGGCAACTGCATGGCCGCATACGTCCAAAAAAAGGCGCTCAGGATAGCGCCGGTGGTCAAGGGATTCAAGTGGAACTGCGGGATGATAAGCGGAAGCGCCACGGAAATGGCCGAACGGTCGACATAATTCACGGTAATGATGACCAAAAACAAGATAAAGAGCGTCCACCGAAAACCGGGTACCCGGTTTTCGATTCCGGGAGCCCGGGGCTGGGCCTTCATGATCGTCCCTCCTTCGTTGGGAAACCGAATGGGTTCGCCTTAAAAAAGCCAATGACTCCAGGCGATTATATAGAATCTTCGGGTTATGAGCAATGCATTCTTGAAGTTTTGGTCAATACTCTATATAATTGATTTATGAACGTACTCAATTCACCACACGACAAAGCCACTCGGGCCGACACGGTATATGAGACCATGGTCCGCGAAATTCACGGAGGTCTGCTCACTGCGGGCCAGCGGGTGGTTGAAACCGACTGGGCACGCCGGCTCGCCGTCAGTGTTACCCCGGTTCGGGAAGCACTGCGCCGCCTGGAGGCGGACGGCGTTTGCGTACGGGATCCTCATAGTGGTGTGCGCGTGCGGCTATGGGACCAAGTGGAAGCGCGGGCGGTGTACGAAGCGCGCGCTGCCATCGAAGCCGAAATCACGGCGCTGGCGGCCCGTCGCGCCACCGATGACGAATTGGTCATGCTGCGCGATACCTTGAACCAGCAGCGGCAGGCCTTGACTCAAGGGGAATTTCGGGAGGCTCAGCAGTTGGACACAACATTTCACTTGCAGTTAGGTCAGCTCGCGCAAAGCGAAGTGCTGGCGAGTTGCCTGTATAAACTATGGCTTCTGGTGCCGGTCCTGCGGACCACTGTCTGGCAGGCTAATCAAGACGCCAATTTGGGCCACATGATTCCGGATCATGAATTATTGTGCGACTGTCTGGACCACCGCCACCCGGAAGCGGCCCAGGAGGTGGCGCGGCGACATGTGCATGAAGCCTGGATCCGAGTGGAACGCGCGCACCAATTTCCTGGCCATCGTTCTTCGCACCGCTCCCCAGGTTCCGGTTTTCGCACGCCACGCGAGGAAGGATGAGGTGACCATGGCCAGACTTCCTCGCATAGGCATGCTGACCCCGTCGTCCAACACCGTGCTCGAACCCGAGTGTTATGCAATGATGGCGGGGGTCTGCGGCACCATCCATTTTTCTCGCTTTCCGGTCATGGCGATTAGTCTGGATCGCGACCACCGGGATCAATTTGCGCTTGCTCCGATGCTCCAAGCCGCGCGTCTGCTGCAACATGCCCAGTGCGACGTCATCGCTTGGAATGGCACGTCCGCCGGATGGTTGGGTTTGGATGCGGACCGCACGCTCTGCCAGGCCATTACCGAACAGACGGGGATTCCCGCGATTAGCACCACCCAAGCGTTATTGCAGGCCACCCGTGTGCTCGGCCTTAAGGAAATCGGGTTGGTGACGCCGTACGAAGAGGCGGTGGCTCATGCGATTATGCAAACGCTGGCGGTCTACGACCTGCGGACCATCGCGGAACGCCATCTGGGATTGCGGCGCAACCGCGAGTTTGCCGAGGTGGAGGCTAACACGATTGCTTTCATGATTCGTGATGTAGCGGCTAGGACCGAGGCCGTCGTCGTGTATTGCACCAATTTGGCGGGAGCACCCCTGGTGTCCAAGTTGGAGGCGGAACTGGGCATTCCGGTGCTAGATAGCGTCACGCTGACTCTTTGGGCGGCCCTGAGCAGGATCGGCCTTCGCCATTCGATTGCCGGATGGGGACGTTTGTTGAGCGAGAATCCGCCGTTCGAACCGGTCTGGCCGAGTTCGTAAAAATGTGCCGACACTCAAATATCTTTAAAGGAGGCCAGGTCATGGCCAAACATATTCTCGTAGCGTACGGGGTGGATGTCGATGCGGTAGCTGGCTGGTTGGGATCCTATGGCGGAGAGCGCTCACCCGACGACATTTCGCGGGGCATGTTCGCCGGTGAGGTGGGTGTTCCGCGCCTGGTTGAGTTGTTTCGACGGTACGCGCTGCCCGCCACCTGGTTTGTGCCCGGCCATTCCCTGGAAACCTTTCCGCGGCAAATTGCGGCGGCGGTAGAGGCCGGCCATGAAATCGGGGCGCATGGCTATTCTCATGAAAACCCGATCGCCATGACCCCCGCTCAGGAGGAAGCGGTGTTAGTTCGATCGATCGAACTGATAACCCAGCTGACAGGCTCCGCCCCCCGCGGATACGTCGCGCCCTGGTGGGAATTCTCCCCCGTCACGGCCGATCTGCTCATTGCCCACGGGTTCCTATATGATCACAGTTTAATGCATCACGACGTCATGCCATACTATGTTCGGGTCGGCGATTCGTGGACTGTGATCGATTACAGCCAACCCAGCGAATCGTGGATGCGACCGCTCGTGCGGGGAAAAGAGACGGGATTGGTAGAAATCCCCGCGAATTGGTACTTGGATGACTTGCCCCCGATGATGTTTGTCAAACAGTCCCCCAATAGTTACGGATTCACCAATCCGCGCGACGTGGAAACATTGTGGCGGGACCAATTTGACTGGGTGTACCGCAATCTGGATTATGCGGTTTTCACGATGACTATTCATCCCGACGTGAGTGGGCGACCACAAGTGCTGAGTATGCACGAAAGGCTGATATCATATATCAGCGACCATTCGGGGGTTCAGTGGGCCACCTTTGAATCCATCGCGCGGGATTTTCAGGAGCGGTTTCCGCAGAGCCCTTTAGTGTAAAGACTGCCCGGTCGTCTGCCGCCGCGACCACGATTAAGCGTTCCCGGTGCGGTGCGCCACCGGCCAGCCGGATGCTAGGGGGGGAGCACGACCAATGACACCTGACACCGCCTTCAGCGCATGGCGTTTCCTGCTTGCACGGCTCCATCACACGACGAACAGTCAACGCGTCACGCTGCGGCTGGATTACGCTCCGCAAGGGTGGCAGGTGGATGCCGTGCTAATCGAAATCCTCGAGCCCGGCGTGCCAACATTGTTGCACGAGGTGGCGCTTCCTCAACGCAAGCTAGCCACTGTGCAGTACCTGCAGCGGGAACAGCGCACCCTTATTCAGGATAATGTCGAGACGGCCGCTATCAAGCCACCCGCGGCCTTAACCGCCCAATATCAGGTGAGGTCCCAAATGTTGGGTCCCATCCTGGTTCACGGGTCCGTGGCGGGATGGGTGTCGGTGCATAATACCAAGGCACCACACGCGTGGACCTCGCTGGAACAGCAGCACTTGCAGCAAGCGGTGCGTACGATTCAGAGCGATTTCCTGACGTTCTGTTGCGGATAGGCGACGAACCCCAAGGGGCCGCAGGTCAACGATCCGCGGCTTGTTGCGAAAGACCCTGGCAAATGCCACGATGGTACCTATCCGAGGCTACCTATCGGCTGTCAAGCGCCAGCCAGCTCGGGGCGTAATCGCTCCCCGTCCTTAAACCGCGACTGGCCCCCCGCATTTTCCCGGTGCGGGGGCCGAGTCTGGCGCGCATCACCTCGGGATGAGGCCCCTGGGACGACTGCACCCGAGGCTGCAGCGGGCGCCCGGTAAAGCTGGCGTTGGCGCGGCGTCATGCCCATACCGTCATGGCCGCAGCCCATTCGTTCCAGTCTGGCGGTGGTGCAACGCTGGTCTACCGCCCGCAACCCATTCCGGCGGGGTAAGCGCCGCGGGGTTGGTCCGGCCAGACGCAAAAGGTCAGAAATGTCTCGCATCCCGGTTCACGGAAACCGGCAATTATGGGCAGTCTCCGGGAAGATGAAGAGGCGAGGCGTTGCTCACAGGATTACTGGAAGTGGGCCAGCTTAATTTATGCTTATGGGGCACGTTCGACGAACGAATGGCGTGACCACGCGATTGTTTGGGAGACACTCCCCATTTGCCGATACCCCCATAATGCCGCAGGAGCTCTCCGGATAAGGGGGATGGGAATCGGCGCTCGCGTTCAGCCGCGAACTGGGGTTACTCGATATTGAGTGGGCGATAACCGATCGCAATGGCCGTTGGGCGGATTGGTAGAGCTCGACGCCGCCTATTTTGGCGGCGTCAGTCATGGGACGGGCAAATGGGGCCGCGCGACGGACCACGGTCCCGTGATAGTCGGGGTGAGTTTGCATGAAAAAGGCCATCCGCCCTATGCCTTTTTGCAACCTGTCGAGTCGTTAAAGAAGGCCGCGGTGTTAGACGTGCTGAAACGGCGGGTTGACCAGTACGGGGTACGGCTGAGTGATGGTGCCGACATCTCCACGGTCGGCGCGAAAGCCCATCACGCGGACCACCGGGTGACCTTAAGTGGTGGTCCCCCGAGGCGCCCGAGGTGTTTCACTGGGTCAATACGGTGATTAGTCTCGCCAAAATGCGATCTCCACCAAGGAATTGTCGAGCCGTTGCCATTTCGTGAGTGCGTCAGCATCGAACCGAACGGTTCTTGACCGATTCGCCCGCGACGGCGCGCCCGCTCCCCCTTTCGGGGTGCCAGGCCGCTTGCGCATCCCGCTTGCCCGCGGCGGTCGGGCCTTTTGGGTGATATGCTATAACAAACAAGATTGGCGTCGAGGATGCGCGCACGGCGCGTCGCGGCAATGAACACCCTGGCCGTCAACGCCTTTCGGCCGATTCGAAGATAGGCACCCCGACCGCTGGTGGGCCTTCGGCCCGGGGATCTCGGAGAAGGGAGACTCCACATGGCTTCTCGCCTCAATTTTTTCGTGGCCGTCTTACGCACCTGCGGCGCCGACCTGGGCGACAGCCACGACGCGATCCGCGTTTCCGACGATGTGCCAGCACAAATCCGCCTCGCGGAAAGCCGGGCGAAGGCGACTTGGCGCACCCTGCAATGCCAGGGTGTCGATTTCCCGCCTTCAACCCGTGCGGTTTTTTTGGCCAGCCCGTTTGCCGGTAGTGAGGTGCCAGTCATCGTGATTGACGGCGCAACCGTCGTCTACAACGAGATTTGGCCCAATGCCGGGTCGCTCAAGGATAGGGAAATTGCCCTGGAGACGCTGGCCGCAGTGCTTCGCGCGGATGCCGCGGTTTGCCCGCCAGGGCAAAAGGGGCAGCGGCGCGCAGCGCGCTGATAGAGGTCAGCGAAATATTCTGCAGAGCCTGCGCGGCCTGTGCAACCGTAGTCAGACATCGCAATGCGCCCGTTCTTACCGGGAATAGGAGGCGGTGACGATTCCGTTCTTTGTGATGGTAATGTGGAAACGCATGACGCGGCATCAAACGCTGACGCTGTCCCTTTTCGCGCTGGGCACCACCTTGACGGGCGCCCTGCTGTTTGCCTGGACGCAGCATGTGTCGCTTTTCGTGGCCATCTACTGGGCTGTCACCACCGTCACGACCGTCGGCTATGGCGACGTTACCCCGCACAACCCCGCCGGGCGTCTTGTCGCCATGGCAACCATGCTGACAACCATCCCGCTGGCCGGGGCCGCGTTTGCCGGGTGGGCCGCCAGCATGGCATCCCTGCACATAAGGAGGGTTCTCGGAATGACTCTGGACAAGATGCGCAATCATCTGGTGGTATTGGGCGATAGCCCGCTCCTCGCCCATTTGTTGCCGGACTTGATGCACGAACATCAGCATGTCGTATTGGTATCCAATGTTGACGCGAACCACTTGCCGGCCGACCTGCCCTCGATCAACGGCGATCCCACCAACGCCCACGTGCTGGCCAAAGCGCATCTGGCCTCCGCCCGACAGATTGTGGTCGTGGGCCAGACTGACGGCGAGGTGCTGATGGCCGCGCTGGAAGCCAAGCATCTGGCTCCGGAAGTGCCCATTTTCGCCATTACCCACTCCCGCCGCGCCATGCAAACCTTAAAGGACCTCGGCGTGACCCACAGCGTCGCCGCCCAAGATCTGCTCGGTCACACGGTGGCCAAAAGTCTTGAGACGCCGCACGCCGCCGACTGGTTGGTGTCTCTACTGACATCGGAGCAGACGACGCTCAAGGAGGCACGCATTGCTCCAGAATGGATCGGACAACCCCTCAGCGCCGTGCGGGCTAAGAGCCCCTCCATGGTGTTGGGGCTCGTCCAGGCCGGACGGGTGGCGATTGGTGTGACCCACGATCCGATTATCCAAGCGGAAGACGCCCTGCTGATGTTGATGCCCGTTTCACGCCAGGAACCCGAATAGCCGAGGCGGCAGAACCTTCCGCTTAAGCGCCAGCCTCCTCACCCTGGCGGAAACCGGTGCCACCGCCGGGTTGCGACCGCATCGCATGAACGCTCCCGCCGCGATGGCCGAGCGGGACCATGAACCCGCCGGCGGGGCACCGAAAGACCACGTCGCCCGCGTCGGCTATACTTCTCGCGGCTAAGTTGTGATGGTTTTCCTCACCAATGCATCCGGAAGTCCTTCAAGGACTGAACGATAGTTTCCTGCTCGATGACGCGCTATGGGGACGTGGAGGTCTCAATTCCCAGTCTTCAAGTCGGCTCCCTAAATCATCAATTGTGAGACGCGAGGAGTATAGCAAAAGGATGCCGCGCCAACCGGAGACAAGCGAAAACAGGACCCAAACCACGGCGGTCACCGGCATTGCCAACGCCAACCCCCGCCAACCGGTCTTCACCAATCAAAGTCCGCTTCCCGCCACAAAATCCGGCTGCCAGAACATCGGCCACCCCGGCCCGAAAGCCGGGTCTCCCAGCCGACACCTTTAATCAAGCTGACCCCTCCGACTTCCATGCACAGGAGTCACCCTGACTTGTCCGAGGAGGGATAACGTGAAAACTCCGCGGTCCGTGCAACCGTGCCTGGTCTTTCGTCGCGTGCCATTTTTTGGTTTGCCAGGCCGTGGCGAGGGCATGCTAGAATCAGGAGGGATTTTTGTGGACCACGGATCATTCCAGTGCACATCAAAACCTAAAGATCCAGTCCCCATGGCGGTCCATCACGTGTTCCCCGAACCCGAACGGGGGGCGAGCCGCGAGGGATTGGTGGCTGCAGCCGTGGAAATTTTGTATGACCATTTTGTCGAATACGAACGGACCGTGACCGTGCAACGACAGTCCGCCGGCGTGCGGGAAATCCCCAGAGCCTCTGGAGGCGAAGACAAATGACCCGGATCGCCGCTCTTTTGCGCGTTTCGACACAACGCCAGGCCAAAAAACACCGCGATGATGAAGAGACCCTGCCCATGCAGCGAGAGGCTATTCGACGGTTTGTGGCGTCACGTCCCGACTGGAACCTGGTGCACGAATTTGCCGAGGAAGGGGTCTCGGCCTGGTCCAACAGCAGCGAGGACCGCCGTGTCTTGCAAGAGGTGCTGGCAGAAGCCAAACGGGGGCTTTTCGACGTTCTGGTCATCTTCAAGTACGATCGGCTTTCTCGCGTATCGTTGGAATACCCCACCTTGCTGTCCTTTTTGTACCGCTTGGGCGTCGCGGTCTGGTCCGTAGCCGATGATGGAACCGGCAGAGAATTGACCATCGAAACCCAAATGGATAAACTTCTGCGCTTCGTGGAGGGATGGCAGGCGGAGATGGAAAGCGTTAATACGTCCGTCCGGGTCAGCGCCAAGATGCGCCAGATGGCGCAGAAGGGAATTTGGACGGGCGGGCGTCCCCCTTATGGGTTTCGCCTGATGGACGGCGGCCGACAAAAAAACGGCGGCCAATCCTCCCTCGAGATCGACGCGTCCGAAGCGGCCGTCGTCCGCGAAATTTTCCGGATGTATCTCGGCGAAGAACGGGGGACCACGACGATTGCCCGGAAGCTGAACGAACTGGGGTATCGCCTGCGCAACGGCAAAGAATGGCGGGACACGACGGTGCGCGACATTATTAAGAACCCCACCGTGGCCGGCCGTCCCGCCTACGGGCGTCATTACCGCGATAAGGCAACCGGCAATTGGCGTCATCGCCCGCCCGATTCGCCCGAAATCATTATCGCCCCGGACACGATTGCCGAATGGGAAATCATCCCCTGGGATACGTGGCGCCAGGCGCAAGCTCGCATGGCCCGTTGGAATCCGCATCGGCACGACGGGGTCGAGGACCGCACCCGTCGTTCCCGGGCGGAATCCGGCGCGTTGTTGTTGACTGGAATTCTTCGATGCGGCTATTGCGGCGGACCCCTGACCGCGGGCTGGGCCATGCCCGTCAAAACGCTCAAAGATGGCACGAAAGTCCGCTACCGCTATCCCCGATACATCGACCGCAACCGCTACGGAGGACAGCGCTGCGCGGGACAGCTCGGATATTCCGTCACGCGTCTGGATAGCGCAGTTCTTGCGGCCGCGCGCGAAGTCTTGCAAGGCATGGACTCCAACGAACTCTATCAGGAATTACGCCGCCAGATCAGCCAGGGCGCCTTTCAGCATACGGAGCGCCTGGGTCTCGGGCGTCGGCGCGAAGCGCAAGCGGAGCGATTGCTCAGTGAATGGACGGCGCGTCTTAATAAGTACTTGCTGCGCCCTGAAGACAGTTGGTATCCCGAAGAATTTTTGGCCGAACAAATCCAGAGCGCCCGCGCGGCACTGAAAGCCGCGCAAGACGATCGGCAACGGCTGGAGCGGCAAGGTTGCGAGGTCGAACAACGCTTGGCCAACCTCACGGAGTTTCAGTCGGTGGCGCCGGATTTTTGGCAGCGGTTTTTGGTAAGCGACCCCGCAAAGCAGAAACGGCTCTTACGGCAGCTGTTCGAGCAGGTTATCGTTTACCGGGACGGCATCGAGTTGCGATGGAGGCTGGATTTGGCGGAAATCCTCGGCAATCCCCAGCTGGCCCCTTTGCAATGGCAGGCCCAAACCCCCTGGCCGGACGGGTCACGCAGGGATGGCACTTCCGCCTCGTAATCCGGGTCGCCTCGGCCCGCTGGCGGTATGAGTCGCAGCCACGTCATGGGGTCCGCAATACCCCGCTCGTCAAATCGCGCGGTGGTGGCATCAAGCTCGACAAACCGCGCGTCCTTTTGAAATGGGGACCACGCCATCCGTTTGGCCTCTTCCAACACGAGTCTGGCGGCAGCCGTCTTGCCAACCCCGGGCGGCCCGTAGACCAGAACGTGCTGAGGATTAGGCCCGCACAAAGCGGCGCGCAACGCCTTGATCCCGTCGTTTTGGCCGATGACCTCCTCGAACCGGGTTGGCCGGGTTTTTTCCGACAGGGGCTCGGTCAGGCTCACACTGCGGAGTCTGCGCAGTTTCTCCATCTCTTTGCGGGATTCCCGTTCCACCGCTACCTTATTCCCCTGTTGGCTTTTCAACAGATTCCAAAAATAGAGGCCGATGACAACCGCAAAGAAGAACTGAACCAAGGTAACGATGCTGCTAATATTCATCGTGACCCTCCTTCCCTGGCATTTTTTCGCGAC
>JAJZZA010000121.1 GCA_021797825.1 Bacillota bacterium | reverse complement strand
GACAGGCTACCTCGGTTGATTAGGTCTTATTTACTCTCATTATCTCGTTCGCTTGGGGGTTTCATTTTCCGGGGGTTAGATACCATACATACCCCGTCGACACCATCACCACGTCGTCTGCCATGTTTCGCTCCCCCTGTATGGATTCATGACGTCCAAGTTACCAGTTCCAAAGCCACCAGCACCAGCGCGGTGACCCCCTCCCCATTGTGCTCAAGCCAATGCCAGCGCGGCCGGTCGCCAGCAGCGCCCCTCCCACCATTTCGTTTTGCTGGTGCACCAACGTTTTTAGGCTGGCTCCCACGGCTACTAACAACATGCCCGCCAGCGCCGTCCCGGACGCCATCCGCGCGGTACGGCGCCGTGGCCAGCGCTGCGCCCGGGCGATCATCGCCAAGGGCATCCAATGGTCCGGCAGCGCGGCGTGCGCAATGGCCATCCCCGCTCCCGCCAAGATCAAGACACCTGCTGTATTCCCCATCACGGGTTGACCCCCTAAGGCAAAAAATATCGAGCGAAGGCGGCCTTGATGTCCGCGATCTTCGCCTGCACGTCTCCGGTTTCCACCGCATCGAGCACGCAGTTGTCGAGATGGTCCTCAAAGACCAGCCGCGCCACTCCGTCCAACGCAGACCGGATGGCGGACAGTTGCACCAGCACGTCCGGACAATCCCGTTCGGATTCCAGCATGCCGCGCACGGCGCGCACATGTCCTTCAATGCGGGCCATGCGGTTAATCATCGGTTGGCGGTAGTGAGGTCGCGCCATCCCTATCCCCCCCAGGGGGATATTAGCATACCTCGTGGCATCGCCCCACCGTCCGCTCGGGTTCAATCAGACAGATGCCCGCCGTGTTTCGCGCCCGTCGAATCACCCGCGACAGCGCGGGCCGGCTTGACCCGCCCGCATCGCTGGTTTGCACCAGACTCCCATCCAGGCCGCGTGCCACGGCCGACCAAGTCGACGGATTAAACTGCACGGCGACCGCCGAGCAATAAGATTGACTTCTCCGATAAATGTGATTATAGTGTATACTGTATCTGGTTGGCTAGCAGGCCATTCCATCGCGGGCGTCAGCCAGCACCGTCCTGAACGCATCCGCCGAGAATGGAGCACCGTAGGGGGCGGCATCTCTTGCCGGTTCGGGCTCGTCCCGGTTGCAGGCCGGGGTTGTCGGTTGCGCCGGACGCATCGGTTCCTAACAGCCCGGTGACGCGAGGTTCCGTGATGTTGCTGAGCCGACTCCATCACAGCGGCGCGGGCGGTTTGCAGCGGCGGGAGCGGGCATCCGCAAGATTTTCCGATTCTGCCCGCCGAATACCCATTATTTCGTAAAGGCAGGTGCATTGTAGCAATGTCTGTTCTCAAATTTCTGTTGAACACGCTGATGCCGGTCTGGATGATCGTCTTTGCGCTCATCGCCTACGCGGATTCCAAGCCATTTATCGGCTTGGCGCCAAACACTCCGTACTTTTTGGGAGCCGTCATTTTGTGCATGGGGCTTACGCTGACCCTGGACAAACTCAAGACCGGTGTCATCCGCAATCCTCTGACGATGGTGATCGGATTTGTCAGCAAGTGGTTGTGGACCGTTCTTCCCGGAGCCTTTATCGCCTTCCTGGTTCTCCGCTCCTATCCCGCCCTGGCCGCCGGCACGGTGTTGGCGGGCGCGACGCCAAGCGGCGTCTCTTCCAACCTTTTTACGTTTCTCGGAGGTGGCACCGTCGCCGTCAGTGTCTCCTTGACCATCATCAATACCATCTTGGCGCCGATTTTAACCCCGTTCTTCACCAAAGTTTTCGCCAACCGCTATGTTCCCGTGCACTTTTGGTCATTGTTCTGGGCCACTGCCAAGGTGGTCATCATCCCGATCATCCTGGGCATAGTCTTGCGCGTGCTCTTTAAGAAAACCGTGGAAAAAATTGAACCCGGGCTCCCCTTAATTTCGGCCGTGTTCCTATACTTGGTGGATATTGGCACAGTAGCCGGAGCTCATGCCGCTTTGGCGAAGAATCTCGTCGTCATCCCGATTCTGGTCGGCGTGGTCCTTTTCCAAATTCTGATTTCGCTGCTTTTAGGATATTTTTCCGGGTACCTGACTCGCCGCAGTCTGGCCGACACCCGCGCCATCATGTTCGAAACCGGCATCTACAACGCCGGATTAGGCGTCGTCTTGGCGACGAGCGCCTTTGGCGCTTTCGCGGCCATCAGCCCCCTCTTGAATATGGTGCTGAACATGGTGATCGGTGCCGCACTGGCTTCCATTCTGACGACCCTGGACGAACGACGGGGCCACCACCCGGTGAGCTCGGCGGGCGCCGTCCACAGTTAGCGGGCGGGGCAACGACCCCGCGCGCCCCGATTCTTGACGCTGTGCAGTTGTTGTTGCCGGGCGTGCCGCTCGCCAGTCACGCCCGGCCAGGTGATCAATCTCGGGAGGCCAATCATGGACTATCACAGCGGATGGCATTTGCTGCAAATTCCCGGTCCAACCAATGTGCCCGCTCGGGTCTTGGCCGCACTGGCTGAACCCACCATCGATCACCGGGGAAAAACCTTTGCTGACCTGGCGCAAGAAGTGCACGCCGGCATCAGCCAGGTTGCCCAAGCCTCGGGCACCCCCATCCTCTTCCCCTCGTCCGGAACCGGCGCGTGGGAGGCAGCTCTGGTCAATACGCTCTCGCCGGGCGACCGGGTCTTGATGTTTGAGACGGGACACTTCGCCACGTTGTGGCGGGATATGGCGTTGCAATGGGGACTGCAGGTGGAATTTCTCTCCGGCGACTGGCGTCACGGCATTGACCCGGCGGCAGTGGAAGCCGCTTTGCGGCGCGACAGCGACCATCGGATCCGTGCCGTAATGGCGGTGCACAACGAAACATCCACGGGCATATGCAGCCCGATTCCCGCGGTCCGGCGCATTATGAACCAACTCGCGCATCCCGCCCTATTGATGGTGGACACCATTTCCTCACTCGGCTCCATCGACTACCGCCATGATGAGTGGGAAGTGGACGTCATGGTCGGCTGTTCGCAAAAAGGATTGATGGTCCCGCCCGGGATTGGGATTAACATCGTCAGCGAGAAGGCCTGGCGCTATGCGGAGTCGTCGCGGCTGCCGAAATCGTACTGGAATTGGCAGGCCATGAAAACCGTCGGCCGCTCCGGGTTTTTTCCGTATACCCCGCCAACCAACCTGCTGTATGGTCTGCGAGAGGCCTTGCGCCTAATTCTGGCCGAGGGTCTGCCTCACGTTTTCGCGCGCCATGCGCGCTTGGCGGAAGCCACCCGGCAGGCTGTCAGCGGCTGGGGCCTGGAGTTGCTGTGTGCCAACCCCAAGGAATACAGCAACTCGTTGACCGCGGTGATTTTGCCCCCGGGTTACGATACCACCGCCTTTTGCCAAATGACCGCGGAGGCATTCAACCTGTCGCTGGGACAAGGGCTCGGCCGCCTCCGGGGCCGGGTCTTCCGTATTGGCCACTTGGGCGATTTGAACGAACTCATGCTGCTAGGAGCGCTGGGGGGATTAGAAACCGCGCTGAAAAGAGCGGGGATCCCGTGTCAGCCACAAGGATTGCCGGCCGCCATCGGCTATCTGGGCCGCACCTCGCCGTCCGCGTCTTGATTACGGGGGGTGGATCGCGCTTCAAACCCCGCGGATGGATTCGGGTAGGGCCCCCGCAGTGCAAAGCCAGTTTCGGCCCGACGAGTCAGGAGGCCAACCCCATCAGCGGACGCGAGGCCCGAGGGCAGGTGACTTGGTCGGGATCGTCGAGCGGACTTTTTTCGCCGATTGCGGACCGCCACCGGCTCCCCACCCCATCAATGCGCCGGCAACGGTCATCCTGTTGGACTTTCGAACGATAAAAGGGGACGCGCCATCGTTGTCAGGGAAGAGGCACACCCAGGCTGGTACTCCCCTGGGTTGGTATCAGGGAAACCGGCGGTTGCGAGTCTGGGGTCGACCGCGGTGGTGACCGCGTGAAAGCCCTGCCTCCGTTCATCCCCGGAAGGGGATTAGGCACGGGGAGTGTCGACTCAGACATCACGGGCACTGAGTGAGCGCGACGCCGACACTACTCCAACTTATCATAAGACCGCTCCCAGCTGTCAAACTGGGCCAGGCCCCGCTCTAAATCGTTATGCATATGGCGCTTCATGCCATCTTGGGTCAACCGGCTGTTTCGCTCTTGAATGGCCAAAAGAATCTCCCAGTGTTCGGCCAAAATTCCGCGTTCGTTGACTTCCCCGGCGGCCAGCACCATGCGGCGAGCCAGGAGGATGGGGCTGCGGATCGAGTCCATTAACCGGGACAGCTGCACAATGCGTGCACTCTGCACCATCTTGTCGTGAAACTGGGTGTTGTGGGTTAGCACCGCCAGCAGGTCATTGCGGTTGATGGCCTCTTCCGACCGCCGGAGCGCCAACGTCATCGTTTCAATGTCAGCCGGGGTCGCCTCCAGCGCCGCCCGTTCCGCCACAAGTTGCTCCAACGCCGCCCGACAGAGATAGAGCTCAACAAAATCTTCCCGCGTCGGTTTACTAATCATCACTTCGTATCGCCGGATTTTAATGAGGCCGTCTTTTTCCAGTTGTCGTATAGCCTCACGGATGGGCGTGCGGCTAATGCCCAAATCCTCAGCCAGCAGAGTTTCCGCCAACACTTCGCCCGGCCGGAATGTCCCCGTCAAAATCTTGTTTTTCAATATGACATACGCTTGCTGGTAAAGCGGGACGCCCCGTTCAATCCCCTTTTCCTGGTCCATCGGGTTCCTCCCAGTGGGCATCGCGCACGATGCCTGCTCGTTCCATGGATAAACACTCCGCATACGAATAACCCGCCTGCAGCAGATAATGAAAGGTATGCTGGCCCAACAGCGGAGCCGGGCGCAATAGGGCTGCTGGTGTCTTCGACATTTTCACCGGCATCCCGATCCCGTGCACCAACCCCGCCACCGGGTGCTGATAGCTTAACTCCATTTGGCGCGCCTTAACTTGCGGATGTTGATAGACTTGGGCCATATTCAGAACCGGGCCGGCCGGCACCTCGGCGGCCTTCAAAATGGCCAGCCAGTCTTGGGTTGATCGCCGTTTAAACAATGTCGTCAAAATGTCGGCCAGCACACCCCGGTTGGCCAACCGCTCGGAATTGGTCGCAAACCGCGCATCGTCCAGCAGATACTCCGCTTGCAGGGCATGCGCCAAGCGTTCCCAGTTGCGCTGATTGGCCGCCCCAATCGCTATCGAGCCATCTTGGGTGGCAAACGTCTGGTAAGGCGCCGAATTGCGATGGGCCGTTCCCAAACCCGACGGCGCAATATTCGTTGCCCAATATTCCGTTGACTCCCAAATCGTATAGGCCAGTGCGCCTTCTAGCAAGGAGGTGTCAATATACTGCCCTTCCCCGCTTTGGGTGCGATACAAAAGAGCCGCCAGGATCGCATGGCTCGCAAACAGACCGGCGTTGAGGTCACTGAGCGGCACGCCGCTCTTAGCCGGATGATCGGGGGTGCCGGTCACTGAGATGACGCCGCTCATGGCCTGGGCTACCAAGTCGAAACCGCCTTGACCGGCCATCGGCCCGGTTTGGCCGTACGCGGAAATTGAGCAGTAAATCATGCGCGGGTTGATCTCGCGAACGTCTTCGTACGCCAAACCCAACCGGCCCATCGTACCCGGTCGAAAATTCTCCACCAACACATCGGCGCTGCGAATTAACCGGATCAGGATTTCCCGCCCGGGTGCCCTTCGAATGTCGACCGCCATACCGTACTTATTGCGGTTCATGGCCAGATACGACAACGATTCCTGCCGCTCCGCGCTGACCCGAAAGCCCATCCGGCGGGCATCATCCCCCCCTTCCGGCCGTTCGATTTTAATGACCGTTGCCCCCAAATCGGCTAGCAACATGGTGCAATAGGGTCCCGCCATAATCTGTGTCAGATCGAGAACGCGAATCCCGTTTAGCGCCTGCATACCAAAACCCCCTAGAAAAAAGAACCGCCTCGCCCAGCCGAGGGCCCGCTCGCGGCCCCGCCCCCGACAGGAACATCCGTCGGGGCGATACTCTCCTCGGCTTTCCGGAAGATTGCGCTGAATGCGTCCACAAACTTAGAACAGGGATCCCGACACGAAATCGATTGACTTATCGCATTGAAATAATTATAGTGTATCCAGTATGGTGATGTAAAGGGGATGCCACGATGTCGCATGACGCAACCACCCATGCCGACCCCGGCGAGGTGACGCTGACCCGCTCGTCAGGGGGCATTGCCACCCTCATATTATCGCGTCCTCGCTACCTGAATGCCATGACTTGGACCATGTATACCCGGCTCGCGGAGCATTTGCGGACCATTAACCAGGATCCCGACGTGCGGGTGGTGGTGCTTCGCGGGGCAGGTTCGGCCGCGTTAGCCTCGGGAACGGATATTCATCAGTTTGAACATTTTGACGAGGCTCAGGGTGTGGCCTACGAGGAGCAGGTCGATGCCATCGTCAGCATGCTGGCCACGCTGCCCAAACCAACCCTGGCCGCGATTGAGGGATATGCGGTGGGAGGAGGCATGGCGTTGGCTGCCGTTTGCGACCTGCGTTACGCAAATACGAGTGCCCGCATTGGCGTGCCGATCGCCAAGTCCTTGGGCAATTGCCTGGCTTTCTCCACATACCGCCGACTGGCACAGACCATAGGCGTCTCCAAGGTCAAAGAACTCATCTATACCGGACGCCTGATGACCGCCGCCGAAGCCAAGAGCGCCGGATTTCTGGCGGATGTTTTCGCCGACGATACCTTTGCCGGTCACCTGCAGGACACGGTCGACACCATTGCCGCGCATGCGCCCTTAACCCTTTGGGCCACCAAAACCGCTTTTCTCCGTTGGGAAGAGTTTGACCGCGAACATATCGACCGGAACATTCCTTTTGATGATGTGATTCGCCGGGTTTACGGCAGTGCGGACTTTCGCCAGGCCGTCCGCGCCAGAATGAAAAAACGACACCCGGTTTGGACCGGCCGGTGATCAGCACCGCGCAATCCGGCCGGTGTGCATAAAGCTTTTGCCCAAACCACCGCAATCCGGGTTGGCGCCAAAACCGGTAATTCGCCGAGCCATCCACCGTTTTTCGCAGGAGGTCGGCGTTGCCCGCCATATCCCCCGCAATGTAGCCATTTTGACCGGCCGCCGGTAAAAGCTCCGGGTGCAGAAAGGCGCGCCGTCTTTAGCGCTCGCCAGCCCCGCTGGCGCCCGGTTGGCCTAAATGCACGTGCCCGCCTCGGCTAATCCCCCCAAGCACCAAGGCGGGGGTCTAAACCTGGTTGACGACAGCGGAGGGGGACCGGTATCGTTAAGGGCAATCCTATGGTCATGGGTTTATCGCGGCGTCGGGACGCGGGCGCCATACGGCTCCCACCCCGCGATCCGCAAAATAAGCGGGCACTGCCGGCTAACGACCGGCTGCCTGACGCGAGTGGCCGCGCGGGCCCGCGGTTATCGAATGGGTGCAGCACGGTGGGAAACCCGTTTTTATCAAGAGGAGGATTTTCGTGGCAGCAATTCCAGACGTGGTCCCACGCCACCCGGTTCCGGTGCGGGAAACGCCCGCCGCTGGGGCCGTTGGCCGCAGCGGCCGTCCAATCGGGCCGAGTCCCGCGCCA
>JAJZZA010000120.1 GCA_021797825.1 Bacillota bacterium | reverse complement strand
CGGGATTTCTCGGTCAGGAGGTCAGTCGGCGGCTGATGGCCCTGGGATATCGGGTGATGGGTTTGGTGCGGACGATTCCCGAAGATCTCGCCGTGGTGCCCCTGTTAGGGAATCTGCTCGAGCCGGACCCCTTTCAGGGTCCGGATTTGGTGTGCGATGCGTTCATTCATTGTGCGGGCAACCATCCCGGCGAGGCGGTCGACCTCGGCGGCTTGCATGAGAGCGGAACGGCTCGCGCTATCGCCGAGGCCAGAACCCGCGGCATCAGGAGATTTATTCATATCAGTGTGATCGGTGCCAGCCCGGATGCCCCGACGCGATTTCAACGGAGCAAGTGGGCCTCCGAGGAACTGGTCCGGCGCTCCGATCTGGAGTGGACGATTTTGCGCCCGCACCTGATGTTTGGCCAGGGATCGCGGACATTTCATCAACTGGAGCGGGCTGCCGCCAAACCCTGGGCGGTGTTGCCGGAATCGCGGGTGCTGCTCCAGCCGATTTATGTCGGGGATGTCGCGGAACTGGCGATTCGCTCGCTCTGGTTGCCGCGCACGGTGGGTGAGGCCTACGATATCGCCGGGCCGCACAGCATGCGCTTAGAGGATATCGTCCGCCATATCGCGCGCGACCTGCACTGGTTTCGTATTTGGACCATCCAAATACCCAAGAAATATGCCTATCAGATGTTATCCTGGGTTGGTCGGTCGTCGCCCATACTGCGGGGAACCGAATGGGAGTTCTTGCAACATGAAGTGCCGCCGCAAAGTCCCCAATGGCTCACCGATTATGGACTGTTGCCGCATTCTCTGGCCATGTTTTACTCCCCGCTCAGTTAAAGCGGCAGAGCGGGGTGAAGGGACAGGGCCCCGGGCTGGGTGCTGTCCCGGTTTTGCGATGGCGGTGGCTTGCGGACCGCTTCCGTTTTGATTTCATGATTGTGCCGGGTTGGCATATATCTAGGAGAAAGGAGACCAGGGGGGGAACCAGGGTGGAGGACGCTAAACGGGCGGCGCTGGCGTCCGCCAAACCGTCCCCCCGGTGGGGGACCTGTAAGGCCGGTGCCGCGCTGCTGGTGTTTATCCTGTTGGTCGGCACGCGTTTGGCCGGCCAGGCTTCGGTGGGGACGGTGGCCGGGGCGGTGCGTCATTGGGTGCTTTATTCGGTTTCCCTGCCCGCCCGGGCCACACCCGTCGGGAAGACGGTGCCTCCGGCAGCGAGCCGGTCCGCAACCTCACCGGGTGCCGGTGGCGGTAAACCGTCCGGCCCAGCTTCCCGCTGGGGTCCGGTGGCCCCGGGGGCGCGGGTTTCCCTGGGGTTCGGGTGGCATGGCAACGGTGCGGCCGCCAAATTTTCCCCGGGGGTGTCCTTGCTGGCGCCACTCGGCACCGCAGTGACTGCGGGAGTAACCGGGACGGTAACGCAGACGGTCCGCCAGCCGCCGGGATGGATCGTCGTCGTGCGGGTGTCGGCCAACACCAGCGTATGGTATGGAGATCTGGGGCAGACGCTGGTCCATAAGGGACAACGGGTGGGCAGGGATTCGAACCTCGGGCGGTTTCGCACGAGCGCCATGCGCCTTGAAGTCAAAGCGCACGGATTTCCGGTCGACCCGCTGGGAACCAGGTATTTCGGTTCGGGTTGGGTGCGGCGAGCCGGCCGCCGGTGAACCAACCAGCCTGGTGGCGGGGGATGCGCGTCAATCCCGGATTTCTGGCGCTGGCGGTTTTCTACCTGGTCGGGGGCCATGGCAAAGAATTTGTGGTCGCTTTTTTGGTGATCACGCTGCATGAAGTCGCCCACGCGGTGGTGGCGGATGGCTATGGCTTGACCGTGGAGCGGATGGAGCTCTGGCCATTTGGCGGGATCGCGCGGATCACCGGGCTCTCCAGCCGGGACCGCTATGTGGAGGCCATGGTGGCGGTGGCGGGACCACTGCAAAATTTTGTTTTGGCGGCGCTGACCTGGCTCATCGGTCCCTATCTGCCGCTAAACAGCCTATGGCTGCACGACTTTATCGCGGTCAATTTGGGCATTGGAGCGCTAAACCTGCTGCCCGCCGCGCCGTTGGACGGAGGGCGCCTGGCCCGGCTGTATTGGGCCGAACGGGTCGGCTACGAACAGGCCGAGCGTCGCGTCACCGCGTTTGGCAGATGGCTGGCGGGCGGAATTTTGGTGGTGACCGTGCTGTCGTTCATTACCGGCCGCCCGCAACTTAGTCTCGGCGTATTTGGCGGATTCCTCTATTGGGGGACTCAGCAATCGGATAAACGGGCACCTTATTGGATCGTGCGCGACTTGCACCTGCGGCCGGCGTGGTTCCGGACGCGGCCGGTATGGGCGGTTGACGACTTCGCCATTCGCGCCGATGCGCCGGTCAGCGAGGTTCTCAAAGTGATGCGTCCGGCGCGCTATCACCGGGTGGTCGTGTTGAACGCGGAGCTGGTGCTGCTGGGCACCTTGTATGAAGAGGATTTGATCCGGGGACTGCATGAACAAGGGCCGTCCATTTGCGCGGGGGACCTGTTGCGTTGACGACCGGCCGGGTCGTGATATGATGGACTTGGGGCCTGCGTCAATTGGCCGGCGATTTGGACTTTTTTGGGGATAATCAATGCAGCTCGTGCGGAAAGGGGTTACGTAATGCCACGGCGCAAGCGTCGCCGTTGGGGGATTATGCCGGCGTTGCCCGCCGGTTCGGCGGAAGATGCGAGTTCCGGTGCCGAATCCCCAGGGGACGCGTCGTTAGACAGCGCCCCTATTGTGCCGGAACCCAAAGTTTTCAAGGAACTTTTAGTGAATTTCGGAACCCGGGAAAGCCGTCTGGCGATAGTGGAAGACGGGCAATTGGTTGAGTTCTACATCGAGCACGAAGATGCCGATCATGCGGCCGGCAACATTTACAAAGGCCGGGTGGAGAATGTGTTGCCGGGTATGCGCGCCGCCTTCGTCAATGTGGGCCTGGATAAGAATGCGTTTCTTTATGTCGACGATGCCCAAGCTGAAGAAAAGGATCGGAAAAAGTCGCGGCCGATCCAAGACGTTCTTCGGGTGGGACAAGAGATTGTGGTGCAAATCGGCAAGGAGCCGATCGGCAATAAAGGGGCGCGGGTTACCACCAACATCAGCCTGCCGGGGCGGTATTTGGTGTTTACGCCCTATTCGGAAACGGTGGGCGTATCTCGCCGGATCGATTCGGAGCGGGAACGGGATCGCCTGCGCGGGGCCGCCGAAAAACTCCGCCCGAAAGGGATGGGGCTGATTGTGCGCACGGTGGCAGAGGATGCCTCGCAGCGCGCGCTGTCCCGGGACTTGGCGTATCTGCGGCGGTTATGGGCGCGGATTCGCAAAAAATCCCGCACCGCGCGGGCTCCGAGCTTGTTGCACCGGGAGGCCAGCCTGTTGGGGCGAACCATTCGCGACCACATGGATGAGTCGGTGGATCGGTTTATCATCGACGACGCTCAAGCCTATGCGCGGGCGCGCGAGGTGGCCAACAGTTTGTCACCCGGGCTGCAGGACCGTATCGAACTCTATGAAGGAGATCTTCCGCTATTCGAGGTGCGCGGCATCGAAGCCGATCTGGAGCGGGCTCTGCGGCGGCGCGTGTGGCTAAAATGCGGCGGCTATTTAATCATTGACGAGACGGAAGCCTTGACGGTCATTGACGTCAACACCGGAAAGAATGTCGGGAGCACCGATTTGTCGGATACCGTACTGGCGACCAACCGGGAGGCGGCGACCGAGATTGCGCGGCAACTGCGCCTGCGGGACATCAGCGGGATCGTCATCGTCGATTTTATCGACATGGAACAGGAAGCCGACCAAACGGAGGTCATCAAAACCTTTCAACGGGCCTTGCGGGGCGATCGCACGCGGGTCACGGTGTTGGGTTTAACCCGCCTGGGTCTTTTGGAAATGACCCGCAAGAAGGTGCGGGAGTCGCTTTTGAGCCAGATGACCAGAACCTGTCCCGCCTGCGAGGGGCGTGGGCACGTGCTGTCGGAAGATGCCATCGCGCGGCGGCTCCGCTACCGCATTATGGAAAAACTGCGGGAAACCGGATTGGAGGCGGTTTTGGCCGAAGCCAATCCGGCGGTGGCGGCCCACTTGATCGGGCCTGGCGGCAGCAATCTCAAGGATTTGGAGCGCGAATCCGGCAAGGCCATCTTCATCCGCGGGGCGACCGATGTGGAGATGGGAGAGATCCGGTTTCGCGCGGCGGGTACCCGGCTGGAGGTGGAACGGGAGGCGTTTCCGGTGCGGGAAGGGGAACGGCTGGACTTGCTGGTGGAAGAGCGTCATGTGACCAATCACCGGGACGGGATTGCCCGGGTGGCGGGGTATGTGATTGACATCGAGGGCGCCGGCAATCGCGTGGGAGATTCGTTGACGGTGGAGATTGTGCGGGCGCTGCGCACGTTTGCCACCGCCCGGGTGGTGCCAGCGCCTCCGGCAGGAGAGGGCTCGCCGGCGGTGGCGGTTTCCCCGCTGGAAGAGAACAGCGCAATTTGACAAGACGTTTGGGGCGTGATAGCATTCATTGGACTATCTCGTGGTAGCGTGATGGGAGGATCATTGCGGTGTATGCTGTGATTGAAACCGGGGGCAAGCAATATCGGGTTACCCCCGGACAAGAGTTGCTCGTCGAGAAATTGACCGGGGAACCGGGCAGCGAATATGAGTTTGGCCACTTGCTGATGGTAGTGGGCGATGGCGGCGACCGCTGGGTGGGGGCCCCCTACGTGGATGGAGCCAAAGCGGTTGGGCAAGTTGTCGCGCAAGAACGCGGACAGAAAATTCTGGTGTTCAAGTATAAGCCGAAGAGCAATTATCGGCGCCGGCAAGGACACCGGCAATCTTTGACCCGGGTACGCATCGACCGAATCGAACTGCCTCTCTTAGAAGATGATCCGGGCAACGCTGATTCGTGATCAAGAGGGAATCCCAAGACGGTTGACGGTCACCGGGCATGCCGGCCAGGGGCGCTACGGGGAGGATATTGTCTGTGCGGCCGCCAGCGCTTTGGTGGAAACGTTGGTGATTGGTCTCAGCACCATCCTGCGGCAGCCTCCCGCTGGAACAACCGATCCGGGCGACGCGGACCTTACGTTTGCTATCCCCGTGTCGCCTGAGGCTCGCGCAGTCATTGAAACCATCGCCGCCGGGCTTATGGATTTGGCCCAAACGCAACCGCGTCATGTAGCCTGGCGACAAGTCGAGCGGCGGTACCCTGCCTCGGCGCGATGAAGCAGGAAGTTGCTCCGCGAGGATCGGGAACCCCTCGAACTCCGTGCGTGGGGCAAGGGGTCAAATCGGCTTGAAAGGCTTGAAAGGCTGAAAGGAGGATTGTTCATGCGTCTGCAATTGTTTGCCCACAAGAAGGGGGGCGGCAGTTCTCGCAACGGCAGGGACTCCAATCCCAAGATGCTTGGTGTCAAGCGCCACCAGGGACATCTGGTTACCGCCGGCAGCATCATTGTGCGCCAACGGGGGACCAAATTTCATCCGGGCAAGAATGTTGGAATGGGTCGTGATCACACCATTTATGCCAAGGTGGACGGAACGGTGGCGTTTGTGCACCGGGGACGGGACCGGCGAGAGATTGATATCGTGCCGGTGGCTGAGGCCTAGGGCTGGCGGCCGCAATTGCATAGGGTGCTAGGGGCGGAACCGGTGTCCGCGCCCCTGGCGCTTTTTGGCGTGGGGCCGGAGAAACCCGGGGGACCGCGCCACGAAGCGGTGACCGCTCGCGGACGGGCTGCGCTCTGGTCCGCGGGTTGGGGGGAATGGCGCGGGGTGTGCTGCGAAAGGCTATGGATGGGGTGCGGGGAACCGGGGCACGTCGAACTTCGGGCCCGGGATGCGGCAATTTTGAGGTCGGAAGCAGGGTTCGGACGCCCGCCGCGGGCAACCGGGCCCAGACGGGTTGGGCTGGGGCCAGCAAGGACCGCCGGCCGATGGCCGCCAGGCCCCGGTGCCGGACCGGGGGGATTAGGCATGGGTGAGGAAATTTCCCAGACGGGGGGTGATCCGCGATGTTTGTGGATGAAGTCAAAATTTATGTCCGCGGCGGAAGCGGAGGCAACGGCTCCGTGGCGTTTCGGCGGGAAAAATTTGTTCCCAACGGCGGGCCGGCGGGCGGTGACGGCGGCCGTGGCGGGGACGTGATATTGGTGGTGGATTCCGGGCTCAACACGCTGATGGACTTTCGCCAGCGGCGGCGGTACGAAGCGCCGGATGGCGCCGCCGGGGGGAACAATCGGCGCTATGGCAAAGATGGCGAGGATATTCTGGTGCCGGTGCCGCCGGGGACCGTCGTCACCACCGAATCCGGGGAGGTCGTGGCCGACCTGACGCTGCCGGGAGAGACGGCGGTGGTGGCGCAAGGCGGTCGGGGCGGTAAGGGCAACGTGCATTTCGTCAGTTCCGTGCACCGGGCGCCGCGGGTCGCGGAGCGCGGGCAACCGGGGGAAGAACGGTGGCTGCATCTCGAATTGACCTTGCTGGCCGACGTCGGTTTGGTGGGATTTCCGAATGCCGGCAAATCGACGCTGATTAGCCGCGTCTCGGCGGCCCGGCCAAAAATTGCCGACTATCCGTTTACCACCTTGGTTCCCAACCTGGGCGTGGTGGCGGATTACGGCGATCCCTTCGTGTTAGCGGACGTGCCGGGACTTATCGAAGGAGCCCATGCCGGATCCGGTTTGGGCGACACCTTTCTGCGGCACCTCCGGCGCACCCGGCTGATTCTTCATTTAGTGGAGATGAACCCGCAAAACGGTCGTGAGGCCGTGTCCGATTGTCGCATTATCGAACGGGAAATGGCGGCTTTTTCGCGCGAATTGGCCGAACGTCCAACCATTCTGGTGGCCACCAAAATGGATCTGGGAGGATCGGACCAACCCTTGCGGGCGCTGCAGCAAGCCGTCGCCCCGCGCCTGGTCTTTCCCATCTCCGCGGTGACGGGGCAAGGTCTGGCCGATTTGATGTGGCGGGTGCGGGACACCCTGTCGCAGATTCCGATCGTGGAGACAGTTCGGCGGGAAGTCGCGCTGAAGCCCATTATTCGGGGGTTCAAGGTGGTGTCTGACCAAGATGGCGTTCGCCTGATTGGGGATGTGGAAGACCGTGCGCGCATGACGCTGTGGGGACGCCGGGAAGCCGAGGCCTATTTTGCCGAGTACCTGCGCCGGCGGGGCGTGCCGGCGGCGCTCCGCCGGGCGGGAATATCCGAAGGCACCGCGGTGCGCGTGGCGGATGGCACCTTGTATTGGCGAGAGGGAGACTTGGCCGTTGAGTAGCCGCCGGCGGTGCGACGCCCCTATTGCAGAAATATTTTGCCAGAGAACGGAAAGCGGGCAGGATAACGGCGTGGGGGCGTCGAATGTGGCAATTCGATGGGCAAAGAGCGTCGAGCCATAGGGCTTATGGGAGGAACGTTCAATCCGATTCATTATGGCCATCTGGTGACGGCGGAAGCTGCACGGGACACGTTTCATCTGGACCAGGTGATATTTATCCCGTCGGGGCAGCCGCCGCATAAGGGCCCGGATATGGTGGCCGATCCCGAGCACCGTTATCTCATGACCTTTTTGGCCATTGCACCCAATGAGCATTTTGAGCTGTCGCGTGTGGAAATTGATCGGCCGGGACCGTCTTATACGAGTGAGACACTGGCTTATTTCTATCAT
>JAJZZA010000119.1 GCA_021797825.1 Bacillota bacterium | reverse complement strand
TATACTGCGCGCGGACGAAGTTTTGCGTTTTGTAACTAGCTACACGATAGCTGGACATGGACGGTCTTATCCGAAGTTTGGGCCGTTCAAACAGCCGATCATCGATTGTTTGGCAGCTGATACCTGCAGCCGCCATCAAGCCCAGCGCAACATCCTGTTGACACTCAAATTCCCAGTCTTCAAATCGGTTGCCTAAATCATCAATTGTGAGACGCGAGGAGTATATCAACTCTCGTGTTTCGGATGCGCAGACGGTGCACACGCATCCGCCCGCGGGTCGGAATGGCGTTGGCCGAACGGCCCCAGGCCACCGGGCGAAGGATGGGTGGTATCGTCAATTGACGCAGAAGACTCGAGCCTGCAAAGGAAGACGGCGTGAAGAGGTCACCGAATCATGACAACCGAGCGCCCACGATTTGGCGTTGTTGAAACAGCATGCCCGCCGTCGGCAGCGATGATATTCTTCTCATCGCCCTCGCGCTCGTTGACCACCGTCGCTGCCGGACCTCCTGGCGGTGCTGTGGATCCCCGAGGCGGTCTATCATGAGGTGGAGCCAGGGTCTCATCTATCCCGGCATCAGCCGCAAGGAGCAACCAGACCATCAATGGTTCGGCGGAGAGGATACCGAGCCGCCGAATGCGCTTCTCGTACACCGGTGGTATTATTGCCGGAGCGATGCACGCTACTGGCGCCAGGCTGTCCATCAAGCCCGCCTATGCGGATTCGCCGACGTGCGTTGCGAGCAATGCCCTGATCATCCCGGCCGCGCCTCGACGGCGGCCATGGTCATCCCGCGAAGGGCCCGGAAACCCCAATCCAGATGGACGGGGCGCCGACCAATTCACGAATCCCGCCTCAATGCAGCGGTCGATGAAGAGCCCCGCGTCGGAAGACCTGGTCCAGAGAAACATATGTGCGTCGGGTAATAGTTCAAGTCTCCCTACGCATCCTGATTCTCTTGCCAAATTTCACGGTCGCCATCAACCCAGAAGGGATATTCCTGGTGCGCGATGAATCGTTTAGCGTAAAGTTCAGCCAATTTCGCATAGCGAATGCCTTGGCCGTTGGCCATACTGTAAAGCAAAGCCACTTGGGTGGCGTCGGCTATGGCTGCCATATCATCCTTGGCATACCACTCGGCTTCACGGCCCTTGAGCGATGCCAAATGCTCCAATCGTCCTTCCAACAGCAGACGAGCTTGACGCGCCTCCGGCGTAGCGGCGCTTTCCAACAGCGGAACCACTTCCCCCAGGAATCTGCGATGTGCCTTTTGACGCTTAATCGTCTCCAGGAAATCCAGGGCTTGGATATTGCTGGGCCCCTCCCAAATTGGGGTAATGAGGGCTTCCCGATGCCACCTGGCCACGGCATACTCTTCCAAAAACCCCAATCCGCCAAAAAGTTCCATGCCGAGCGACGTCATGGAGGCCGCATGGTCGGCCGTGCGATTCTTTGCCAAATGCGTGATAAATCGCGCGAGATGGTACCGGTCAGTGTATGGGGGACGATCATCCCAGGCCTCATCAAATTTTTTCACCCCGTAAAACGCCAGCGCCAGACCGCCGGCGGAACGGACGGCCAAGTCCGTCAGGTCGCGGCGAATCAAGGGATGGTCTTGCAAGAGTTGGCCAAAGCTATGCCGACGCGCTGCCCTGCCCATCACCTCCAAATGGGCCTTCTTGCCGGTCGCCATCGCGGCCACGGCATTGGCCAGGCGCGAGACGGTGAGGTTTTCTAACGTGTAGTAGATGCCCTCTTCGGCTTTGCCGATCAGATAGGCTTCGCTGCGATTTAATTCCACCTCGCCCGATGGAACCGCTCGGGTCGCGCTCTTGTCCTTAAGTCTTCGCACATGATAGTTCAGCTCCCTCCGCTGGTCGAGCCGAGGCAACAAGAATAGCGCCAACCCTTTAGGACCTGCCTGATGGCCCGCGGGACGCGCCGTGACAATCGCATAGTCGGTCAATCCGGCACCGCTGGCAAAGTATTTGTCGCCGGTCAAGCGCCAAACATCCCCGTCCCATTGGGCCACTGTCTCGTTGGCGCCCAAGTCGCTGCCGCCCTGCGACTCAGTCATCCACGTGGCACCCCAAGCCTTTCCCGATAACAAGTCCGTTTTAATCCGTTCCGCCCGCGGAATGGCGGCAGTCGCATATTTATGAAGCGCGTACGCCGTCTGTCCGGTAATGGTCAAGATGCAGCCGATTCCGGGGTCCCCCAGAAGATACAGCAGCGCATAATGATAGGGCCAGCCCTGGCCCTGGTAGGGGGGCTGGGTGATCCAGGCGGTTTCCGCCAGGATCCGCTGTTGCACCGGGCTTAAACGCACCCGGTCGATGCGGTTGCCATCCAAATCGTGGGCGGTCAACACCGGCGGCGCATCGTGATCAATATGGTACACCGCTTCATAGACCTCTTTGCCGGCAAAGGCGCCAAATTGACTGAGGCGCGCCCACTGTGTCTGGTGGTCCGGCCAAAAGTGCCGCAAAACCGCCTGGAGTTCGGCATCCCGGTCAAAATGATTAGTGTTGTAGGCGTAGGAGATGTGTTCCACGGTTATTCCTCCCCTTGCAGAATGCGGTTCAACCGGCGTTGCATGGTCGCGCGCAGCTCTAGCATCTCGGCCATAATTGTTTGAAGCTCCTCGACTTGCGATTGCAATTCCCCAAGTTTGGCGTCACCCCGTCTGATCACATCCTGCAGTTGCGTGACTTCGGTGGGGTCCGCATCGTAGAGGTCCATCATCTCCCGGATGTCTCGCAGCCCGAATCCCAAACGCCGGCCCCGCAGTATCAGCTGCAAACGGACCCGGTCCCGTTCCTGATAAAATCGCTGAGTGCCACGGCGTTCGGGGGTTAACAAACCCATGTCTTCATAGTGGCGGATGGTCCGGGCCGTTACATCGTAGAGCTTGCTGAGTTCGTTGATGCCGTAGAGTCTGGTGGTCCGTCGAGATCGCCTCGCGTCCAGAGCTATCCCTCCTCTCCAAATTTACCCGAATATACGGTAAATTTCCGTTTACGTCAACCGTCCGGATTGACGCTTGCGGGCTTACGCGGGATCTAAGAACGATACCTCACTGGATTGCAACTGCAGGAATTGATGGAGGGTTGGGCACTCGCTCGGTCGAACCAAGCAGGACAGCCGGCGGGTTCATGACGATATGGCGAACCAGCGTAAGTAAGCCGATCCTTGTTAAACCGTTATGACCTCGTCGGCGTGGAGACTCTAACGGTAATAGGAATGACGAAGGCTCATCGCCTGGCAGAATCCATCGCGAGCGAGCGCCGGTTGGGCCTATCTTGGTACCGATGGCGAGTATAAAGCAAAAAAACGCCCAAATGGGGTTCATCAATCACCGTACCACGCCTCCCGGCCTCGCTGCGGGGGATGCGGAACCATTGAAAAAAACGCTGCCGGTTCGCATCCATCGCGGTCCGGGATGTGGATTGGAGTTTGACCGGGACGTGAAGGGCACAACCAATCTCCTAACAGCAGCTCCGGGAGAGATTACGGCAAACGGGATGGCCTTGAGCACCGCTTGGGTCGAACATGCCCAGTTGACGCTGGTGGAGATTGGTGTCAGACCTGTACGGCTACGATCCGGTCCTCGTGGTGGCTGAACAGGCATCCGGGATCAATGATAAACGGCGGGGGCTCTGGAGGGTCTTGCGGCTCGCGGAAAAACGAGGATACGATGTCCTGCTGATCGAATCCCCAGACCGCTTGGCGCGTTTTGGTTATCGCTATCTCGTCGAATATGTGCGCCTTTTTGATGTGCGGGTGGAAACAACGCAAGAGACGCCGTGCGCATCACTCGAGCAGGAACTGGCCCGTGACCTGATCACGATTGTCACCGTGTTCTCGGCCCGGCTCTATGGCCGCCGGAGCAAAGGATTACGCAAGAAAATCGCGGAGACGATTCATACCCATACCACAGACCCCGAGGAGGCCCCCCATGGCATTGGTGATCAAAACCCTTAAACTCGGTGTCCATCGGGACATCCACGTCAGCAAACGCCAGGCCATTTTGGACACGCAGGCCCTATACCATCGCGTGATCGCCTTTTACCAGGAGTTCTTCACGGCCCATCTGGGCATCTTCGAGGATACCGTCCCGTACATCAAGCAAGACGGGACCCCCGCAGAACGGCATCGGACCGCCCAAGACCTCCTGACCTTCGCGGAGCGCCACACGCTGGCCACCCCCGCCCATCCCGATCCTTCGATGCCGCTGATCCAGGCCATTCCGCCAGCCGAAGGGAGGCCGATAGGACTGCGACGGGCGGCCATCAATCACGCAAGCGGCCAGGTCAAAAGCTGGCTTACCGCCCATCGGCAGTGGGCACAGGGTTTGCGTAAAGGCGGCGAACCTCAACTGGGCGCTTCGAACAAACCCGTCACGTACTATGCCGACCTGGTCGCGTAGCCCGATTTTGATTTGTTGCCCCGCGCCTCGGTGCAACAGACGTTTGTGGCCGTGAAGCTGTGGTACGCGGGACAGTGGCAAAACGTGCCGTTGCCCATCACGTTGCCCCCGTATGCCCACGTGGCCTTGTTGGCCGCGCAGACGGAAAGTCAGCGCATACGCGCCGCGAGGGCACAGATCAAGGCCCGAAAATCCGCGAAAGAGCCCTGGACAGAGGCGGAACGCGCGGCTGTGCGACCCAAGGTTTGGGCCGCGCTGTCGCTATCCATTTATGCCACACCGGATAAACGGTATCCCGGGACGGTGCGTTATGCGCTGCACGTGCCGATGCAAAAATATGTCCCCACACCGGAGAAGGCTAAGGCGCAACTCGCCGCGGATCCGGGGTTGCCCGTTGTCACGGTCGATCTGGGCGTGAATCGGCTCGCCGTGATGGGGGCCTTTGCTCTCGGGCAATTGCTGGCCACGCAGTTCATCCCGGGCGGCGACCTGAACCACAAGCGCCATCTGCTGCTCAACGCTATCGACAAGACGCGGAGGCAGAGCGGGCGATTGCAAGCCGGAGTCCAGGATAACGTTCCCCTGTGGGCGAAGGTACGCAATATGGATGAGAATGCCGCGCGGCAGGTTGCCCGCCAGATCGTCGATTTTGCCCTCGCCCACCACGCTAAAGTGATTGTCTTCGAATACCTTCGCGGGTACAAAGCTCCGAAAGAAAAAATGAACCGAGCCGGTCGCAAGAATCACAAGCGGGCCTACTGGCTGCGCGGCCAGATTGTGCGTGGGTACGGGCCCTGGCGTTTCGCGAGGGGATCTTGACCGTGGAGCGCAATCCCGCGTATACCAGTCAAATGTGCCCACACTGCCCGCCCGATTACCGCGCGGTCGGGGTGCGCGTCCGACACCTCTTTACCTGCAGCAATCCGCGCCATTCTTATCAAGCCGACGCGGATTTCGTCGGAATGATGAATCCGTACAGGAAATGGACGGGCGCCTTGACGTCCTTCCACCAAGAAGGATGGCCCAAATCCTGCGCAGGCCACGGCCTAATACCGCGCAGGTCTCGCCGGACGCCATCGTCGTCCCGCGAGTGCCCCCGTGGTGGGGGAAGTTACTGAGGGGGATCAGAAGGACGCTGGATGACCAGAAAACGGGGTCCCCCAAAGGCCGACAAGAGGCTAAGTCCAAACGCCTCTCCCCTCGTCAGCGGGAGACAAAGGTCAGACGCACGGCGCTTGCCTAGATTTGTCTAAGCTTTTAGGCAGCTGCTGACACCACGATGGTTGAGCAGGCCTCAAGCCGCGGGTTCGAAACGAAGCAACGACGGAGTAGTTCAGGCCAGCTTGATAGCACAAGTCTTGGCTCTCGTGGCCAACTTGGCATCGGCCGCGGCCAACTGGCACTTCAGCCGGTGGGCCAGTTCGGTAAGACGCACCGTAAGCGCTTAACGCGTGGTTAGCGGTTATACTCGCCACGTCATCAAACGTTCGCATCACACACGCTGGGTCGATTGCGATGGACAATTCCTTTGGGAGCCGGCTCATCACCGCAAGCGGCTCGGCGTTGAGTTGACTTCGCCGCATGCCGACGACAAACTGGGCCGCCTCAAGGGGCCAAAGGGACGGAACGATGGCTGCCTCTTGCTAAAACCTATGGAAAATAGGGCTATTTGGAAACTCAGGTTGGATGGTCTCCTACCTCATCACCAGGGATACCATCCGCTTTTTTCAAAACTTGATTGACAAGGCCTGCGGAATCATTTGCCGCCTTGTGCAAAACCTGGTTGCAATAGCGGCCTGAGTCGGGGATCCGTAATGCGCATTCGGGCCGGATAGCGCATGCTTCGCAATGCAAAGTAAAGAGGCGGGCCGGCTTTGTGGTCCCTCGGGCGACCGTCCAAGCCGACGTCAAACCCGTCGACACTTAGAGATGGCGCCGGCAAGGACGCCGTAAAAGGTGGGCCCAATGCGAGGGAAGCCCGATGTCCCGAACGTCAACGACATCGTGGTACTCCTCGCATAGCATTGCAAGTGACGTCACAAAATGTCCCCCGTCAGCCCACGGCTCATAGAGGTGGCGCGCAGCCATGAGGACTGAGGACCAGGACTGCGGCGCCGGAACGTCCGCGCGATCGTCATCACGGATCTTGGGGTGAAACGTAGGGGTCCGCCGATACAGACGGGCAAAGTGCGCGCAGGCATTTCGCGCCGTCGCCAGGCTCCGAAGCCACTGGCTAATGACCTTTGCGTTCAGTCCGTAATGCGGTTTGGCGATATGTTGGCGATGGATTCGGACCAAGTTGCCTTACATTTTGGACACCGACCCGAAGGACATCATCGCAACCGTTACCCAAATCGGAAACGTGCCGCCATAGTATTGCCGATAATGGTCAGCCAACGGTTCACGACTTCGCGTGATTTCGGTATCAATCGTCGCCAATTGGTTGGCGTGATAGGTGGAATCCACAAAATAGGCGGGATCCGGGCACGCCAGCGGATCGCAATCACCCGCGAGGTGCTGCGCGATCTTGGTCCTAATGGAAATTGCATTGGGGTCAATCACCCCGAGCATCAGGTTCCGGAAGCGACGATCAGACTCATAAATTGCGTAGATGGTCGACAAGTGGGTTACTGGGCGGTAGGGGTCGTCTGGGCGCTTGAAATCCACGAGATGTCCAGAGAGGCGGTAGTAGCTGATATACTCCTCGCGGCTAAGTTGTGATGGTTTTCCTCACCAATGCATCCGGAAGTCTCGCAAGGAGTGAACGAAAGTTTCCTGCTCGATGACGCGCAAGGGGGACGTGGAGGTCTCAATTCCCAGTCTTCAAGTCAGCCCCCTGAATCATCAATTGTGAGACGCGAGGAGTATACGTCGTAAGATCGCTGTCGCTTGAATCTCATCCGGGACCACCAGGCCGCGGCTTTTAAGGGGCGCCACCCGCTGCTCAATAGCGGTCGCGGCTTTACATTATATGCCATATATATTCCCCTACAAAAAGCCAATGGCTCACCGAATTTCGCATCGCTTGCGCGCTAGGCGTGGTGGGCACTGTCACCATATTAATACGAAAGGGAACTGTTACCGGCAAGCGCTTGTTCACCAGGCGCCTTTTGCTCTGTGGCATTTTGATCTGCGAGTTCAACAAAATTTAGCGAGGGGACCACCGGGTGAAGGACGAACGCGGATTCAGCGAAATTTTGATGGTGTTGATTTCCATCTTTGCGGGCGAGACACGCGAGCCACCCCCGAGGTACTCAGCGGATGTCGCAGAAGTGCGATGAACTTGGGGGCGCCTCGCGCAGCGCTTAAGCGTTGCGGACTAAACTACCGATAAGTGCGGGATGTTGCTGCCGAATGCGTCTCAGCGCCAGGCTTAGGATGACAAACCGCGCGAGTCCACAAGGGGCCGCATCTTGGCTATCCCGCTAATGGTATGGAGCTCAAACCCAAACGACACATCGAGGCGACTGTTTTCGCCCTCGACCGCCGTCGGATGCGCGCATTCGCATTCCCAGGT
>JAJZZA010000118.1:655-8039 GCA_021797825.1 Bacillota bacterium | reverse complement strand
GGGCATCGCGGCCCGGGCGGGAACACGGGCACACACCGGCCCGCCGTGTTGCCTGCTAAGCACCGTCACCTTTTGGGTACGGGGGGTGATGCCCGCGCCCGGTGCGTCCGGCGGCTTTTCGGTTGACACGGCCGGCGGACCTCGCCATCCGGTGCGGCCGAAAGGCTAGCCGGCATCCGCATCGTGAAGCAACGGGCAGGCGAAAACGAGATGCATCGGCGAGAGATGAGAGACGGGAGGTCCCGGGATTCGGCCGCCATGCCCCCTCCAACGTTGCGGGCGCGAAGACGGGATTTGGGTCGGTCCTGTGCCGCGCCGGTCCTCCCGACTGCGCCTGGGCGGCATCACCACATATGGATGGTGCGCCCCGCGCGCTTATGCCGCGAACAGGGACGTGGTATAATATCCTGAGGTCATGGTCCGCTGGGCGTACGGTGGAATTTATTGCGGAAGGTTGAAGCCAGAAATGATAACAGCACTGATTGTGGTTGATGTGACGGTGGCGCTGGTTATGATGGCGGCGGTATTGTTGCAGACAGGCTATACCGCCGGTATGTCGAGTACGTTCGGAGGTTCTTCTCCTCAGCCGTATCAAGGCAAGAAAAAGGGGGTCGACGAATTTCTGGCGCGGGTCACCGTGATTTTTGCGGTCGCCTTTGGGGTTTTGACGCTGGTGCTGGCCCATTTTTGGCATTAGGCAGGGCAGAAACCGCGGACCGCGGCGGGATAGGATGAAGGCAGCCGCCGAGAATTCGGCGGCGATCGACTGTCTTTAAGGGGGTGGCCGGTGGCTAGAGCGAAATATGTACACATTGATAACCTGCCCGAAAGGCTTTTCGCCCTGTTAAGCCACGAGCCGTCGATCCCGGAAGATCAAGTGATGCGCCGGTTGACCGGCGGCAAAGCCGCGTCGAAGGACACCTATCGTCTTTATAACCAATATCGGCATGAAGGGTGGCTGCGAAGAGACCCGGAAGGACGCGTGTCGGTCGAAGCGCGAGAAGGGGTGCTGCGCATTCATGCGCGCGGCTTCGGGTTTGTGGTCAATACGGCCTACCCGGGGGACGACGTGTTTGTGCCGGAGCGGTGGCTGATGGGAGCCTCACACGACGACAGGGTTTTGGTGTGGATGCGCCGCGTGCCAGACGCCCCCGGACCCGAAGGACGGCTGATGGCGGTCTTGCAACGGTCCACCGACCGAGTGGTGGGCCGCTTGGACCGGCAGCGCTCGGGCTGGCGCGTTATTCCGCGTGATGCCCGCCGGCCGATTGTCGCGCTAGGACGCATGCCCAAAGGACGCTGGCACGCGGGCGACATCGTCTCGGTGCGCATTACGGAGTGGCCGTTTGATCCTAAACAGACGGTGCGGGGCGAGGTCATCGAACGCCTCGGAAACCCGTCCGATCCCGGGATGGATGTGGCGGTGCTGGCAGCTGAGCACCATGTTCCGCAGTCTTTTCCGGCGGCCGTGATGGCGGAAGCGATGGCACTCGCCGACCGGGTAACCGATGAGGATTTGGTTGGCCGACTCGATTTGCGTGATCGGTTTGTGGTGACGATTGACGGGGCCGACGCCAAAGATCTGGATGACGCGATTTCGGTGGAGGCGACCGACGAGGGCGGGTACGAGGTGGGGGTGCACATCGCCGACGTCAGCTATTACGTCCGCGAGGGGACCGCACTGGATGCGGAAGCCCGGGTGCGCGGGACCTCCACGTACCTGGTGGATCGCGTCATTCCCATGTTGCCGGAACGTCTATCGAACGGCATTGCCAGTTTAAACCCCGGCGATTCCCGCTTGACCGTTTCGGCGTTTATTCGTCTCAACCGCGAGGGGCGCCCGCTATCCACGCGTTTGACCCGCTCGGTGATTCGCACGCGCCATCGTTTGACCTACGAGGGGGTGAACGCCCTTTTCGAGGACAGAGTCTCCGACACGCAGGGTCTTTTGCCCTGGTTGCAGATTGCCCGGCAAGTCCGGGAGGTTTTAAACAAAGAGCGGCTTCGCCGGGGCGCGGTCGATTTCGATTTGCCCGAAGCCAAGGTCGTGCTGGATCCGCAAGGACAACCCGTCGATGTGGTGGTCAAGGAGCCGGGGTTGGCGGAATCCATCATCGAAGAATTTATGCTGCTGGCCAACGAGGCGGTGGCGCGCGAATTGATCCGGCATCAGTTGCCGGGCTTGTTTCGGATGCACGAAGAGCCGACCAAGGAAAAAATGGAACAGTTCCGCGAACTGACTGGCGCCTTGGGGTACCGATTGCCGCGCCAACTCACCCCCAAAGCCCTCCAAGAACTCTTGTCGGCGACCAAAGGCAAACCGGAAGAACGGGTCGTGAGCAGCGCGTTGCTGCGCTCAATGAAACAAGCTCGGTACGGCGCGGAAAACATTGGCCATTTCGGGTTGGCCTCCGCGGAGTACACCCACTTTACCTCCCCCATCCGACGATATCCGGATCTCTGGGTGCATCGCGTCCTGACGGCCTATCTAGACGGGTCGCTCACCGATGGCTTGCGCGAGCGATGGGCGCGGATGGCTCCCGAAGTGGGCGAGTCGACGTCGGTCCGGGAACGGGAGGCGATGGATGCGGAACGCGATTCGGTTGCGCTCAAGGAAGCCCAGTTCATGGCCCAAAAAATTGGCGAGTCCTATCCGGCGGTGGTATCGGGTATTACCAACTTCGGGATCTTTGTGGAACTGCCCAATCTGATCGAAGGATTGGTGCGGATTGAGGATCTCCCCCACGACACCTGGGTGTTTGATCCGGTGCACTGGCGTCTTTCCGGTGAGCGTACCGGTCAGCAATATCGCTTGGGGCGCGAGGTGACCGTGCGGGTGGTCCGGGTGGATGTGGCCCTGCGGCGAATTGACTTTGATTTGGGGGGGCAATCACAGCCCAATCCCGGTGGTCGGGATCGAACCACTCGGCGCCCGCCCGCGGCGACCGCCAAGAGCCAGCCGGGGTCACGTCCAGCGCCGTCAGGACCCAAGCCAGGACAACGAAAACGGCGTTCGCGGACGGAACGCCGTTAGGGTCTAAGCTGCCGTTTGGCCTGTTCAATCGATCGGCCCAGAGTTCCGATGCCCACCACCAGCACCGTCACCATCACCAACAGGAAGCCCAGTCCCAAGGTGTGGAGATTATGGATATGGAGCGGGGTGACAATGGCAAAATCCGACAGGCGAGGGAACACCAGGCTGAGCATCCCGGCGATGGTAAAGGCGACGCCGCCAAAAAACAGCGTGTTGCCGGCCGTTTTGCGGGCGATTCGGCGGGCTAAAGGCTCCGGCAGCCGGATCGTTCGCATCCAATGTCCGAATAGCGCGCCGACGCTGGCCTGCACGACCATCGTGCCCAGTCCGAACAGGGCACCGGGCATCCAAGCCAGCCAGGCGCTGTGCATGGCGGGGGCAAGCACGGTATAGATGATAAGGGCGAACGCGCCGAATCCCCATCCGGCGATGAGCCCATGCCAAAATGCCATTTGCGGGGGAAGCGCGGGGGGTTCCTCGAAATGATGGTGATGCGCTTTGAGGCCATGGAGATGAAAGACTTGGCCCCGGGTGCGAATATACCTTCCAGCGACAAACATGGCGATTCCCACGGCGATATAGACCCAGGCCTCGACCGTCGGGTTTTCAAGCCAGCGGCCGAGTGCGAGGTAGGCGAGTTCGGATGCGATGGCCCGCTGCAGCGTAAACGCCAGGGAAAAGGTTAGGCCGGCGATCAGGCCCCCGCGCACCGAGTATGCGCCAATCGCGTAGCTAAAGGTGATCGGCCAGGTATGTTCGTCGGGCGTCACCCCGTGCACCATGCCCAAGAGAAAAGCGGTAACGAGCACCGCCGGGATAGGGAGTCCGGTGTGCGGATTCCATAAATCGATCGCCGCCAGCATGACCAAACCTCCTCGCATCCGTCCCGCGGGGTCGCGATACCAATAGGATGGATAGGACAGGGGGTTATTACGCATGAAAAAACTAACATTTCATCGGTGATGGATGTCGGGACTCCCCATCGCAAACGGCGGGTTGACCTAGCCGCCGGATTTTTGTCTGCGTTGGTGCCAGCTGGCCGCCAGTGGCGGGCAATCGGTCCGCCATGCCAATGTCAATCGGGAATGGCAAGACCCCCCGGGCGGCGGCCGCCCGGGGCCGTGCGGCGGGGCGGGCGGCTGTCGGATCCAACCGGACGGGGAAAGATCGGGCGGGCTGGGCAGCCCGGCAGGTCGATAGGGGGGGCGTGGACCAGCATCCGGAAATCGGTTCGGCCGCCGTCGTGCGGGATTATGGGCGGGGGTTGGCGGAGTCTTTGTCTTCTCCCGCCCAATGCAAGATGCGCCGGAATAAAGCGGGTGGGACGGGCTCCCCGCTGTCCGTATCGGGAACCGGCCACTGACCGTCCCGCGGTTTGGCCATAAAACTGTCTCCCGTCACATCCATCATGCTGGGAGCGTCGCGGTCATTTGGCCGGTGGATCCTCCACCAGACAATGCGCACGGCCATCACCTCCTGATTGATGTATATGGGAGGAACCGTGGGCTATGAACGCCCCAGCGGGTCGGGACGCGATCTTGTTCGGCGGACAATTTTTGCCAGCCAACGGGCGCGGCGGCGAGCGTGTGCAGGAGGTGGCGGGAGAGTTGATGGGGTTCGTTCCACGCAAATGCTGGCGCCAACCATCCGCGCCGTCCCCCGTTGATGCTGGGCTTGCGCTCGAACCATGGGGTACGTATAATGTTGGGGCATCACGCGGGGGTTTAAGGGGTTTTCGCGAACGTGACGGGCCCGGGTTGGGGCGATATGTCTCGCAATGTTGTGGAGTATCGGGGAAGCCGCCAAATTTTCGTGGGCTCACGGCCTTGCCGTGGGGAGCGGGCCGGTAAACGTCCCTGAGATGAGCATGGCGCTGGCGGCCAACCCCGGGACGTGGCGAGAACCATTTGGGCGTCGCAGACGGCGAAACGCCAGGGTGTCGAGATCCGTGCTGTCGCGACGGGCCAACGACATCTTAAAGGGGGCGTTTCGGGGCGACACTCGGACCTGCGGGCGCTTGGCCATTTGCGAGGCGAATCGGCCCAAAATCGGGTGGGCGTCAAGTGGGGTCGGGCGATGCCGCCACGGACGGGAATGATGTGGCCCATGCGCCCGATACGTTGCGGGGTTTTGCGCCCGCAAGCTCAATTTGGGCAGAATGCTTCGAAAGCCCACCCCGGATTGGGATGAAGGGTTCGTCGAGACCGCAGCTTCGAGCCTGGTCGGGATGGGGAAAACCCGGGGTCCGGGCCTGACGAAGATACGCCTGGGCGAATGCCGGCGGCCGTTGGCATATCAAGCCATCTCTCACCAGGGAGCGTGGCGGTCTCGGTAACGGCTAAACCGCAGCCGTCACACCTGGCCTGCGTGCAGGACCTTGCCTGACGGAACAGCGGGCGGGCAATGCGTGCGGCACCTTTGGGCGCGAGTTGGGGCGGGATTGGCAACCCGGCACAGACGTTTCGCAGTGAGTGCGTGTGGATGGTCGACCGGCGCGGAAGCAACGAAGGTTCGATGACGCAGGACGATGGCGGCATTCGATCAGTAATGACGAGAAATGGGCAAGTCCATCAGAACGGATGATGATATTGGCCAGGGAGGAACGGACAGTCGCCGAAAACCGCAAGGCGCGCCATGATTATTTTATCGAAGAGGTCTTCGAGGCGGGCTTGGTTTTAACCGGGACTGAGGTCAAGTCGCTCAGGTTGGGGCGGGTTAACCTGCGGGATAGTTTTGCCCGGGTCGACCACGGCCAGATTTACCTGTTCAATTGTCATATCGCACCGTATGATCACGGCAATCGCTGGAATCATGAGCCCTATCGAGACCGCAAGTTGCTCATGCATAAAAGGGAAATCCGTCAACTGGCGCAGGAAGTCAAACAACAAGGGAAAACTCTGGTGCCGCTCAGGCTATACTTTGACAATAACGGGCGCGCTAAGGTATCATTAGGGTTGGCACGAGGGAAGAAACAGTACGATAAGCGCCAGAGTGCCGCGCAACGCGAGGCGGAGCGGCAGATTAGCCGGTCGCTTAAGGAGCGGCGTTAGGGTTCCCCGGGGGCGAACTAGATTCGACGGGGATAGACGTGGTGTTGGATAGCGAGCCGAGGTCCTGTGCCTCGTTAAACAGCAGGAACCTTTTAAGTGCCAACGAAGACAACTTCGACTACGCTTTAGCTGCTTAATTTCAGCTAACGTTCGGTGCCCGGGCTCCTACCCCTGACATGCGAACGTAAACAAGTAGGATACGAGGTCCTTCGGTCCCGGGGGATTTTCGGAAGCAAAGGGACTGGTTCATCCGTTCCGGGTTGCGGGCGGGAGGGGTGAACGAGATTAATCCCGTAACTACGCTCGTAGAAGTCCTTCATGGCGTGTCTTCGGACGGGACGGGCAGCACGTCCCCGCCTCCACCAAATGTCACCCGGCCCCAAACGGCCGGGTTTTTTTGTTGGTAGCGTATACTAGTCGGGTATGGAACATAGAAGGAGGAGTTCTCCATGGTTCGGGATTACAATCGAGGATCGACCGCGATTCGCCCCGTCGAGTTGCAAATGGGCTACAATGCCTGGGCGGAGGGATCGTGCCTGATTTCCATGGGGATGACACGCGTATTGGTGACGGCTACGGTAGAGGACAAAGTTCCTCCCTTCTTGCGCAACAGCGGGAGAGGATGGGTGTCGGCGGAATATGGCATGCTTCCGCGTGCCACGCATGAGCGGACTCACCGGGAAGCAACCCGGGGACGGCAACAAGGACGAACGGTGGAAATCCAACGCCTGATTGGGCGCGCCTTACGGGCGTCCCTCGACTTAAAAGTGCTGGGCGAGCGCAGCATCCTGCTGGACTGTGACGTGTTGCAAGCCGATGGCGGAACCCGCACGGCGGCCATCACCGCCGGGTTTTTGGCCTTGTTGCAGGCCGTCAGCCGCATCCATGCAAAGACGCCGTTTGCCGACAAACCGTTTCGCGGTTGGTTAGCGGCCCTAAGCATTGGTCTTGAACAGGGGGAACCGTTGCTAGACCTCAACTATGAGGAAGATTCACGGATCGGGGTCGACCTGAATCTGGTCATGCTTTCCGGCGGCAAACTGGTGGAAATTCAAGGGACCGCGGAACACAGCCTGTTTGATCGGCAACTCCTCGAGCGGTTGCTCGATGCGGCGGAGCCGGGCTTTGCCACGCTGTTTCAGCGGCAACAAGAAGCCTTCCCCGAAGGGCAAGCGGTTATCGCATGAGCCAGCACAAACGGGTGATTGTGCTGGCTTCCCATAACCCGGGGAAAATTCGCGAGTTTACGCAACTGTTCTTAGACAGCCCTTTTCAAATCGAGGCTTGGTCAGGATCCGGG
>JAJZZA010000118.1:0-645 GCA_021797825.1 Bacillota bacterium | reverse complement strand
AGATTGTGGACGAGACGGGCAACACGTACCGGGACAACGCCTACCTTAAAGCGGCGGCCGTCGCCCGGATGAGTGGGAAACCTGCGCTAGCCGACGATTCCGGTGTCGAAGTCGATGCGTTGGGGGGACTGCCGGGAGTCCAATCGGCCCGGTTTGTGAGTGAAGACGCCTGGGTCAATTCACGCGAGATTTTGCTGCGCCTGATGGAGGTCCCCACCCTGGCGCGGACCGCGAGGATGCGCGCCGTGCTATGTCTGGTTACCCCGCATGCTCCACCCTGCTATGCGGAAGGAGTGATTGAAGGGACGATTTTAACCTGGGCGCGGGGATCGCACGGGTTTGGGGTGGACCCGATTTTTTCGGTGGATGGGCGGACATCGCTGGCCGAGTATCCTGAAGAAATGAAAAATGCCGTGTCACATCGCGCGCGGGCGGTGCGCGCACTGCTGGCCGGGCTGGAGGCGTGCGGTGCGATACCTGGTGTTCAGTGACACGCATGGCCGGCTTAGCGAGGTGGCCGCCTTGGCGTCCCGGTGCCAACCGTTTGATGCGGTGATTGGCGCGGGGGACTTTTACCGGGACGGCGCGGCCCTGGCGGAGTTGTGGGGAAAGCCCTATTGCGGCGCGCAAGGCAACAACGACGAT
>JAJZZA010000032.1 GCA_021797825.1 Bacillota bacterium | reverse complement strand
GTCGCCAAACGCTGGGCCGGCCGCGCCATCTGCACTACGGTCGTCCGTCAGGCGAACGGCGCCGCGCGTGCGCGCTGTTCCGGCTTGGCCGGCACCGTGATCGGCATGGTTCCCAGCAGGGGCGCGGCTTCGGCTGCGGCCCAGCGATGCGGTGCCGGGGGATCGGCGGGTTTGCGGTCCCACGCCGCGCGGACCAATAGCGCCTGCTGGGGACTGCGCGGGGCGATGAACCGATCATCCATATCCGCTTCGCGATCCCCCCTGAGCACGGTTGGCGTGCCGTGCGGCACGCGGTCAGCAATCTGTTGCGGGATCTGGAGCCAGCGATAACTTTCGGGCGCGATCCCGGAAACCCCCGCCCCAACCCGTCATGGTTAGGCGGTGGGAGAGTTCATACAGACCAAGGTGTTCGACGTGTTGGTGCAACCCGCCCGGGAACTGGTCGGGCTAAGACCGGTGAAGACGCGTATTCGGGAAATCGCCGCGCGTTTGGTCATTGACCGGATTCGATGCGAGTTCGGGCTCGGCAGCGACCATCCGTCGTTGCATATGACCCATACGGGAAATCCGGCCAGCGGCAAAACGACTGTGGGCTTGCGCCTGGCCGAGATTTTGCATAGGCTGGGCTATGTGCGCAAGGGACACTTGGTGGCGGTGACGCGGGACGACTTGGTCTGTCAGTCTATCGGCCATGCCGCGCCCAAAACCAAAGAGGTGCTGAAGCGGGCTCTGGGCGGCGTGTTGTTCATTGACGAGGCGTACTATCTTTACAGACAGGACAATGAGCGGGACTATGGGCAGGAGTCGATCGAAATCCTGCTGCAGGTGATGGAGAACCAAGGGGACGAGCTGGTCGTGATTCTGACCGGATACAAGGATCGGATGGCGCAGTGTTTTCCTCCAATCCTGGCGTGAGTTCCCGCATTGCCCATCACAGCGACTTTCCGGACCACGGGGTCGAGGAATGCAGATTATCGCGCAGCTGCTGGCGGGCAACCTGTAGTGCCGGTTTAGTCGCGAGGCCCAAATCGCGCGGGCGGAGTACATTCGCTTGCGCATGGAGCAGCCGCGGTTTCGCTACGCGGGCAGCATCCGCAATGGGATCGATCGCGCTCGACTGCGGCAAGCCAATCGCCTCTGCGCCCAAGGCGGACGGCTGACCAAACAGGCTTTGATGACCATCAAGGCGGAAGATATTCGGGCAAGCCGGATTTCGACAACCGGCCGGCGAACCCATCCGTCTGAGCAAATCAATTCGCGGGTTGTAGAGGACAGCCCAGGCTAAGGGAGGATGCACATGGTTCGGGTAGGAATCAATGGATTCGGCAGCATCGGCCGTCGCTTCTTTCGGATTGCGATGGCGCGGCAAGACTTTCAGATTGTTGCGGTCAATGACTTAACCGACGCGAAAACGCTGGCCTACTTGCTGAAATACGATTCGAACTACGGCGTGTTGGACGCGGAGGTGTCTGTGGACGGGGACGATATCGTGGTGGGCGAGCTCCGCGTGCGGGTCGTGGCGCAAAGGGACCCGGCCGCCATCCCCTGGGGGGATCTCGGGGTGGAACTGGTGGTGGAGTCCACCGGTCTCTTTACCGATGCCAACAAGGCCCGCGCCCACATTGACGGCGGCGGAGCGCGTCGCGTGATTATCTCGGCGCCAGCCAAGAACGAGGATCAAACCATTGTGCTGGGGGTCAATGAACAAACCTATCAGCCCGCCCGGCACTTCATCATCTCCAACGCGTCGTGCACCACCAATTGCCTGGCCCCGGTGGCCAAAGTTCTCGACGAAACGTTTGGGATTGTCAGCGGGCTGATGACGACGGTGCATTCCTACACCAACGACCAGCGGCTGCTCGATCTTCCGCACAGCGATTTGCGGCGTGCCCGGGCGGCTGCGCAAAACATCATTCCGACCAGTACCGGCGCGGCCAAGGCCATCCACTTGGTGCTTCCGCAACTGAAGGGAAAATTGAACGGGATGTCGGTGCGGGTTCCCACCTCGGTGGTCTCGGTGGTCGACTTGACCGTCGTTACCGCCCAGCCCGTTACGGTAGAGAGTGTCAACGCCGCGTTTAAAGCGGCCAGCGAAGGTTCGCTAGCCGGGATTTTGCAGTACAGTGAGGACCCCTTGGTCTCTTCCGACTTTAAAGGCAATCCCCATTCGAGTATCGTGGACGCTAAACAGACCATGACCGTGGGTTCCAACATGGTCAAAGTTATGGCATGGTATGACAATGAGTGGGGATACGCCAATCGGCTGGTCGAACTGACCGGACTGGTGGCGGAGCAGGCTGGTTGATTCCGGCCGCCGGTTAATCCAAAAACGGAAGGGAGCCAGCATGGCACACGAATTAGACAACCTGGCAATCACAACCATCCGGACGTTGGCGATGGATGGGGTGGAGGCGGCCAACTCGGGCCATCCCGGTATGCCGATGGGCGCGGCCCCGATGGCCTATGTCTTGTGGACGCGCTTTTTACGGCATAATCCCCAAAACCCGCATTGGTGGAACCGCGATCGCTTCGTGCTTTCGGCGGGACACGGATCCATGTTGTTATACGCGCTTTTGCATCTGACCGGCTACGATCTCGGCTTGGAGGATCTCAAGCGGTTCCGGCAATGGGGATCCAAGGCCCCGGGCCACCCGGAATATGGGCTGACTCCGGGCGTGGAGACAACTACGGGACCGTTAGGCCAAGGATTCGCCACGGGCGTGGGGCTGGCGATGGCGGAACGCCATCTGGCCGCGCGCTACAATCGCGAGGGTTGTTCGATTATTGACCATTATACTTATGCGATTGTGGGAGACGGCGACCTGATGGAAGGGGTCAGTTCGGAGGCCGCGTCGTTGGCCGGGCATTTAAAGCTGGGCAAGCTGATTTATCTTTACGATGACAACCATGTTTCGATCGAAGGCGACACCTCGCTGGCTTTTACCGAAGATGCGGCGGCCCGGTTTAGAGCCTATGGCTGGCACGTGCAACGGGTGGCTGACGGCAACGACCTCGACGCGATTGAAGCGGCCATCACCACCGCGCAGGCGGAGACCGAACAGCCGAGCCTGATTGCGGTGAGAACGCACATCGGGTACGGCAGTCCCCATCGCCAGGACACCTCCAAAGCGCATGGCGAGCCGCTCGGCGCCGACGAAATGCGGTTGACCAAAGCCGCCTACGGATGGCCGGTCGATCAGCCGTTTTTCATTCCCGACCAGGTCTTGGCCCATTTCCGCGCGGCGGGGGCGGCGGGAGCGGACCGGGAGCGCGAATGGCGGGTGGAGTGGGACCGGTTCACCGCGGCGTTTTCCGAGCTGGCGGAAGAATTGACCCAGTCGTGGACGGGTGCGGCTCCCCCGGGGTGGGATGCCAACCTGCCGGTCTTTGCGGAAGGCACCCAGATTGCCACGCGCAGCGCGTCGGGTCAGGTGTTGAACGCCTTAGCCCGCAATATTCCTTGGCTAGGCGGAGGCTCAGCCGATTTGGCCCCCTCCAACCTCACCCGTTTAACCGAGGAAGGGGATTTCGGGCCGGGATCTTACGCGGGGCGAAACTTTCATTTTGGCGTGCGCGAACATGCCATGGGCGGCATCTTAAACGGGATGGCGCTGCATGGCGGCATGCGCGTCTACGGCGGAACCTTTCTGATTTTCTCCGACTACATGCTGCCCCCGATAAGATTGGCGAGTCTGATGGGCTTGCCGGTAACCTATGTGTTTACCCATGACTCCATCGGGTTGGGCGAGGACGGCCCCACGCATCAGCCGATCGAACAACTGGCGGGCCTGCGGGCCATGCCCGAACTCATCGTGCTACGCCCGGCCGACGCCAACGAGACGCGTGAGGCCTGGGCCATCGCCGTCACCTCGACCCAAAAACCGGTCGCGTTGGCCTTGAGTCGTCAAAACCTTCCGGTTCTGCCGGCTGCCAAGGCGGCGGGCACCCGCCAGGGCGGGTATATTCTGCTAGACGCCGCAAATGGCCGACCCGAGGTGATTCTTTTGGCCTCCGGGTCGGAGGTGGCGCTGGCGGTGACGGCTCGGGAAGCGCTTGAACTGGCCGGGATCGCCACGCGGGTGGTGAGTATGCCGAGCTGGGAGATATTTGACAGCCAGCCGGCGGACTATCGGCGCCTGGTGCTCCCGCCGGACATCACCGCGCGGGTGGCGATTGAAGCCGCTTCGCCGATGGGCTGGGAGCGCTATGTGGGGTTAGGTGGCGCGATTATCGCCATGCCCGGGTTCGGGGCTTCCGCCCCCGCCGGGGAACTGTTCAAGCATTTTGGGTTTACGGTGGACAACGTGGTAGCCACCGCCAAACGCGTTCGGGGGTAACCCGGTGTGGCAAACCACCCCGGCAGCCGCGGGGTGGTTTGCTGTCCCCGTTGGTTGCCGGCGGGGCAGGCGGTGGTCCAGCGGTCTTGGGCGAGCGGCGCGGAACACGTGCGACCGCCGGCGGATGGGACCCCGGGCCGGAGCTGGCGTAAGCGCGGCGGTCAGCTTGTTCGTGGGCCGTAAAGCGGGGCGGACCATCGCTCCGCGCGGGCTGGGGCGGGCCTGCGATGTCCTCCCCGGGGTTTGTCCCTGCCGGGCGCTCGGCAATCCCCGGCTTGTGTCGGGTCCTTTTGGACGGTGGCAGGGGGGCGTCGCGGATCTCTTCTCGGCCAAGGCGACAAGCGCTCTGGATCCCGATGGGGAACATCCCGTACAATAGGGACAACGCAGCGATGAGGCTGCCTCCCGGGAGAGGACGAACGGCTGTGGAATTTACCCCGCAATGGTCCGCGCATGATCTGGCCGAGCATGACCGCCAGCATGTCTGGCACCCGCTGACGCAACACACCCCTTATCTGGCGGGCCAGCATCCGCTGATCATTGCCCGGGGTCAAGCATCGACTGTGTTTGACACGGAGGGCACGCCCTATCTTGACGCCGCCGCCGGGTTGTGGTGTGTCAACGTGGGCTATGACCGCCAGGAACTTATTGCCGCGGGAATCCGGCAATTGCAGGAACTTGCCTATTATCCCTTGACCCAAAGCCATCCTGCGGCCATCCGGCTCGCGGCCCGACTGGCGGAGTACCTCGTGCACACGCCTCACTTTTTCTTCTCGAACTCCGGGTCCGAAGCCAATGAGGTCGCCTTTAAAGCCGTGCGGCAGTATTGGCGCCAACAGGGCTATGCGGATAAGACCAAAATCATCTCGCGCTATCGGGGCTATCACGGTTCCACGCTGGGCGCGTTGTCCGCAACCGGGCAGCCCGAACGGAAGCGCGGCTATGGGCCGCTGGCCGGCGATTTCATCCAAGTGAGTCCCCCGTACTGCTATCGCTGTCCCTTTGGTCTCAGCCATCCGACTTGCGGCCTGCAATGCGCGGCTGATTTTGAGCGGCGCATTCAGATTGAGGGACCCGACACGGTGGCGGCCGTCATGGTGGAACCGGTGATAGCCGGCGGGGGCGTGCTGGTAGCGCCGCCGGGGTACTTGGCGGCGGTGGAGGCGATCTGCCGACGGCATCAGGTGTTGCTGATTGTCGATGAGGTGGTGACCGGATTCGGCCGGACCGGACGGATGTTTGGATATGAACACGATGGGGTAAGTCCGGACGTGGTCACCATGGCCAAGGGATTGGCAAGCGGGTACATGCCGATAGGGGCGACGGCTTTTAGCCAGCGGATATTTGACGGATTTCTGGGTGACGCCGAGAGCGGACGCCATTTCCGCCACGTCAATACCTTTGGCGGGCATCCAGTGGCCACAGCGGTCTCGCTGGCCAACCTGGAGGTCTTGGCCAGCGAAGGGCTGGTCGAACGCGCCGCCCGCCTGGGCGACTATTTGCTGGGCGAATTGCGGTCGGCGCTGGCCGGCAGCGAAGGGGTGGGCGACATTCGCGGCCTGGGCTTGCTGGTCGGCGTGGAACTGGTCGACCCCTCGTCGGGAGGGCCAGTTAGCACCGCCACCATGCGCCGAGTGGCCCGCCAGCTGATTCAGAACGGAATTGTGGCGGGAAAGACCACCGATATCGAACGCGATGACAATAACGTGGTGATTTTGGCGCCACCGCTGGTGATGACCTCCGAAGAGGGGGACCGTCTGGTCAGCACCCTGGCGGCGGGTATCCGCAATATCCTGACCGGGGCGGTGCCGGGCTATTGATATAGAGAGCCCATCATCGGCGCTTAGACGGATCGGCCGCAATCGAAATCCCTGGACCCGGGTGTGGGTGGCCTATCTTGGATTCTTTCTCAACCAAGGGGTGCTGGCCTCGTACACCCTGTTCGTCCTGCCGATTGAGCAGAGCTTGGGACGCAACCATTTTCTGGCGGTGTCAGTCTATTCGATGGCGCTGGCCGCGCAGGCGGTCACGTCGCCCGTGATTGGCCGGCTGGTGACCCGGTTCAGCGCGCGGGTCTTGTTTGCGGCGGGGGGCGCCGTCGCCGGACTCGGATTGGTCTGGGCCGGCGCCGCCGCTTCCTATCCGGCCTTGCTAATCGCCTACGGGGTTGCGGGAATCGGCTTGAACGCGATTGGATTGGTGGTGGGCGCGCCCTTGGCCGGGGAGGCGTTTCCTCGCCAGCGCGGTCTGATGGTCGGATTATTGTCCACCGGAACCGGTCTGGCGGCGCTGGTGGTGGTGCCGCTGACCGGGTTGCTGATTCATTGGCGCGGCTGGCGGCTCGCGTTTACCGCCTTGGGCATGGGGTTGCCGGCGCTGATGGTGCCGGTGGCATTAAAGTGGCTGCCCCACGACCCCGCGCCGTCGGCGGTGCGGTCCGCCCTAACCCCCGAGCGCATCCGGCTCGACCTGAGCGGGTGGTTGCTAGTGGGGGCGTTTTTTGCAACAGCCTTTGCCAGCTTTGCCAACTGGGTGGTGCTGGCCCCCACTTTGGCTGAGTTGTCGGTGCCGTTTGGCACGGTGGCGTTGGCCGTCAGCGCGGCCGGGGCGGTGTCCGGGGCCGGACGCTTGCTATTCGGCTACCTGGCCGACCGCTGGCGGCCCGTCACGGCCGGGCTGACGGGTTACGGCATCTCCATCGCGGGTTGCCTGGCCCTGCTGGCGTTACCGCGGCACGCCCCGCACCTGGCGGTATTCAGCGCGGTGGTGCTGTTTGGGGTAAGTTTTGGGGGACGCACGCCAGTCTTCGCCACGATCGCGGCGCGCCGCTACGGGGCGCAATTTGCCAAAGTGTGGGGATGGATTCTGTTGGGGCAAGGCGTCGGCGGGGCGTTGGGCCCGGCGTGCGCCGGCTGGGTTAGCCAGTGGACGGGTTCGTACCAAGCGGACTTGGCGCCGGTGGCCGCTCTCTATGTGGTGGCGGCCGTCCTGTTGGTGGTGGTGGCGCGCATCGACCACCACCCGCAAGCGGCAGCCAGGGCCGCAGGCTTGGAGCCCAACGACATCACCCGGGAATGGTCAGAGTGATTTTGCCGAATTGCACGCCGCTCTCCAGAGCCCGGTGGGCGGTGCTGATTTGATCCAGCGCATATTGCCGGTCAAGCACCGGACGGATGTGGTGCTGCGTGGCGAACGCGAGCATGGCTCGGAAGTCCTCGAGACTGCCCATGGTGGTGCCCCGCACGTCAAGTTGCTTAAAGAACAGGCGCGGCATGACCAATTCCGGGATCGGCCCGGCAGTGGCGCCGAATACCACAATCCGCGAGCCGGGATTGGCCAGCAAAATGAGGTCGTTAAACGTATTACCACCAATACTGTCGACCCCTAAGTCGGCGCCCCCGGATATTTTTTTGAGTTCTTTGACCCATCCTGGGGTGTGGTAGTTCACGCCCCCGGCTGCCCCCAACGCGGCCGCTTTGGCCAATTTGGCGTCGTGGCCGGAGGTGACGAAAACCCGGGCACCGGCGGCGACCGCCATTTGCAACACGAACGTGGCCACGCCTCCGCCAGCCCCGGGAACAATGACGGTTTCGCCGGTCCGGAGTTGGCCGCGGGTAAAAAGCGCGCGGTAGGCGGTGAGTCCGGCGAGCGGCAGGGCGGCGGCCTCGGTCCAGGTCAGGTAGTCGGGTTTCGCGGCCACGTTGGCAGCGGGGACGGTGACGAATTGCGCGTGGGTGCCGTTGATGGGGATGCCTAACGTAGAAAAATTCGGCCCGTAGAAGCGGGGATTGGGCCCCCAGTTCAAGGCCGGGTTAATCACCACTGGGTCCCCGGGGCGAAAGCCGGTCACCCCTTCACCGAGCATATCAACGGTGCCGGCCCCGTCCGAGCCCGGAATGGCGGGCAGCTTGATGCCAGGATACAGGCCGACCCGGGTGTAGGCGTCGCGGCGGTTTAGCGCCGCGGCAATAAGACGCACGCGAACCTCGCCGGGCCCGGGCAGGGGGGTCGGGACCTCTTCCAACAACAGGTTGTCCGGTCCGCCTAACTCGCGCAACATGACGGCTAGCATAAGAAACCTCCTTTACGGTGTCGTCTCCGATTGTGGCACACCCGCAATGTCGGGACAAGGCGCCGGGGCGCCCGACATCCGGCCACGCCCCGGGCGCGGCAGGTATACTCCTCGCGGATGATTTGTGATGATTTTCCTCACCAATGTGACACCTATGTATCAATAGGGAGGGCGTCGTTACGTTGCGCGACGGTGGCCAAGCCGTAGAACGGCCGATTACCCTCGTGCTCGATAACGCCCGTTATCAACGCCATGCCCGGGTGATGGCCGAGGCGGCACGCCTCGCGATGACCCGGCTCGGGTCGCCGACGTGTGCCCCCCACCGCAACCTCATCGCACGGCTCGGGAAGTGTGTGCAGGCTGACGGGCTCGGCAGCGAGTACCGGTGGTGCCTCCCTGGGCGGTATGATCCGAAGTTTGGGCCGTTAAACCAGGCGATCAGCGACTGTTTGGCCGACACCAGCGGCCGCCATCAAGCCCGGCTCAACACCCTACTGACAGCCAAATTCCCGGTCTTCAAGTCGGCTGCCTCAATCATCAATTGTGAAACGCGAGGAGTATAACAGGGTCGAGCACGCCGTGCGGATGGGGTGGCGGGGTGCCATCCCCGACAGTTTAAGAACACCGGCAGGACAGACGGCGGAATTCGGTGCAATCGGTCGGGAAATATCATAACGGTGCCGAAATCTTCGCGAGATTCCGGTAAAATGGGGTCGGGCATTGCCGCTTGAGAGGCTCGGAAAGGATGATGCGCTGTGATTGTGCCGGTCAGCCCATTGGAGTTTGGTCGACGGGCATTCAAACTGTATGGCTCCCGTCTGGCGGTGGTGGACGGCCCGTACCGGGCCACCTACACGGAACTGGCAGAACGGGTATACCGTCTGGCCAGCCAGATTCAGCGATCGGTGGGGCCGGGGGACCGCGTGGCGATTTTAGCTCCCAACAGCCATGAAATGCTGGAGGCGTTCTATGGGGTGCCGTGGGGCGGGGCGGTGCTGGTGCCGCTGAACACCCGCTTGTCTGCCGAAGACTATGCCTACATTCTAAACCACTCGGGCAGCCGTTTGCTGATCGTCGACCACCGCTTGCTCGATCTGGTGAGTCCTGCCCTCGACAGTTTGCCGGAGCTGCCGGTGGTTGTGGTGGGAGCCGCCGGCTCCGGCCGGGCCGACTATGAAGCGTGGCTGGCGGAAGGCGACCCGACGCCTCACCCCTACCCGTTGGACGATGAAAACCGCATGATTACGCTCAATTACACCAGCGGCACCACGTCGCGGCCTAAGGGCGTCATGTTGACCCACCGCAATACGTTTCTAAATGCGCTGCAATTTATCATTCACCTTCGTCTGGAAATGGGCGACAGCTATTTGCACACTCTGCCCATGTTTCATGTCAACGGCTGGGGCGATGTCTGGGCTGTCTCCGCCATGGGCGCCGTACAGGTGTGCCTGGCCCGGGTCGAGGGTGAAGTCATGTGGCATCTGATTGAGCAGGAGCGGGTCTCCGTGTTGTGCGGCGCACCGGCGGTGCTTAACATGCTCGCCTCCACCCCGCACGCTCCCCCGGCGCGGCCGCTGCGGATTGCCACGGCGGGAGCCCCGCCCCCCGCTTCCCTTATCGCCCGGCTGGCCGCCGAGGAGATCGATATTCTGCATGTCTATGGTCTGACCGAAGTGTCACCGTGGATTACGGTATCGGAGGTGTGGCCGGAGGAGCGGCGGCTGCCGGCGGCGCAACGCGCCGCTAAAATGGCCTGCCAGGGGGTTGAGCAACTTTTGGCGGGAGAGGTCAAAGTGGTGCGCCCCGACGGTTCCCCGGTGCGGTGGGACGGACAAGAATTGGGAGAGATTGTCAACCGCGGCAACTTGGTCATGGAGGGCTACTTTCAACAGCCCGAGGCGACCGCTGAAGCTATCAGCGACGGCTGGTTCCACACCGGCGATCTGGCGGTGGTGCACCCGGACGGGTATATCCAAATTCGCGACCGCGCCAAGGACATTATCATATCGGGCGGGGAAAATATTTCGTCGGTGGAGGTCGAGGACGTGTTGTACCGTCATCCGGCCATCTATGAGGCGGCGGTGGTGGCGGTTCCCGACCCCAAGTGGGGCGAAACCCCCAAGGCATTTCTCGTGGTAAAGCCCGGGGAGACGGTCTCCGAGGACGAGATTCGGCAGTTCTGCCGGGAGCATCTCGCCCATTTCAAGGTGCCGACCAGCTTTGAGATGATTTCCGGGTTGCCCCGCACCGCCAGCGGAAAAGTGCAAAAATACGTGTTGCGCCAGCCCTATTGGGCCAACCAACCCAATCAGGTCAACTAGCGGCTGAGGGTGTCAGCAATCGAAAGGGGAGGACCATGGCCGGCAAGCACTTCGAAGAATTGGAAACCGGGCGACTGTTCCGGCATCAGCCTGGCCGTACCGTGACGGAAACGGACAACGTGCTGTTTAGCACCCTGACCATGAATCCGCAGCCGCTGCATCTCGACTACCAGTTCGCGGCGACCACTCAATTCGGGAAGCCGTTAGTCAACAGCTTGTTCACCTTGGGGCTGTTAGTGGGGTTGACCGTCGCCGACACCACCTTGGGCACCACGGTGGGTAATTTGGGGTTTGAAAAGGTCGAATTTCCCCGACCGGTATTCATCGGCGACACGCTGACCGCCGAGACGGAAGTCGTCGATCGCCGCGAGTCCAAGTCGCATCCGGAGTGGGGTATCGTCACCTTTGAGCACCGGGCGCGCAATCAACATGGGGAGGTGGTGGCTCGTTGCCGACGTGCCGCGATGATGAAAAAGGCCTGACCGTAAACGGCGCCGCACACCGGGTACCGCCCGGGCACGCCCGATGAAGGAAGAGCGGGTGCGGTCCTGGCTGTTTTCGCCAGCCGATGTGCCGCAACGATGCCTAAAGGCTCTGGATACCGCGGCGGACCAGGTTATATGGGATTTGGAGGACGGGGTGGCGGCGGGCCGCAAAGAGATGGCGAGAGCCCAGCTGGCGGGTCTGGCGGAACAAACGGCTTCCGCGCGGATGCCCTGGATCCGGATCAATGGCCCAGACACGGTGTGGGCCGCGGACGACCTGCAGGCGGCGCTCAAGGCCTGCTCAGGGCGGCCGCCGCGCATCGCCGTGCCCAAGGTTGACGCGCGGGTGGTGGCCTGGCTTCAGCAGCAGGGTCCCGCCCAGTCGGTGCAATGGCTCCTTATCGTGGAATCCGCCCGCGGGCTTTGGGATCTCATGCATCTGGACACGGCGTGGCTGCCTGGGATGTCGGTGCGCATTGCTTTTGGTGCGCTCGATTATCAAGCGGATGTGGGGGGCGACATTGGCCTGGATGAGCAGGAACTGTTGATGCCCCGCAGCGAGATTGTGCTGGCCTGCCGGAGTCTGGGCTGGATGGCGCCGATTGATGCGGTCTATCCGCGGTTTGATGATGAGGACGGCCTGAGCCGGGCCGCGCAAACCGCCAGGCGGTTAGGGTATGCCGGCAAGATGGTTATTCATCCCAAGCAGATTGGCCCGGTGCATCAAGCATTTGCCCCGTCGGACGCCGAGCTGGCCTGGGCGCGCGGGGTGCTGGCGGCCGGAACGGGCGCTGGCGCCGTGCAAGTGGCGGGGCAGATGATTGACCGGCCGCTTTTGGAGCGGGCCCGGCAAATCCTGGCGGCCGCGGAGGGAGACTGAGGGATGCGGGACGCAGCCACCGTGGTTTTGCATCGGCCTGGTCGCGCGGGGCGTGAAGTCTTCTTTGTGCGGCGACCCCAGCAGGCGCGGGCGTTTGCCGGGGTGTGGGCATTTCCCGGCGGATCGGTTGATGCGGCCGATCGCAGTCCGTTGTGGCGCGAGCTGGCGCCAAGCGGATGGCCGTCCTGGCCGCAGGAAGCGAAGACCGTCGAAAACGGCCGATGGGAAATTTCCCAAGAGCGCTTTCTCGCCTGGTGGCCCGAACCCTTTGCCGTAGACCAGACGCCGGCCGCTGCCGGGCAAGACGATCTATGGCCGGCTATTGACCCTGATCCGGCCAGTCATCTGGCGGTGCGCGTCGCGGCGATACGCGAGCTGTTTGAAGAGGTGGGGGTATTGCTGTGGGACGCTCCCGGATTGTCTTTGCCGGCCGGAAACTGGCGGGAGGCAGTGGGGGCGCAAGCCCGCCGGTTTATTACGTTGTTTGCTCGTTACGGCGCGCGTCCAGCCTGGCCTGGGCTCCGCTATTTGGGTCGCCTCACCACCCCGCCCGGGCCGCCGGCCCGCTTTCAGGCCCGTTTTTTTCAAGCGCAGCTGCCCCCCGGCCAGACACCCAGCATAGCCCTCCAGGGGGGAGAAATTGCCGAAGGCCGGTGGATGACGCCAGACGCCGCCTTAGAGCAAGCAGAGGGGGGGAGATTTCCGCTGGTGATGCCCACCCGTTACGTACTGGGGCGGTTGCTGCAGTGCCCAGACGCTCTGGCGTGAGCCCCGGGCGCGAGGCAACCGACGCCACATGATGGCGCGCCGAGGCGGAGGGACATGACTTCGCGGCTGGCGATCGGCCAACCGTGATGGGGCGCGAGGAGAGGGACGGCATGACGGCTGGTCATGAACCGCGGGTTCGCGCGCCCTGGCCTTGCCGAGGCCCGGAGGCCTCACCAAAGCTCCCGTCGAACCAGGGTGGACCCAGAGTCGGGGCCGCAACGGCCCTGGGTGCCGAATATTGCCGCCAGGGCGGAGCTGCCGCCCTGGCGCAGCAGAACGCGGAGCATCGGCTAACTTGCTACCAGCGCGGCGGTGGCGTAGCTGTAAGCCACTTCCAGCCATAAACGGCCTGGGTTGCTCGGGTTCGCGCCGCGGCTGTCCATGAGGGCGGCGGCGATCAGTTTGGTCAGGGAACTATCGTGCATCCAGTCCGGCACCACCAGCGTCTTCCAGAGTTCAAATCGGAAATCCGCCGGCAATCCCGCCCACCAGGCCGACACCTCCTCGGCAGGGGCCGTCGCAGCGGACTCGAAAGACAGCAGGGCGGGAGCCACGGAGGGTTTCGGCGCGGATTTTTTGGTCATCATTTTGGGCCGGGCCGGGACCGGCAGTTCCGGCATGTCCGAATTCTTGCGAGCGGTGGCCTGCTGCACCACCATGCACCCCGCGCACCATTTGGCTTGGCCAGTGGTTAAGACATCATGGGAGGTGAGGATGTCACTGCACAATTGACACAGCCCCACTCGATCTAATGTGCTCCGCACAGTTCCCTCTCTCCTCTCAAAGTGACCGACGTTAACGTTAGGTTCTACAAGTATATATACAAAAAATCGCAAGGAATTGCAAGAAAGATTACACAGCGGTTGAAAGTGTGTCAATAGGTCTGACATTACTCTCCGAAATCTCTGCCTGTGGCCGACAAATTCCTGGGAGCGGACCGCGCTTGGCTCCTCTCGCCTTGGCACGGCCGCTCATGGCCGCGGCGACGGCCTGGCGTCTGCGCAGCCAGGGTGGGGGAGGGCACCTCCGAAGGCTAAGAAAATCTGCGACAACCCCGCCATGCGTTGTGAGATGTTTGGGGGCTTGGTACAATGTTGGCAGGTGCGAAACGATTTTTTCAGCGCGTTGATTGGCACCGTCAGCCGGTGAGGGGAAGGAAGGATTCAGATGATGCTCAGTCCGCGCGACCAGGAAAAACTTTTGCTGACCGTGGCCGGCGACTTGGCGGCGCGGCGCCGCGCGCGAGGGCTCAAGCTTAATTATCCGGAGGCAGTCGCCTTGATCAGCGTCGGGCTGCTGGAAGCCGCCCGCGATGGTCGGACGGTGGCAGAACTGATGCAGGCGGGAACCACCTTTTTGAGGCGGGACGAGGTAATGGAGGGAGTTCCGGAAATGATCGAGATGGTGCAGGTGGAGGCTACCTTTCCCGACGGAACCAAGTTGGTGACGGTGCACCACCCGATTCGGGCATAACCCGGACCAAGCGTCGGGAGCGGAGGGCCATGCGAGGCACGAGGAGGGCGGGCAATGATTCCGGGGGAAGTGCAAACCGGGGAGGGAGATGTGACGCTTAACCCGGGACGTCCGGAAATGACGATTGACGTGACGAACGTGGGGGACCGTCCGGTTCAGGTGGGGTCCCATTTTCATTTTTTTGAGGTCAACCGGGAGTTGGCGTTTAACCGCGCGGCGGCCCTGGGGTATCGGCTGGCCATTCCCGCCGGGACCGCGGTGCGGTTCGAACCCGGGGAGACGAAATCGGTCGCGCTGGTGGCGTTCGCCGGCAGCGCTCGCGCCTTCGGGTTAAATGGGCTGGTCAACGGAGGGGTCGCCGATCCGGCCGTGCGGGCGGAGGCACTGCGGCGCGCGGCGGCGATAGGGTGCCGGATGCGGCCCTGGCGGGATGGCCCGCAAGCGGAGACGACGCCATGACCAGGCAGATTAGCCGACGACGCTACGCCAATCTGTACGGCCCGAGCCTGGGCGACCGCATCCGTTTGGCCGATACGGAATTATGGGCGGAGGTGCAAGCCGACCACACCCTGGCCGGGGACGAAGCCGTGTTTGGCGGCGGCAAAGTGATTCGCGACGGCATGGGTCAGGCCGGGTGGATGACATCGGCCGACGGTGCCCCGGATGTGGTCATCACCAATGCGGTGATTATCGATTGGTGGGGCATCGTGAAAGCTGACGTGGGCGTCAAGGATGGACGCATCGCCGCCATCGGCAAAGCTGGCAACCCGGACATCATGCCTTCCGTCGACCCCGGTTTGGTGATTGGGCCGGGGACGGAAATCATTGCCGGCGAAGGCATGCTGTTGACTGCTGGCGGGATTGATTCGCATGTCCATTTTATCTCCGCGCAATTAGCCCATCATGCGTTGATGGCCGGCATTACCACGCTAATTGGGGGCGGCACCGGTCCGGCGACCGGCACCAATGCCACCACTGCCACCCCTGGCCCCTGGAACCTGGCGCGCATGTTGCAGGCGGCGGAAGCGTTGCCGGTTAATGTCGGGTTGACCGGCAAGGGCAACGCGTCGTTTCCGGAACCCCTGATCGAGCAGGTGCGAGCAGGCGCGATTGGACTCAAATTGCACGAAGACTGGGGATCCACGCCGGCGGCCATCGACACCTGCCTTAAGGTGGCCGACGCGATGGACGTGCAAGTCACAATTCACACCGATACCCTGAACGAAGCGGGATTTGTGGAACGGACCCTGGAGGCCATTGGCGGGCGCACCATCCACACCTACCATACGGAAGGCGCGGGCGGGGGGCACGCCCCGGATATCTTGCGCGTGGCGGGAGAGCCGTTCGTATTGCCCTCGTCAACCAATCCGACTCGCCCCTATACGGTCAACACCCTGGACGAGCATCTGGATATGCTAATGGTTTGCCACCACCTGGATCCGGATTTGCCGGAGGATGTGGCGTTTGCCGACTCCCGGATCCGGGGGGAAACGATTGCCGCGGAAGACGTTTTACACGATTTGGGTGTCTTGTCCATGATTTCGTCGGATTCACAGGCAATGGGTCGCATTGGCGAAGTGATCAGCCGGACTTGGCAGACGGCGGACAAAATGAAGCGGGAACGCGGCCGGTTACCAGAGGAGAGCGGCCCTCACGACAATCTGCGAATCCGGCGGTATGTGGCCAAGTACACCATCAATCCCGCCATTACCCACGGAGTGGCGGATCTGGTGGGATCGATTGAAGTGGGCAAGTGGGCCGACCTGGTGTTGTGGAACCCGGCGTTTTTCGGGGTGGCGCCGAGTTTGGTGCTAAAGGGGGGAATGATTGCGGCGGCGGCCATGGGCGATCCTAATGCCTCGGTGCCGACCTGCCAACCGGTTCTCATGCGGCCGATGTTCGGCGCGATGGGCGGCGCCGTGGCCGCTTTAAGCTGGACGTTTGTGTCACAAGCGGCGCTGGACGCGGGGGTCGGCGGACGGCTGGGGTTGACGCGGGGGTTGTACCCGGTGACGGGATGCCGAGCGATTGGAAAAAAAGAAATGCGGTTAAACGACACCATCATGGCCATCACCGTCGATCCGGAAACGTACGAGGTGCGGGCGGACGGCCATCTGATCACCTCGCGAGCGGCTAAAACGGTCAGCCTGGCGCAGCGTTATTTTCTCTTTTGAGCAAAAAAGGGAGGCGGCACCCTAGCATGGATGGCGGAATCCTGGTGAAACAGACCTTGGGCCCGGTCGGCCGCGATGAAACCGTGAGCGAATGGCTAACCATTGATTGGCAAGATTGTGCGCGCAAGCGGTTTCGGTCGGCAACCGACCAAGGCCGCGCGGTAGCCGTAGATTTGGAGGCTGGCGACGGTCTGGCCGCGGGTGATGTGTTGTGGCGGGAGGGCACCCGGGTTATCGCGGTGAGGGTGCGGCCGGTGATGGTGCTGACCGCCGAACCGGCCTCGCTCACGGAAATGGGGCTGGCGGCGTATCACGTGGGCAACTTGCATCAGCCCTGCTTGGTCGAGGAGGGCCGACTGGTGGTGCCTGACGACCCGATTATGGAAGGTCTCTTCCAGCAACTGGGAATCGAATTTGTGCGATCGCCCAGGGTGTTGGCGCGGGGATTTTTCTCTAGTCGCCGGGCCGCGTTGGGCCATCGCCATGACTGAGCCGGGAGGGAACTGGTGGGCGCTGTTGCAGTTTGCCGACAGTGCCTTTCCGACCGGAGGATTCGCCTATTCATACGGCCTTGAGACGGTGGTGCAAGAAGGCGCCATTCATGACCTGGAGTCCGCCCGCGAGTGGCTCTTCACCTTTCTGTCGCGCGGTTGGGCATCGACCGACGGTGCGGTGACGGCCATTGCCTGGGGTGCGCTGGCGGCGGGTAACGGCGACTTAGGGCTGGTGGCCAGCGCCGACGAACGGCTGACGGCCAGCCGAGTAGCCCGGGAGTCGCGGGCGGGAGCCCTGCAAACCGGACGGCGGCTCTTGCTGGAGTCGGCCCGTCTGACCGGGGATCCCCATTTGCAGACGTACCGGCAATGGGCGGTGGCGCCGTCGGCTTTGGGCAATCCCGCCGCCGTGATGGGGATGCTGGGAGCGGTCTCTGGTTGGTCGCGAGCCGTGACCGTGGCGGCCAGCGGCTTTCAAACCGCGAACGCGTTGGTCACCGCCTTGGTGAAGTTGGTGCCGTTGGGCCAAAGTGCGGGCCAATCGCTGCTGTACGAGCTCGCCCCGGTGGTGATGGGCGTGGCGAATCGCTTAACATCCCCGTCACTGGAAGAGATTGGGCAGGTAGTGCCGCAGACGGACATTGCGGCCATGCGACACGAGCGGCTCTACAGCCGGGTTTTCCGGTCGTAGCGTTTAGCAGGGGGGGAGGATATGGCGGTGGTTCACATTGGCGTGGCGGGACCTGTCGGGTCGGGCAAGACCACGTTGGTGGAGCAGTTGGCCCGGTCTCTCGGTTCCCGCTACAGTTTGGCGGTGATTACCAACGACATCTATACGCGAGAAGATGAACGCATCCTTACCGCGACCGGGGTACTGCCACCGGAACGCATTATGGGGGTTGAAACCGGAGGATGTCCGCACACCGCCATCCGGGAGGACGCCTCGATTAATCTGGATGCGGCGGAGGAACTGAAGGCCCGCTTTTTGGACTTGGAGATCCTGCTGATTGAAAGTGGGGGAGACAACCTGGCGGCAACCTTCTCACCCGAACTGGCCGACTACGTAATCTATGTCATTGACGTGGCTGGTGGGGACAAAATTCCGCGCAAGGGGGGCCCGGGCATCACGCGGTCCGATTTGCTGGTGATCAATAAAGCCGATCTTGCGCCCTATGTGGGGGCCGACCTGGGTGTCATGTGCCGGGATGCCGGGCGCATGCGCGGCGCCCGGCCGTATGCGGTGACCAATCTGTTGACCGGCCAGGGACTGCCCGAGGTGCTGAGCCACGTCGCCCGCGACGCGTTGTTTGAAGATTTCTACCCGCGGGCTGGCGCGCCGTGAGCGACCGCGTTCCGGCCGGGGAAGCGGAGTTTGCCACCCGGTATCAGCGCATCCGGGTGGTGGCGGGACCGGATGGCGACTCGCTGCTTACCACCTCGTTTGCGCAGGCTCCGCTGAAACTGTTCGGACCTCATCCGGATCACCGCGCGATTCGGGTCGTCATGGCGCAACTGGGTGGGGTGTTGCAGGGGGATTCGTTTCGGACCGATGTCGAGGTGGGGGAGCGGGCGGGCCTGGTGCTGACCACGCAGGCCGCGACCAAGTTGTATCGGATGCCGGACCGGGGTGCGCGCCATGACTTGTCCATACGGGTGGCGGCGGGCGGGACCTTGATCTATTTGCCCGATGTCCTGATTCCTTTCGCCGGCGCGCGGTACCAGCAGGTTCTTGCGGTTGAGGCGGAATTGGGCAGCCGGGTGCTGATGCGTGATCTGCTGGCCCCGGGGCGGCTGGCCCGGGGGGAACGGTTTGCGTTTAGCGAGGTGACGATGTCGGTCAGGATTGGCGTGCCGGGTGTGCCGGCACCACTCTATTGGGAAAGGCAGGAACTAAGGCCCGGTGAGCAACCGCCGAGTGCGAACGGGGCCTGGGGTGCCTGGCCCTACTTGGGGTCGCTGGTGGTGGTCGAGCCTGGCACGGAGCGGCAGGCGGAGCCGACCTGGGTTGACGCCGCCTGGCAAGCGCTGCTGGCGGCCGACCCGCGGCCGGGACCCTACCGGGACGATCCGGGACGGGTGGGAACGGTTGGCGACGATGCGCTTTATGGGGGGTTAAGCCGCATTCGGCACGGATGGGTGGTGCGTGTGCTGGCCCGTCGCGCTGATCGCTTGGCAGAGTGTCTGGCGGCCATCACCGCCGCGGTGCGCGGGCAGTGGGACGCGTCGGACTACACGGCTTAGCGCCGGGGCCGACCGATCTGGCGGTCGCGATCGCCAAGCCGGGCACCGCGTGCATTTTAGCCCGCAAATCTGCGGGAATTCATTTGATGAAGGAGGTTTCATATGGCAAGCAAAGCGCGCTGGGGTCCCTATACCGCGATGAAAGATCTGGGGGAGGCCGGGCCGCTGGTCATCGACCGGGCGCAAGGGGTTCATGTGTGGGACGAGTCGGGGCGCAAATATCTGGATGCTCACGCTGGTTTGTGGTTGGCCAATGTGGGGTATGGCCGGGGCGAAATCGTCGATGCGATGGCGCACCAGGCGAGACGGCTGGCCTGGTTCTCCTCGTTTGGAGGGATGGCCAACCGGCCTTCGCTCGATTTAGCGGAGCGTTTGGTGGGTCTGCTGGCACCCGACGGCATGGGTCACGTGTTTTATAGCGGGAGCGGATCGGAAGCCGTCGAGACCGCGTTGAAAATCAGTCGTCAGTACTGGAAGGTTCGCGGCAAACCGTCTCGGGTCAAACTGATTGGCCGTCAGCACGCGTATCACGGTGTGACCTTGGGCGCGCTGTCCGTGGCGGGAATCACCGCGAATCGCGTGGCCTTCGAACCGTTGCTGCAAGGGGTGCGGCACGCCCCGGCGCCTTATGCGGTGCACTGCGCCTTTCATCCCGACTCCGCGGTGTGCAATTTGGCGTGTGCCCGCGAGGTAGAGCGCATCATCCAGTTCGAAGGGCCCGACACGGTGGCGGCGTTCATCGCCGAGCCGATCCAAGCCGCAGGCGGGGTGATCATCCCGCCGCCGGAATATCTGGCGGAAGTCCAGCAGATTTGCCGAAGACATGAGGTGCTGTTCATTGCCGACGAGGTGGTGACCGGATTCGGGCGGATCGGAGAGTGGACGGGCAGTCGCCACTATGGCATTAAGCCGGACCTGATGACGTTTGCCAAGGGACTCACCTCGGGATATTTCCCCCTGGCGGCCACGGCCGTCGCGCCGTCCGTGATGGAGGTGTTCTTGACCACGCCGGGACCCGGGCCCGAATTCCGGCATGGCAATACCTATAGCGGCCATCCGGTCGGGTGCGCGGCGGCCTTGGCCAATCTGGCGATTATGGAACGCGAAGACTTGCCGCGGCGCGCGCGGGAAATGGGAGGCGTGTTGCGCGCCGCGTTGTCGGGTTTAAAGGAGCGGTTTCCCGGGTGGGTGTACGATGCCGGCAACGTGGGATTGTTGGGACGGGTGGAACTGGTCGACCCCAACGGTCGGCTGGGTCCCGTCGAACTGGGGACGCGGGTGGGTGACGGGATGCGGGAACGCGGCGTCATCGTGCGACCGGTCAATAATGTGGTTACCCTCTCCCCGCCGCTGGTGATTGACGCGGCACAGGTGGATGAGATTGTGGAGTCACTGGCGGACAGTCTGTCCGTTCTGGCCGCAATCTGACAACCGCGGGCAAGCGACAGAGTGTTGTGGCAGATCGGCGAAAGTTTAGACACGCTGTCGCGGGGAGATGGCGGCGGCGAACCGTACCATAGGGATTGGGGGCGAAGCATGGGCTTGCCTGAGCGGGATGCCGGGGAAAACCGCCGGCGCTCGGCCCAAAGCTTTGAACCGATATGGGAGGGGGAGTGGGGTCATGAGCGAGGAATCTCTCCTCGATCGGCAGCGGCGGTATTTGGTCCCCGCGGTGGCGCCTTACTATCAGGAACCACTGCTGCTGGAATCCGGCAGCGGGCGCACCGTTACCGACCAGGCCGGGCAGTCCTACCTGGATTTCTTCGGGGGGATTCTGACCGTTTCGATTGGTCATGCGCATCCTGCGGTGGCCGAGGCGGTGGCCGATCAGGCCAGAAAACTGGTTCACACGTCTACACTGTATGTCACCAAACCGATGGTCGATTTGGCCGAGAAGCTGGCGTCGTTGCTGCCGGGCGAACTTTCGCAAAGCTTCTTTACCACCTCCGGCACCGAAGCCAACGAAACGGCGATTACCATGGCCCAGATTGCCACGGGACGGCCGGAGATCGTGGCGCTTCGGCACAGTTATTCCGGCCGTTCGCAACTGGGAATGGGATTGACCGGCCAATCCGGCTGGAAGTTGGGCGAAGGGGGCCAGTCGCTTCCTATCCACCATGCCCACAACGCCTATTGCTATCGCTGCCCGTTTGGCCGGACCCCGGATGCCTGTGGTCTTGAATGCGCACATGACTTGGAAGAATTCATCCAGACCAGCACCGGCGGACGGATCGCGGCGTTTATCGCCGAACCGATTCAGGGAGTCGGCGGATTCATCACCCCGCCCCCGGCCTTTTTTCAGGAAGCGGTAGGCATTGTGCGCAAGCATGGGGGTCTGTTTATCGACGACGAAGTGCAGACGGGATTCGGGCGGACCGGATCGTGGTTCGGGATTGAACAATATGGCGTCACCCCGGACATTATGACGTTCGCCAAGGGGCTGGGCAATGGCCTGCCGGTTGGCGCGACGGTGACGACCCCGGATATCGCGCGCGGTTATCGGGGACCCACCATCTCAACCTTTGGGGGCAATCCCCTTTCCATGCGGGCGGCCTTGGCCACCCTGGCCGTGATTGAAAGGGAAGGGTTGGTGACGCATACCCGGAATATGGGGGATCGGCTGCGTTCGGGATTGGAAGAGCTGTCCGATCGCTACCCGGTGTTGGGCGACGTGCGCGGAAAGGGTCTGATGCAAGGTCTGGAACTGGTGCGTCGGGACAAGGCGCCGGCCCCGGACTTGACGACCCGCTTGGTCGAGGAAAGCCGGCAACGGGGCCTTTTGATTGGCAAGGGTGGTCTTTACGGCAATGCGGTGCGGATTGCGCCGCCGATGACGGTGACCGCAACGGAGATCGATGAGGCGTTGGCGGCGATGGAGGGAGCGTTGCGCGCGGTGTACCAAAGCGAGCCGGACCTCAAAGCGGTGACCCCGACCCGCATCCGCTATGAGGCGGCGCTGTCGTAGAATTCCTGCGGCCTGCGGGCTGCGAAAAAAAACGCCGCACCCGAATGCGGGGTGCCGTCTGTCGTCGGCGACCGGGGCTCCGCGTGATGGCTGCGCCGAGTTGGATGCGCCAGGCAAGGCGGCGACCGCACGGGAAGCTCGTCGAGCTGGGGGGCCTCACCGCCAGCGAACGGCACAGGTAGGGGCGCCCCCGCGCTGGCCGCAGAGGCCCATCGCCACTCTGTCACATTTTTTGTGCAACAATCTGTCACCCTGTCTAAAGGACGCGAGCTCCCGTTTGTTTAACCCTTAACCAGGTCAGACTTTGCGTAGGATTCTTGTCCATCTGACAGATCGCTGCCAGCCGCTGGCCTTTTGCACGGGGTGCATGCGACCTGGGAATCAAACCTGACAAACGGCATCCGGCAACCTTTAGCGAATACGTTGGATCCCCGGGCGCTGTTGGCGAACCCGCGGGATCCGGGGGGAGGAATCGTCATGAGTCGCATTGTCCGCATCGGCCTCATTCAAACCCACCACGAAGTGCCGGGTGATCAACCCTTGGCGGAACACAAGCAGTGGAGTCTCGACAAACATCTCGGCATGATACACGAAGCCAGGCAAAAAGGCGCCCAGGCGGTCTGTCTTCAGGAAATTTTTTACGGGCCTTACTTTTGTGCCGGCCAGGACCGGCGCTGGTACGACTTCACTGAACAGATCCCAGACGGACCCACCACCCAACTGATGCAGTCTGTCGCCAAAGAGACCGGTATGGTGCTGATTGTGCCGATGTACGAAGAAGAGGCGCCCGGAGTCTATTACAACACCGCCGCGGTAATTGATGCCGATGGCCGCTATCTCGGGAAGTACCGCAAGAACCATCTTCCGCACGTGCAAGCTGGCGAAAGCCCATACACCGGCTTTTGGGAGAAATTCTATTTCCGCCCGGGCAACTTGGGCTATCCGGTGTTTGACACCGCGATTGGCCGGGTGGGCGTCTATATTTGCTATGACCGTCACTTTCCGGAGGGTGCCCGCGCGTTAGGGCTGGCCGGCGCGGAAATCGTGTTTAACCCCTCGGCCACGGTGGCCGGTCTATCCAAATATTTGTGGAAGCTGGAACAGCCGGCACATGCGGTCGCCAACGGATTTTTTGTGGGCGCCATCAACCGCGTGGGTTGGGAGGCCCCTTGGAACATGGGCGATTTTTACGGCGAAAGCTACTTGGTAGACCCGCGTGGACAGTTTGTGGCGATGGGCAGTCCCGACCAGTCGGAGGTCGTGATTGGCGATGCCGATATGGATCTGGTGCGCGAAGTGCGCAACACCTGGCAGTTCTTTAGGGACCGACGGCCAGAAACTTATGGGCCGCTGACGGCTCTTTAAACCGAGGGGGGCTTTAGATGCCGGAGTTTACCAGCGATCTGGTGATGCATGAGGTGGTCGGCCCGCTGACCACGGCGGAAGCCCGCGAGGAAGCCCTGCGCTGTTACTATTGTTATGACGCTCCGTGCATTCGGGGCTGCCCGACCGCGATTGATATTCCAGTGTTTATCAAGCACATTGCCACCGGGCACCTGTTGGGCGCTGCCCGCACCATTTTGGACGCCAACCCGCTGGGTGCCACCTGCGCCCGCATTTGCCCCACCGAGGCGCTTTGCGAAGGGGCCTGCGTCCGTGGTCAGGACAGCCGCCCGGTGGCGATTGGCCGATTGCAGCGCACCGCGACCGACGCCGCCATGGCGGGCGAGGTGCCGGACCTGCCGGAGTTCGCAACGGCTGGCCACGGGCGGGTGGCGGTGGTGGGGGCGGGCCCTTCCGGCTTAAGCGCGGCCAGCTATCTTCGGCGCTTGGGTTACGAGGTGGATGTCTTTGAGGAGCGCCCGGCGGGCGGAGGGCTCGACACGTACGGAATCGTGTCGTTCCGGGAGCCGGTAGCGGTTAGCCTTTGGGAAGTGGAGCGGGCGGCAAAGATGGGCGTGCAATTCCACTACGGCGTAAGGGCGGGTCGGGATGTGTCCTGGGATGCATTGCGCGAAGGCTGGGATGCAGTGGTGCTGGCGGTGGGATTGGGCCGGGTCCCGCGGCTGGGTATTGGGGGCGAGGAATTACCCGGGGTTTACGACGCGCTCGAATTGGTCGAAGCCAGCAAGACCGGGCCGCTGGAAGCTATCCGGCTCTTCGGCACGGTAGCGGTGGTCGGGGCCGGGAATACGGCGGTGGATGCGGCCACGCTGGCCAAACGCCTGGGCGCAGACCGGGTTATCATTCTTTACCGGCGCGGGGAAGAGGCCATGCCAGCGTATGCTTACGAATATGCCTTCGCCAAACAGGAAGGCATCGAGTATCGGTGGTGGACGCGGCCGCTGGCGATCACCGGCGCGAGCCGGGTGGAAGGGATCCGGGTGGTTTCGACACGACCCGCCTCCGGTCAGGCCCGCAGTGATCGACAAGCGCAGTTGGAAGATGTGGCCGACTCCGTGCAGGATATTCCGGTGTCGGCGGTGATTCGGGCGGTGGGGCAAGAAAAGCCCGGCCAGATTTGGTCCGCTCTGGGCGTTTTGGTCCGGGAGGGCCGGGTGGTGGTCGATTCTGAGACCTTTGAGACGTCGCTGACCGGGGTTTATGCGATTGGCGACGGACTCGCGCGACCTGGCGAGGCGACTGTCGTGCAAGGCGTGGCCGACGGCAAACGTTGCGCGTTTGCCGTCCACCACCGACTAACAACGGGACGGGAGGACTAAGGTATGGCAGACCTGTCGGTAAATTTTGCAGGCATTAAGTCCCCTAATCCGTTCTGGCTGGCGTCTGGCCCGTTAACCAATACCGGCTACCAGGTGGCCAAGGCTTTTGATGAAGGCTGGGGCGGAGCGGTTTGGAAGACGGTCGGGGAGCCGGTGGTTAACGTCAGCTCACGGCTGGGGGGCTTGGATTACGGTGGCCGGCGGATGATGGGCCTCAACAACATCGAATTAATTTCAGACCGTTCGCTCGAAGACAATCTGCGGGAAATCGCCCAGGTCAAACGGCGCTTTCCGGATCAGGCCGTGGTCGTGTCCGTGATGGTGGAGAGCCGGCCCGAGGCGTGGGCGGATGTCTTGCATCAGATCGAAGACACCGGCGCCGATGGGGTCGAGATGAATTTTGGGTGTCCGCATGGCATGAGCGAACGCGGAATGGGCTCGATCATCGGCCAAGTGCCGGATTATACGTGCCAGATAACCGGCTACGCCAAGTCGTTTACCAAACTCCCGGTCATCGTGAAATTGACCCCAAACGTGACCGATATCCGCAATCCAGCCCGTTCGGCCGTGCTGGGCGGGGCCGACGCACTGTCGCTGATCAACACCATCAACAGCGTCATGGGCATCGACTTGGATACCTGGCGCCCGTTGCCGCACGTGGACGGACGGGGTTCGCATGGGGGATACTGCGGTCCGGCGGTCAAGCCCATCGCGCTGCACATGGTGTCAAGCATTGCCCAGGATGAGGGGGTGGGGGTTCCCATCTCCGGGATTGGCGGGATCGAGACCTGGCGGGATGCGGTGGAATTTTTGCTGCTCGGAGCGAGCACGGTGCAAGTCTGCACCGCTGCCATGCACTACGGATTTCGGATTGTTCGCGAGATGACCGATGGGCTAAATGATTACCTCAACGCACGGGGCATGGCGCGAGTGGGAGAATTGACCGGGGGGGCGTTGAACCGGCTGGGGGACTGGAACGATCTCAATCTCTCGTATCAAGTCGTGGCTCGGATTGACCAACAAAAGTGCGTGGGCTGCAACCTTTGTTACATCGCCTGCGACGATGGCGGCCACCAATGCATCGACCTTATCCCAGGTCAAAAAGTCCCTCTGGTTCGGGAAGCGGATTGCGTGGGGTGCAATTTGTGTTCCTTGGTGTGTCCCGTGCCGGGATGCATCGACATGGTACCGATCGAGACCGGCCGTCCGGCGAAAACTTGGCGGGGACTGGCCTAGCGCGAATTCAACGGGCCGAAGCGCGAAGGATCGAGGGCCTTATCATTTTGGGCGTTTGCGCTGCTCTAGAGACTGCACTATGACTGGCGTGGAGGATGCCCGCTAAGAAACTTTACCCCAGAACTCGAGGAAGGCATGCGCGATGGGAGGGGGCGGCAGTCGCGCTGTGCGGAATGTGACCCCGCCGAAGGTGAACGGTCAAAAAACCGTATGGCAACAACAAAAAACGGGTCTCCTCGGGAAAAATTGAGGTAACCACCCATCAATTTCAAACGAGCGTGCCCGTATGGCGATTAAACCATAACCGAAGTTCTTTTCGTGGGAAGACCTACAGCCGCCGGGCGACCTGGGCCGCTTGCAGTTGGTGCTCGAAACGATTCCCGATGAACCGCTGATGCGCATCTTCGAGTGCGTCCGCGGACGCGCTCGGAACGACTATCCCGTACGGGCGATGTAAAGTTCCAGGTTGGCGGGCGTTGTCTATCAACATCCGAGCATTGAGAGCTGGCGCCGGGAGCGGGGCCGCCATGGCCAACGGCGGGAGATGGTCGGACTGGGCGGCTCCGCCCCCTCGGCGTGGGCCTATGCGCGACTCTTGCACGCATCCTGGAACACCTCGATGACCTCGAAATGGTGATGCACCGGGTCATCGACGATTTATAGGAGGTTCTGCCGGACTTTGCAGAACGGTTGGCCGTCGATAGCAAAGCGATCGGATCGTTCGCGAAGCATCGCCCGGACGAGGCGACGCCCGACAGACGTCGCGATACGGATGCGGACTAGGGCAAGAAGCCTGCCGGGGCGTCGATGCCCAGGGCCTGGGGTGGGAGCAGGTGACGGCGTGGTTTGCCGCATGGCCTGGAGGGTCGCATTGCTCACCGCGGAGTAAAGGTCCGCTGGGCCACACGGAAGGACAAGCAGCTGGAGCATCACCCCCGCCGGGCGGAACACGGACTGGTCGGGGTGGGTCAACGCGAACCCCAGCTGTTCACACACTGGCAAAGGATGCGGCCAGCGGCGAGATAGGGGAGCGGGATGAGCCGAGAGGTTCACGTCTGGTTTTGGGAGAGACGTGCAGCCTGTAACCTAGGATATACAGCCGGTGCAAGTCCGACCGTGGCAACTGCCGATTCGGCCGCGTAGCGAATCGCGGACCGGACTGGGGTGACCCATCTGGTGAAAGCCGCGAAGATTAGGTTCCGGGTCGCCGCCCGGCGAGGTCAGACAGCGGGGCTAGCCAACGTCCAGGCCGTAGCCTGAAGTGAGGTCTGCCGCGTCGAAAACAAAACCCCGCCAAATCTGACTAACGGGACTGATGAAGGGGTCGAGCCTCGGTCTCTCGGGCGAAGACGGGTACGATTCGGGAAGCGAGGGGACTGCACCGAATCGCCCTGCCGGCGTAAGGGAGACAGCATGGACGCGAGGATATCTTGGCAAAGCAGGAAGGACTCGGGGCTCGCCCGGAGCACCTGCGAAGGGCCAGGCGGGGCGTATAAGCGCAGACCGCGAAAACGCAGCGTGGCTCCAAGCCCGGCGGATCAGGCCGTGGCAGCGGGGACCCGACGGACACGACAACCGCCGGCGAGGAAAGGGCCCATGGACGACCCAGGGTGCCCGCCGTCGTGGCCAGGGCTTCGGCCCGAGGACCGCGGCCTCGCAGGGTGACCCGTAGGTCGGAACCACGTGGACGGGCCAAGGGGCATGGGCGGGTGCCTTTAAGCTGTGGCAGCCCACGTAGATTCCGGGCGGAGTGGTCGTTTGAAGCCGTACTCGGGTAAACCGACTGGGCGCAATTTTAGCGGGCCCGCAGGAAACCGGGCAGGGTGACGGACTGAGGCACCGCCACCCGAAAGGGGCGGCAAACGGAGCGACAGTTCGCCTACACCATGGCGCCTGTGGGCACTACTCGACTCGGGGCGCAATTCCCCGGGTCTACTCTACTCCTCGCGGATAAATTTTGAGGATTTTCCTTGCCAATGCTTGCGGGGTGCTTTCCAGGGCTGGACCAAAGGTTCCTGCTCGATTCCGCGCGATGGGGACATGGAAATCTCCAATCGACGACGAGGGGGACGGGCATATGACCCGGATTTCGATTCCCATCGTGGACACCCTATTGACACTCAAATTCCAAGTCTTGAAATCGGCCTCTTAAATCGTCAATTGTCACACGTGAGGAGTATCGCTGCAACGTGTCGGTTCGCAGCGAGAGGGCAGGTGAACCAGTTCTGGGCTGGAGGCGCAAGATGTATGAGCGGTTGCATCTGCGCGTGAACAAGAAGAAAACCGAAGTGGGTTCGATGTTCGGACGGAAGTTCCTCGGCTATTGCCGCGGGCGATGGTCGGGGGACAGGGTGAAGACCGCTGTGGCTCCCAAGGCTATTGACACGTTCAAACCGCGCATCCGGGGCCATCACCAAACGTGTCGGGGGCACGAGCATGGCGCAGGTTGCTGCACACATGCGGGAATACCTGCCGGATTGGAAAGCGTATTTCCGGCTTGCATAGACGCCTACGGTGTTCAAAGCCCCAGATTCATGGATTCGGCACCGGCTGCGGGCCTTTCAACTCAAACAGTGGCGAACGGGGACGCCGTATAGCCGTGTCCGTCGCCCACGAGTTGGCGGCCTTGAGTGCCGGGGGAACCGGCAGTTGGTGGGGGCACAGCGAAGCAGGGTGGAATCGTATCCTGACGGTCAAATACTTCGATGATCTTGGCTGGCTTCCCCAGACCAGACTCGCATGACCTCAACTGCTCGAACCGCCCAGTGCGGACCCGCATGCCGTGTGGTGTGGCAGGGGCGCTCACCGCCGCCCGCTATGCCGTTCCACGGCGGGTAAAGGTGATGAACCCAATCTATCAACGGTACTATTTGGCCCCACAGGGTTGGCATTTGGCGCAGCTCCGACTCAAGCCCAGTGGCATCTCGCCACGCATGCCGGTGACCCGGTCCGTCTGCCCAGTCATACAAGGGATAGACAGGACATTGCTCTCTATTCTATTCCAGCAGACGCCAAGGATATTGGCCAACCACACCACTCTCCACTGGTCCACTTTGCCTCATTGCATCCGCCATTGACGCCTCATTCTACCTACACTACTGCCGTACTAGCCGGAACGGGATCCTTCCGAAGAACGGCCTTGGGCTAATGCGCTCTCGACCCCCAGATGCACACGACGACAGCCCACTTCAATCGCGCCGTAGTAACATAGTTTCGCATCGCTGAAACCCGAATGTTTCGTACCAGGAATAGGCGTCTTTCGTCGCTAATCCTCGGCTACTTAATCGGCTAATTGTCGGATGTTCGAGTAGACCCTCCATCAACCACATTCCAAGGCCCAATCCGCGATAATCCGAACGGATAAAGACATCGGAAATCCAGCCGAATACCGCTCGGTCTGTGGTGACCCTTGCGAATGCGACCATCTTTCCATCAGTATACATCCCAAACACTATGGAATGCTGGATACTTTTTTCAATAGCGTGTCTAGACCGGTTTGCCGCCCAATACGCATCCGCCAGCCAGAAAGTCACCGAGCGTATCCAAATCGACTTTGTCTAACGTATCACTGACAGTAAATTGGTTCCGAGTCCATTGCACTATTCGTGCCGCTCCATTCGTTTGGCGGAATAAATTACTTGATTCCATATTATACGCTCCGGCCCGTATGCGCGTTAAGGACCCCTCACTCAGGCACCCAACGGCAGAATCGGGTCCACAAGGCCGGGGGCCGATTTTGGAGGCGGCCTCTTTGACTCGGACCGCGAAGTCGCTAAGATATACCTACTAGCTATCATGCGCGGGTCGGTTGCGTAACCCGGTGGTTGCGATTGCCTGCGCGTCGTCGGTCGGCCTGAGTTCACCGAACCTCTTGTTCTTCGCCCGTTGTTCCTAACCAATACCTGCGCCTTTGTTTGGAGCCATAACCGGGAGGAAGCCATGGATACAAGGTCGGCGGGGACGCTGGAGGAGAGGCTGAATCAGGCTGAGCGCGCCCTCTTTGTGGGCCGGTCGGCCGAGCTGGACATCTTGGTGCGTGCGCTGGAGGAACCGGCCGGAAAGTCGCGGGTGATTTATCTGCACGGTCCGGCGGGGGTCGGCAAAACCGCTCTGATGCGTGCTTGGCGACGTCTCATTCAGGACCGCGGGATACCCGCCGTATTCATCGACGGCGGTGGGGTGGAGCCGACTGCCGTCGGGCTTTTGCAAGCATTTGGCAACGCGTCGCGGGAATGGATGGGGAGCCCGCCCCAATCATTGCGCGAGGTGGTGGGTGCATTGGACGGGCGCGCGCGTAGCGACGGCCGGCTGACCCTGTTGATTGACGGGTACGACAAGCTGTCGGCTGGCGACCGGTGGCTGCGAACCGAAGTCTTGTTGCAGTTAAGCCCCGCAGTGCTGGTGGTTTTGGCCGGTCGCCCGCATCAGAAAGATCTCTGGCCGGGAGACCCGGCCTGGCGCAGTTTGCTGCGGCCGCTGGCATTGGGGCCGTTGTCGGAACAGGAAAGCCGGGAATTGTTGAGCCGCCGCGGGGTGACTGCGGAACGTGCGTTGCGTTGCGCCCAGAGCATTTGCGGAGGGAATCCGTTGCTGTTAGCCATGGCCGGGGACCTGTGGGCGGATGGTGCCGAGCAGGATGGCGGGTGGACGGAAATGTGGCCTGCCGGGACGGCGCTTTACCAGACGACGGATGCGGAGACCTTGGTTACGCCGTTTATTCAACGCATCTTGCACTTCGAGCGCTCACGCCAACCGGAGGATGCGGAACACCCTGCGGCACTTGAGGAGGGTCTTGCCGCGGCCTCCCTTTTAAATCGGTTTGACCGCGAAGTGCTGGTGACCATGCTGGGGCCGGACCAGGTAAACGCTTGTTGGCCGGACCTGGTCAATTTGCCGGTGGTCACGCGTACCATCGCCGGGTATAGCGTGCACGAGGCCGTGCGGCAGACCATGGCAACGGCGCTGTTGGAGCGTCGTCCATGGTCGGCCATGCGCTGGCGGTGGCGGGCGATTCAGCATTGTTTGGATGCGGCGGGCCGCGAGTCGAGCGCGGGGATCGGGGCCAACTGGGCCGAAATTACCAATTTGGCGACCGATTGTCTCTGGCACTCCTGGTTGCGGCCCGCCGGCGAATCGCAAAGCGGCTGGCATTTTGAGCGCGGGGTGTCGCACGGCAACCTGGAGGAACTCTATGCTTGCCGGCAGGCCACGCTGCGAATCAGTTTCGGGGTCGGAGAGAGTGGATTGGCGGAGGAACGGGAGGCTCTGCGGGCTTTGGTTGAGGTCTTTCCGCAAGGATTCGTGACGGCGCGAGGGGCGCGGGGAGAACTCTTGGGGTATTCCGCGCCGATCCCGTATACCCGTGTCACTAGGCAGGCGCTGTGGAAAGAGCCGGCCTCGGCCGCCTATCTGCGGAGCGTGCCAGCGGAGGAGCTGAGGACCCGTGAAGACCGGTTGCTGATACTGGCACAGATGGGTTTGGCCCATCCGTCCGACGACCTGTACTTCGCGCTATTTCGCGAATCCTGTCTCGAACTCTCCCGGTACCAAGCCTTGGTGGTCGTGACGGCGTTGCCGCAAGCGGAATTTTTTGCTCCCTTGGTGGGCGGGCGCAGGGTGGACAATTTCGAGGTGATGCTGCGGGGGCGCAAATTGCCGCATCATGCCTACACGCTTGATTTAAGCGGCGGTTACGTGCGGTGGCTGCGGGCCTTAGTGGAGTCTCGGGGCCGGTCAGCGGTTGCGGCGCCAGGCCAGGCCGTCGCCGCGCGAGAAGCTTTGGAAGCCCTGCATGATCCGGACGGGCTGCCTCGGACCGCGGCGGCGCGCTATGCGAACTCGGCCTTCGGCGTGTCAGGGGCCGGGTTTTTGTATGCGTGGCTGACCGACGCCATCAACCATACGCGATTTTCGGAGGAAACCGCGGGGGCCATTCTCCGCTGTTACTATGTCGAGCAAAAAGGGACGCATGAATCCCTGGCGGAGCAACTGCACCTCTCCCGGCGTACGTATTTCCGATATTTACATAAAGGGTTGGAGGAATTCGCGCAGTCATTGTTTAGTTAACGGTCGGGGTGCGGTTGAGTCCCGGCGACTCGGCGAAACTTACGGCGAACACGGGTATCCCGGCCCCCATGCCGGCCGCTCCGATGCCGCGATGACGCGACCCTGTCGCGAAAATTTCCGCCACCGCCTGACGGTGTGTGGTGGTTCGGGCAACTCCATACGGCTCGGAGGATGTTTCGCACGCGTGGGCCGTCAAAAACATCCCCCGGCCATCTACCGGTGGCGCAACGGGCACAAATGGCAGTCAATGCCATCAATGTGACACTGACTTGGCACTGCGCATGGACTGTCATCTTGCTATCTTGGATGTGGGAGAGAGACGATGCGACCAAGTCAAGGGCAGCGGGGGGCTGTGAACGCAGTGGACGAATCAGGGCCGGTTCCACCAGCATCCTCGGCGACAACACTCGATCAGGGGCACCGTCAACCCCTACCGGCAGAGGTCTCCGGGTTGTCTGTTAGCAGTCTGGGCTACTTCGAAGCGGCGGTGGATGGACGAATCCTCTCCGATTGGAACCAACATCAATCCAAACGGGTTTTCAAATGGCTGTTGGCCCTCTATCCGGCAGCCGTTCGGGCCGATACGATGTGCGCGGGGCTTTGGCCCAACCTGACTTCCACAGTGACCCGGCCCCGGTTGTGGAGCGTGATCCACCGCTTGCGGGCTCGCATTCAACCGGCGCTGCCCCCCGAGCGTATTGTCTATGCGGACGGTTGTTATCGCTTGGTTTTGACTGGCGAGGATTTCTGGGACGTGCAGGCGGTTCGACAATTGGAGCCAGGGTTGATTCAAGGCAACCAAGCCGTCGCTCGGCACGTGGTCACGCTGATAAGGGGAAGGTTTCTGGAGGAAGAGGTTGCAGCCAGTTGGGCCGACCCAGTGCGTCTCGAAATGGAGGCCGCCTTGGGCCAGGCTCTCTCTCTGTTGCATGCGGCTGCCCTAGCCCGCGGATCACCGGCGGAGGCGGCCGTCTGGATGGCCAAAATGCGGGGGCCCGGAACGACACGTCACGGTTGACGCCAAGCCGGGGACTGGGCGGGTCCTGGTACAGAGCAAGTGAAGCGCTGCGCAGGTGGCTTCGTCTGGCAGCGGTAAGAAAAAAGGGAGGATATGGCGATGGGCGTTAACGGTCAGGGCTTTGGGAGTGTCCCGGACCCGGCAAGCAACCTTTCTCCACACGTTGCGGCGGGATTGGCCTATCTGTTCGGATTTGTCACCGGCATCATATTTTTCATTCTGACACCAAACGACGGCTTTGTGCGCTTTGCGGCCGTGCAGTCGATTGTACTATCGATCGCGGCCTTCCTGGCCTCGGTGGTGTGGGGGGTGGCGGTGACCGTTGTGGCCGTGGGTGTGCCCTGGGCGGGGCTGTTGCTCGCTTCTGCAGGCAGCTCGCTGTTGGGTCTGGTGTTTCTGGCGGCGTGGCTGGTTTGCATGGTCGGCGCGTTTCAGGGAAAGACGGTGCGGCTTCCGCTGCTGGGGGCAGTGGCTGCGCGGTATGTCCACGGAATCTAATCGTACGAAGGGCAGGGCGGAAAACATGGTGACATACGGCAGAAAGTTCTGGACAGTGTTCGGAGTGGGGTTGGGTGTGGTGGGAATCGTGGCCAGCGGGTGTGGGGGAGGCACGTCCTCGGCGACGGGTGGAACCCCCTCGCCGGCGCATAAGAGTGTCTCCAAGACACCGTCTCCGACTTCGCCGAAGCAGGCGTCTGGTCCATCCTGGCAGGGCACGGCACTCTGGGGCAATCTGCAAAAACTGACAAACTATTCGTATCGCTCGACCATCGCGGTGGCGGGGGGAAGCAGTCCGGGAGGAACGATTACCATGGAATCTTCCTATTACAGTCCCACCGACTACGATTTTGTCATTGATCCCGGCACCGCCCATTCGGTGAGTGTGATCCGTGCGCAAAACGGACACTACTATTTTTCAGGTCCAGAGGGTTCCTTCGATTTGGGTACGAATAACCAAACCGGATTGGCCGCCGCGTTCGCTGCGCCTCTGGCGCAGAGGTCTTCAATTGCAAATTCGTGGAAAAACACCTTTGAAGGCGGTGTCGCACGTTATGCCGGAGCATGCTCGGTGTTGGGCAGACCTGGCAACGCATACGATGTGTCGGTCAACCTCGGAGTGGTGGGAAGCAGCGGCCATGAAACCGGGGTAACCTGCGTGGACCGCGCCACGGGGGCACCCTTGCGGTCAGAATTGAGTTGGTCGGTGACGGCTAACGGCAAGACTACCAGGTTTTCGGACCTGCTGGAGATGACGGCGATTGGTAACGTGCCACCGATCCTGCCGCCGGCCGGGGCCAGGCCCTTTCCTAACAGCTGAGCCTAGGCGACCGCGGGGGGCGGTGTGGGTGAGATCGGGGAACGCCCCCCGGGGGAGTCGCTTCCATCACCAATTCGACCCATTTCCCGGTCGATCAGCGCACAGGGCGGGGAAGCCTGACGGCTTGCCCGCCCCTTAAGCATGCGAACGGCAAGCGGTGGCGGCCGCCCCACCACGGGGCAAGAGGGCTTCGCGATGAGGGGGGCTTCCCCGATCGGTTGGTCAGTCAGCATATCCGGCTCAGGTTCGGGACAAGCTCTCTGCGGGCAAAAACCCGTTCCAGGGTGAGGGATTTGTGGATGGCGCGGCGTTTAATCTGGATTGCGTGGCACAGGCGACCGCGCGGTTATGCGATTCGTCAAGGGGCGTTGAGTTTTTCCACGCTTGTCGTTATACATGGCCAGTTCAGCCCGGCGCATGAGGGTATGGGGAGTGTCACCGGACTTGCTAACCGCAAGTCCCCAACTGACTTCGGGCAAGATGGCCGGCCACTGTCCGCGCAACCAGTTGATTAGGGTGTGCACGCTGTGGTCCATAGGAACCTGGAACAACACGGCAAATTCATCGCCGTGCAAACGGCAGACCGCACTCTCCGCAAAGGGGCCGGAGGAGACCAGAGTTCTCAGCCGGGACCCCACGTCCAAAATCAGCCGGTCTCCGGCGCCGTGACCATAGCGATCGTTAACCGTCTTTAAGTTATCGAGGTCGCAAAACAAAAAACCGACCGGTTGTGATTTTCCCAGGCGCCGGGATGTCTCGTCGAGGCAAAACGGACCATTAAAGCAGCCCGTCAAAGTGTCCCGCCGCCGATTCAATTCCTGCTCGACGGCAGCACTTGCCATGGAAAGAAACGGGGCCAGCAAAGCCGCGGTCTCACGGCTGGGAATGCGGTCATCGTGGGGCTCATCGGCGGTGAGATTGCCCATCACCTCGCCTTGTGACGAGACCAGGGTGGCAAACAGCATGTCGTTCGGATGCCAGTACCCTTCGCCGGACCACGGCCGGGCCGAGGCAATAAGCGTTTCTCCGAGGTCCGGGATGGCTGCTTCCAGACGGTCGTGAGGGACATAATAGATGCCGTGCCAGGAGGTCGCCGCCGCGGTTATGCGATCATACTCGCGAGGCCCCCAGGTGTTGCGGCTGTTTAGCCAGGCTTCCTCGGCTGCAGTCAGGCCAGCGCAGCCAAAAATCTTTTCGCCATAGGTCTCCCCGTATAACTGGACCACCGCACGTCGAAACAGCCCAGCCTCAGTTACCGCGGCTGCTACCAACCGGAGCTTCTTGCGAAGGTCGCGTTCGCGGATAACCTGCTGGCTGCTATTCAAAAACACTGTCAAGACGCGTTCGCTTGCCGGCACCGGCCTCTGCCTTCTTCCGCTGCAAACTTTTATCCGTGATCTCGTTCTGCCATTCGACATGGCATCACCAAATTCCTTGGCACATTGTGCAAAAAGTTCTCGCCATGGCATAATCCGCCAACCGGCCCTATCCAAAAAAAGGTGGCGGTGGCGACATAAGTTGCGGACCGCGTGCGGTGATCCCCTTGCTGGCGTTTTGTCCGCACCCCGTCAATCGGGCGCAGAACTTTCCGATGATCGCGTGTGCCGTTTGCGAGTGGAGCGGAACCCGCCGTTTAAAATGTGCCTTAAATGGGGATTTCGTCGGCCACCGCCAATGCCGACGCCGACCAAAACGGTGAATTTTGCCTAACCGCGTCCAAAGGTCGCCAGCGGCCCGGCGAGCGGCTGACGCTTGGTTCCATTCCGTGGGGGATAGGGAGATCTGATAGGTGAAGACGGTGGTCTCGGGCACGGGACGCCTCCTGTTGTAAGGTCTCACGGTATTTGGCCAAAAAAGTCTCGGGTTGGCTGTCCGGGAACTGTACCATGAACGGATGCTATTCCCCGGCGACGGACGCGCTTGATGAAAGGGCTATGGC